>CAMZED010000024.1 GCA_947305675.1 uncultured Clostridia bacterium | reverse complement strand
ATAAGAAGATGAAGACGAATTCCGAGACTTCTCTTCAGGTATTAAAGGACGTGCTGCCAATTTTGGAGGCGCAGGAGGACTACGGTAATGACGGGCTGTATTCTACCTTGTGCAAATACGTTGAGGAAAAGGGAGTAAAGATCGCGCGCGTACTGCTTCACGTCGGGCTGGGAACCTTTCGCCCGGTGAAAGAGGACGACCTTTCGGCGCATATAATGCATTCGGAATACATAAAGGTTACCCCACAGGCGGCGGAAACAATAAACGAGACGCACAAGAACGGCGGGCGGGTGATCGCAGTCGGCACCACCAGCGTAAGAACGCTTGAAAGCGTCGCCGACGAAGGAGGGACGGTGCATCCGTTTGAGGGCGAGACTTCGATTTTCATTCATCCCGGCGTAAGATTCAAATGCGTCGACGCGATAATAACCAACTTCCATTTGCCCGAAAGCACGCTTATAATGCTTGTTTGCGCTTTCGCCGGATACGAAAACACAATGCACGCGTATAACGTAGCGGTTAGCGAGAGATATCGGTTCTTCTCGTTCGGCGACGCGATGCTGATATGTTGAAAATTCAACATAAAATGCGAACATATAGTTGACAAATGCGCATAATATGAGTATAATAAAAACGAAGGAAGGTGATTATATGCCTAAAGTATCAACCAATATCACTATTGATGCTGACACAAAGAAAAAAGCTCAGGCATTGCTTTCTGATTTCGGTATGGATCTTTCTACCGCTGTCAATGTTTTCTTGAAACAAATGATTTATGAAGGGACGTTCCCGTTTACCATCACAAGGGAGGTGCCTAACGCCGTGACGCTTGCGGCAATGAAAGAAGCCGAAGAAATGAGACACCACCCGGAAAAGTATAAATCCTATAGAGACGTCGATCAGATGATGGAGGATATTCTCGGTGAAGTATGAGGTCAAGCCTTCTAATCAGTTTAAGAAAGACGTTAAGTCGGCGCAAAAAAGAGGATATAATATCAATCTTTTGACTGATGTGATTAAAACGCTCGCTAACGGTGAAACACTTGACGCAAAATACAGGGATCATCAGCTTTCGGGAAATTACGGATTTTTTCGCGAGTGCCATATTCAGCCCGATTGGTTGTTGATTTATGAAATCGAAGATGATAAGTTGATATTGTATCTTTCCAGAACGGGTACTCACAGCGATCTGTTTTGATATTTCGGCACGGCTTTCGTGCCGAAATGTCTTTTACCGATCGGTCATATCCCATAAACCGTCATCTTCGGCGACGCGATGTTCACAGAATAGTTTCCCGCGGTTCGGCGCCGCTCCCCAAAAGCGTTCCGACGCAGGCGGCGGCGCCCGGCTTTTCTTTTTCCGGTTCGCCGGAACAGTTAAAATAATTGACAAACTGCAAACGTTGTGCTAAAATATAAGTTAATCTGCCGGAGTGTTTCTGCGGCGGGCAACAAATAATCGAAATGCCGCGAAGAAAGGCTTGAAACGGGCGTTTTCGCGGCGGAACGGCGTTTTTTATGAGCGAAAACATCAGCCGGCAGGAGGAGGTTCCGGAACAGGGATGCGATCTTGCCGGGCAGCGTAAACCAAAAGGAATAAACTGGAAAAGCACGGTGATATTCGCCGCGGTGTTCTTTTTGATCGTCGCGGGGACTTTTACGTTTCTTTTTTCGTCCGCCGATCTCGATTTCGGTTCCATACCGTCGCTGATCAAAGAAATGAGCGTCGGATATCTGTTCGCCGGGTTGGGGCTTTTGCTCCTTTACGTTTACAGCGAAGGCCGCGCCATCGCTTCGCTCGGCGGCGCCATCGGCATAAAAATCGGCCATGTGAAATCAACGCTTTACGCCTGCGTTGACCAGTTTTTTGCAGGTATAACTCCCTCGGCTTCGGGAGGGCAGCCCGCGGCGATATATTTTATGGCGAAAGAGGGAATAAAAGTCGCCAAATCGAGCGCGATAATGCTTACAAACACAATGCATTATACCGTTTCGCTCCTTATTTTAAGTACCTTTACGCTTATCAAAGACCGCGAACTGATCATAAGCCAATCCGCATCGGTCCCCACCTTTAAAGTTCTGCTCATATTGGGCTACATCGCCAACTGCTGCGGGTTCCTTTCCTGTCTGCTGTTTATCTTCGCCCCGCGGCTTATAAGGATAATCGCCGCGCCGATATACCGCCTGCTCGGAAGGATAAAACTCATGCGCGATCCGCAGGCAAACCTTGTTAAACTCGACGCCGCGCTCGAAGATTACGCCGAATGCCACCGCCTTATCAGGGCACATCCTTTCGCTCAGGTCAAAGCGCTTTTCTGGAACGTCGTCCAGAAGGTCAGCAGCTGCGCGATCGCCTATTGCGTTTACCGCTCGCTGGGGTATAACGAACTCGGCGCAGTGGATATAATCTGCATACATATCATCATCGTTCTCACCGTGAACGCCATCCCTTTGCCCGGATCAGCCGGCGCTTCCGAGCTTATCACCCACGGATTATACAAAAGCATCTACGCCGGCGAAGCGCTCGCCGCTTCGGCAATGCTTTTCTACCGTTCGATCAGTTTTTATCTTATGATCATCGCCTGCGGAGCGGTTTCGGTGGTATATTACGTCGATACCGTCCGCAAAAGGATAAAAAAACGTGATGAAAACCGATAAAATCATATACGCGGTGATCGGGCCGACTGCTTCCGGAAAAAGCGCCTACGCGGTCGGGCTTGCCGAAAAGATCGGCGGCGAGGTGATAAGCGGCGATTCGATGCAGATATACCGCGGAATGGATATCGGCACCGCAAAACCCACTTTGTCCGAGATGCGCGGCATAAAGCACCATCTTATCGACGTAGCCGATATAACCGAGCCTTATTCGGCAATGCGGTTCGTTGAATCGGCTTCCTCCGCGATCGAAGATATTTTTTCCCGCGGGAAGGTGCCGATAATCGCCGGGGGCACCGGAATGTATATCGAAATGCTCATTTCCGGCGTTCGCCCGCCCGCAAACGAATCGGACCCTGAGCTGCGCGAAGAACTTTACCGCTATGCGCGGGAAAACGGTGCGGACGCGCTCCACAAAAGGCTTGCCGAAGCCGACCCCGAAGCCGCCGCCGCGATCCACCCGAACAACGTGAAGCGCGTCGTAAGGGCTTTGGAGATTTGTTATTTGTCGGGTATGACAAAAACCGAATCGGACGCCGCCAGCCGCGAAAACGCGCCGGAATACGAAGTTTGCACCGTTATGCTCGCGCCGAAGGACCGGTCGGAACTTTACGCGCGCATCGAAAGTCGAGTCGACTCCATGTTTGAGCTCGGTCTTGCGCGGGAAGTCGAATCGCTTTGCAAACGCGGCCTTCGCACAACGCCCACCGCCTCGCAGGCGATAGGATACAAAGAATTTTATCCTTTCTTCGACGGAGAATGCGATCTATCCGCCGTCCGGGAAGCCGTTAAGATAAACACACGCCATTACGCAAAACGTCAGCTGACCTGGTTTGCGCGGATGCATAAGGATGAAACCATCCTGATCTGATTATTTGAAAGGAGCCGCCGCAATGCCGAATATGACCGAAGAAAAAAGCCCCGCCGCTTTGCCGAAAGCGCCCGCGGTAAGAAGAGTAAGCAAGTCGCGCGGCAGTTCGCGCGTCGACAGGTTCCTCGCTTATACAAAAAGGTTTTTCGCGCAGTTCGGCACCGCGATCGTCGCCGCCGCGATAGTCGGCTATCTGTTCCTGCAGCTGATGCTCAACGTCGGCGTCTTTGTCGAAGTCGAAAACGCCTCCTATGCGACGATAACCCGGCGCGCCGAACTCAAAGCCTATCTGTTCCGCGATGAACACGTTATCGAATCGGCTTCCGGCGGGATCGACTGCTACCTTGCCGAAGACGGCGAAAAAGTCAAAAAAGGTCAGAACGTCGCGGTGACTTACCTTGAAGAAAGCGACGCGGCCGCTCAGCATCGCATAAACGAGATCAATGCCCGCATTGAGGTACTCCGCAAGAGCCGCCTCAGTGACGGAGCCGCCACTACGAATATTTCCATCCTCGACGAGGAGATCGACGGCATTATGTTGGAGATCATCCGCGACGCGGACGGCAACGCGCTTGATAAGGCACTGCGCGAAAAAGACGAACTCCTTATACTGCTCAACCGCCGCAACGCGCTGATCCATTCGGTCAGTTACGACGCCGAACTCAACAACCTTTACTCTGAACGCGACAGCCTTGTTGAATCGATCAGCGGCGAAAGATACGTTACGGAGGCTCCCGGATCGGGGTATTTTTATTCCAACGTCGACGGATACGAGAATATTTTCACCGTGAAAGCGCTCGAAACGCTCACTCCGGATGAATTCGACCGGCTCGGCGATTCCGTCCCCGACGAATCGCTCATAAATAATTCTTCAGGCAAACTCGTTTACGGCTCGACCTGGTATATCGCCGTCGCACTGGACAAGCGCGCCGCCGAGAATTATCGCAACGGGCAGAATTATCCCGTAACTTTTCAGTATTCGAACAACACTGTGCTTCAAATGAAGCTGGAACGCCGCCTGAATCGAACCGACCGCGATCAGACCATACTGGTGTTTTCGACAAAAGTCATGCCGGACGGATTCGATTTCTCACGCGGGCAGACGGTCGAACTGACCGATAGGGAATATAAAGGGCTGCGTATAAGCTCTTCCGCTTTGCGAATGAACGACGGCGTGACCGGGGTCTATGTGGTGCAGGGCAGCAGGGTGGTGTTCAAAACCACCGAGGTGCTTTATTCCTACGGCAGTTACTGCATTTGCGAAATACCCGTCGACCCGAATTATCCCGAAAGGGACAACATCGCGTATAATTCAAAGACCCGGCTTTCGCTGCACGACATTGTAATAACCGAGGGCAGCGGGATTTATGACGGTATGAGGTTGACATAGCGCTATGAACACCAGGCAGGAAATATCGGCAAATATAAAAAGGATCACCGCGGAGCTCGGCGGCAGGGCGCGGCTGCTCGCCGCCACAAAGACCGTCCCGGCGGATCTGATAAATTTCGCCGCCGGCGAGGGGATAACTCTTATCGGCGAGAACCGCGTGAACGAACTGCTTGAAAAATACGATCTTATCGACAGATCGCGGCTTTCGGTCCATTTTATCGGCGCGCTGCAGACAAACAAGGTGAAATATATTGTCGATAAAGTCGATATGATCCATTCGGTCGACAGGATCGGGCTCGCCGCCGAGATCGACCGCCGCTGCTCCGCCATCGGCAGGACGATGGACGTTCTTGTAGAGGTAAACGTCGCTTCAGAACCGTCGAAATCCGGAGTGAAGCCGGAAGACGCCGCCGATTTTTGCCGCCTGGTCGCGGGTTTTCCCAACCTCCGGCTGCGCGGATTGATGTGCGTGCCGCCGAAATGCGACGAACCCGGTCAGAATAAAAAATATTTTTACAAAATAAATAAAATATTTGTTGACATATCGCAACAAAAAATAGATAATAGCAGTATAGACATCCTTTCCATGGGGATGAGCGGCGATTATCTTACCGCGGTCGAATGCGGCGCAAATCTTGTCAGGATAGGCAGCGGCATATTCGGCGAACGCAATTATAATTACGACAAATAATAATTCAATAAACAGGAGGTTCCGTTATGGGAATTATGAATCGCTTGGGCGATATCTTCAAAGGTGAAGACGATTACGAAGAAAACGAAGAGTTTGAGGAATACGAGGAACAGGAAGAAGTCCCCGCGACTCAACCCGCGGCTCAGGCTCCCAGAGCAGCCGCTCCCGCACGTTCCACCGGCGGCATCTCTTCCGCCGCGCTGGAAATGAAAGTCGTCAAACCCGAACGCTTCGACGAAGTGCGCCAGATCGGCGAACATCTGCTTGCCAGACGTACCGTGGTGCTCAACCTTGAAGACACCAATAAAGAGACGACAAAACGCATTATCGACTTCCTCTGCGGCGTCGTTTTCGCCATCGACGGTCAGGTCAAAAAGGTCGCCAACGCCACTTACGTCGTAACGCCCAAAAACGTCGACGTTTCCGGCGAACAGCCCGAAGCCCCCGCCGAAGAACACCCCGCAAAACCCCGCGAGCTTTTCCGCTGATAACCGGCCGGGGTAATATCTGACTTGGAAACACTCTTTTATATAGTATCCGGAACGGCGGTTGCGGCGGTATGGTTCGTATTGTTTGCGATCATGATCCGCGTTCTTTTCGCCAATTGGGTCGATGAAGAATCGCCTTCCGGGTTCTATATCTTTTGCTGTGCCGTCACCGAACCGATCGTCGCGCCGACGCGCAGACTGCTCGACCGTTTTCCCGCGGTGCAGGAACTGCCGATCGACCTTTCGTATGTTGCAACAGTGATCATACTTATAATCGTTTTGCTCGCACTACAGGTCTTCTGAAAAGCGGAAGGCGGTAGTGCTTTGCGGCGTTAACGGCATATCTTTACAGCCGGAAGGCTTTTATATAAATGTTTGAATACGCAGAAAGGAACAATAAAATGCTGGCACCTCACGAACTCAAAAACAAGCAGTTTCAAAAGACCTTTAAAGGTTACAATCCCCAGGAAGTCGACGAATATATTGCGTTTGTCCTTGAAAAATATACCGAGGCGTACCGCGAAAACAACGAATTGGAACGCAAACTGAGGATCGTAGTCACCAATCTCGACGAGATAAAGGACGAGGAGGAATCGATCCGCAGCACTCTTATTTCGGCGCAGAAAATGGCTGAAAAGATCATCGCCGACGCCCGTGACCGCGCGGATATCATCACCGGCGCGATAAAAGACCGCTGCGACGGAGTTATAGCCGAGTTCCGCCAGCAGCTCCAAGCCGAAAAGGAAAAGGCGTGGGTGATGCGTACCAGCATAATAGATTTCAAAAAACAGGTCTATGAGCTTTACGGCAAGCATATCGCCGAACTCAAGGATCTCTCGGTCAACGAGATAGAAGATATCGTTCTTCCCAACGACGACGCGATCGTGACCAACATATTCAGCGACGTACGCGTTAAAATCGAGGAAGAAACCGAACGCCGCCGCGTCGAAGAGAGCAAACTGAGGACGGAGGAGCCCGCGAAGATCGAGGAAGAACCCGCCGCGGAAGAACCCGCGCCGGAACAGCCCGCTTCCGAAGCGCCGATGCCTGATCTTTCCGACGACGCAAAAAAAGCGCAGGACGAATATCTTAAATTTATGATGGAGGACGACGGCAAATAAGAGCCAGGCTGTCGGATAATACCCTTATGAAAGATTATAAAGACACACTCAACCTTCCGGCAACGGAATTCCCCATGAGGGCGAATCTTCCCACGAAAGAGCCCGAAACGCTTCAGAAGTGGAACGATGAACACCTTTATGAAAAGATGCTTGAACGCAACGAGGGCAAATCCTCGTTTGTGCTGCACGACGGGCCTCCTTTCTCCAACGGCAACATTCATATCGGTACCGCGCTCAACAAGATATTAAAAGATTTTATCGTTAAATCCAAATCGATGGAGGGCTTTTACGCGCCTTACGTTCCGGGTTGGGATAACCACGGAATGCCGATCGAAAGCGCGATAATCAAGCAAAGCAAGCTCGACAGGCGCAAGATGACGGTAAGCGAATTCCGTTCCGCCTGCCGCGATTTTGCCGCGAAATTCGTCGATCTTCAGCGCACTTCGTTCCGCCGGCTCGGCGTCATCGGCGATTGGGATCACCCCTATCTTACAATGGATCCCGCGTTTGAATCGCGCGAGGTAAGAGTTTTCGGCGAGATGTATAAAAGAGGCTATATCTACAAAGGATTGAAGCCGGTCTATTGGTGCGCTCACGATGAGACGGCTCTTGCCGAGGCGGAGATCGAGTATAACGACGCGCCCTGCACTTCCATCTATGTCAAGTTCGCCGTAAAAGACGATAAAGGACTGTTCGCCCCTTACGCGGACCTTAAAAACACCTATTTCGTCATCTGGACGACAACGCCCTGGACCCTTCCCGGCAATATGGCTATCGCCGTACACCCGCGTGAGGAATATTCGCTGTTCAGAGTCCCTTCCGGCGAATGCTACGTTATGGCGACGGAGCTCATCGCTTCTTCGCTTAAAAACGCCGGCGTCGAAGAATACGATATACTTGCGAAGTTCAAAGGTCAGGATTTCGAGTATATGACAGCTTACCACCCGTTCCTCGACCGTGAAAGCGTTCTTGTCAACGCCGAATACGTCACCATGGACAGCGGTACCGGATGCGTGCATACCGCTCCCGGGTTCGGTGTGGACGACTATATCACCGGTATGCGTTACGGAATCGAGATCGTCGTTCCCGTGGATGACCGCGGATATCAGACAGAACTTGCCGGAAAATACGCCGGAATGCGCTATGACGAATCGAACGGCGCGATACTGAACGATCTTAAAGAAAGCGGTGCGCTGCTCGCCAGCGAGGAAATAATCCACCCCTATCCCCATTGCTGGAGATGCAAACATCCGATCATATTCCGCGCCACTCCGCAGTGGTTCTGCTCGGTCGAAAAATTCCGGGACAAGGCTGTCAAAGCCTGCGAAAGCGTCGAATGGATGCCGGCTTGGGGCGGGGACAGAATGGTCTCGATGATAAACGAACGCGCCGACTGGTGCATTTCGCGCCAGCGCAACTGGGGACTTCCGATCCCGGTGTTTTATTGCGAGGATTGCGGGAAACCCGTCTGCACCGACGAAACGATCGAAAGCGTCGCCCGGATTTTTGCCGATCAGGGCTCGAACGCCTGGTTCTGCCTTGAACCCGAAGAACTCCTTCCCGAAGGGTTCGTTTGTCCGCATTGCGGCGGCGCCCGGTTCAAAAAAGAAACCGACACACTCGACGGATGGTTCGATTCCGGATCGACTCACTTCAACGTTCTCGACGGCGAAAACGGCTTGGGCAGACCCGCCGACCTTTATCTCGAAGGCGCGGATCAATACCGCGGATGGTTCCAATCTTCGCTGCTCACCTGCGTCGGATCGGGGTTGGATCAGGCTCCGTATAAAGCCGTGCTTACCCACGGGTGGACTGTCGACGGCGAGGGCAAAGCAATGCACAAATCGCTCGGAAACGCCGTTGCGCCCGAGGAAGTCATAAACAAATACGGCGCGGATATTTTAAGGCTTTGGGTGGCTTCAAGCGATTATCGCGTCGACGTGCGCGCCTCCGACGCGATCTTTAAACAACTTTCGGAAAGCTACCGCAAAATACGCAATACTCTGCGCATACTGCTTGCCAACCTCGGCTCGCCCGAGACCGATTTCGATCCCAACCGCGATTCTGTCGCGCTTTGCGATTTGACCGATATCGATAAATGGGCGGTTTCACGGTTGAACGGGCTTGCAAAACGCGTTCACGAAGCATACGACAGCTATCAGTTTCATATCGTTTATCACGATATACACAACTTCTGCTCGATCGATATGTCGAAACTGTATATAGATATCACCAAAGACCGGCTCTATTGTGAACGCAAGGACGATCCCGCGCGCCGCAGTACTCAGACGGCTATGTATCTTATCGTCAACACGCTCACCCGCCTGCTCGCTCCGGTGCTTTCCTTCACCGCCGACGAGACCTGGGGATTTATGAGCCACACTTCATCCGACGACGCCGGAAGCGTGTTCTGTAATGAACTTCCCGGCTATAACGCGGAACTCGATTTCGCCGCCGAGGAGGAAAAATACGAACGTCTCTTCCGCCACCGTGACGGAGTTATGAAGGCGCTCGAACTCGCCCGCGCCGAAAAAGTCATCGGCAAATCGCTTGAAGCCGAGATCACCGTATATGCCGATGAAAACAGCGAGGCATACAAGCTTTTCCGCGAATTCGAACAGCTGCTTCCCACACTGTTCATCGTAAGCAAAGTCAACGTTTCCTGCGCCAAAGCGCCCGAAACCGCGTACGTCAACGAGGAAGACGGCGTCGGCACCGAAGTGGCTGTCGCCGGAGGCGAAAAATGCGTCCGTTGCTGGATGCAAAAAGACGATTGCGAAGCGGATGAAGACGGTCAGCACCTTTGCGCACGCTGCCGCAACGCGGTATGTTAGCAATAATTATCACCATAGCGGTCGTGGTGTTCGACCAGGTCTCGAAGGCGATCGTTATCAACAACCTCGAACTTTACGGGGAAGCGGGTTTTATTCCGCATATAATCAGTTTTTATCACACCCGCAACACCGGCGCGGCATTCTCTTCGTTCAGCGATAAACCGTGGGTGTTTATGGTGCTGTCGTTCGCGGCGATGGCTGCGACGGTTTTCGTGCTTATAAAAGAATATCGCCGTCACAGGCTCCTTACCGTTTCGCTCGCAATGATATTGGGCGGCGGTATAGGAAATATGATCGACAGGATAGGGTTGGGTTACGTTACCGACTTTTTGCGGTTCGATTTTGTGGATTTTGCGATATTCAACGTCGCCGATTCGTTTATCACCGTAGGCGCGGTGCTGCTCGGCGTTTATATACTTGTGTTCGAACCGAAGGTCGAAAAGCGTTTGAAAGCCGAAAAAGCCGCCGCGTCTTCCGATGAAGGAACCGATCCCGGCGACAAACAAAAAACCGCCGACGAATCGGGCAACCCGCCCGAAGACGGCGAAAACGGTGGCGAAAATGCCGGGTAAACGCGTTTTGTTCGAGCCTGCCGACGGTATGCCCGCCAGGCTCGATACCGCCGTCGCAAGCGCTTTCGGGATCAGCCGGTCCCGCGCGCAGGAGCTTATATCTTCGGGTGCGGTCACCGTAAACGGCACACTGCGCGAAAAGAAGTTCACCGTCAACTGCGGTGACGTCATATCCGCCGAAATACCCGAGGAACGCGAACTTGAAGCGGTACCGCAGGATATCCCGGTGGATATCGTTTACGAGGACGAACATCTTCTTGTTGTCGATAAACCGCGCGGAATGGTGGTGCATCCCGCCGCCGGCAACCCTGACGGAACTCTGGTGAACGCGCTGCTTTATCATTGCAAGGGCAGGCTTTCATCGATCAACGGCGTAATACGTCCGGGGATAGTACACCGCATTGATAAAGATACTTCGGGGCTTCTTATCGTTGCCAAGACCGACGAGGCTCACCGTTCGCTCGCCGAACAGATCGCGGTCCATTCTTTCATGCGCAAGTACGAAGCCATCGTCGGCGGGCATTTCAAAGAACCTTCCGGCACCGTCGACGCGCCTATCGGCAGGCATAAGACCGACCGTAAAAAGATGGCGGTGACCGAGATCAATTCCAAACCGGCTGTGACACATTGGACGGTTTTGGCGGAATCGCGGGATTTTTCCCACGTCGAATGCGTGTTGGAGACGGGCAGGACCCACCAGATCAGGGTCCATATGGCTTATATCGGCCACCCCGTCGCCGGCGATCCGGTCTATGGGCAGGAACGCTATCGGCTCGGGATGGACGGGCAATGCCTGTTCGCAAAATATATTTCATTCAGACATCCGGTCAGCGGAGAAACGCTTTGTTTCGAGGCAAAACGTCCGGATTATTTCACGCAGGCGCTTAAGCGCGCAGGGTTTTGATTTATTCGAAAGTACATACAATAAAGGAAATTATTTATGGAAAACACAACGTTGCTTATGCTTAAAGAAAAGGCCGCCCGTATCAGGATGTTGTCTGTCGACGCGGTCTACCGTGCGAAAAGCGGGCACCCGGGCGGGTCGCTCTCTATCGCGGAGATCGTCGCTTATCTTTATTTTAACAAGATGAACGTCGATCCGTCCGATCCTCAAAAACCCGACCGCGACCGGTTTGTCCTCTCGAAAGGCCATTGCTGCCCGGCTCTTTATTCCGCGCTGGCAATTAAAGGCTTTTTCAAAGAAGAAGAACTTAAAAATCTTCGCAAACTCGGAGCGATGCTCCAGGGTCACCCGGATATGAAGTCGATCCCCGGCGTGGATATGTCGACGGGTTCGCTCGGTCAGGGGTTCTCGGCTGCCTGCGGTATGGCTGCGCGCGCAAAACGCGAATCGCTTTCCTGGCGCGTATATACCGTACTCGGCGACGGCGAGATCGAAGAAGGTCAGGTATGGGAAGCAGCAATGTTCGCCAATATGTATAAACTCGATAATATCACAGCCTTTATCGACAGCAACGGCTATCAGATCGACGGCGCAGTGAAGGAAGTTATGGATCCCAACCCGATCGACGACAAATTCAGGGCGTTTGGCTGGCAGACGTTCGTTATAGACGGACACGATTTCGAACAGATCGATCGCGCGGTGCGGGAAGCCGAAAACTGCGGCAGACCCGCGGCGATCATCTGCCGGACTGTAAAGGGTAAAGGCGTTTCGTTTATGGAAAACAACTATACATGGCACGGCAAAGCGCCGAAGGATGATGAATACGCCGTTGCCGAAAAAGAACTGACTTTGGCATACAAGGTCGCTTTGGAGGAATCGAACAATGGCTGAAAAAGAAGCAACGAGAGCCGCCTACGGCAGAAAACTTGCCGAACTCGGCGAAAAATATAATTTTTACGTTCTGGATGCCGATCTTTCCGGCTCTACCCAGACCGCGGTATTCGCAAAAAAATATCCGAACCGCTTTTTCAACTGCGGCATCGCCGAGGAGAATATGATCTCGGTCGCCGCCGGCATCGCCGCGACGGGAGTTCCGGCGTTCGCTTCGTCGTTTGCAATGTTTGCCTGCGGCAGAGCTTTCGAGCAAATACGCAATTCCGTTGCTTACCCCAACCTGCCGGTGCGCGTCTGCGCTTCCCACGCGGGGATCACCGTCGGCGAGGACGGAGCCACCCACCAGTTCTGCGAGGATATGGCGATAATGCGCGCTCTGCCCAATATGACGGTGCTTTCGCCCGCCGATTCGGCTTCGACCGAGGCGATACTTGAACAGCTTATGACTTTTAGCGGGCCGGTTTATATGCGTCTGGGCAGATACGCCGTCCCGCAGGTTTACGCCAAGGGCGAACACGGTTTCAAAATAGGCAAAGGGCTTGTCGTTGCCGACGGTAAAGACGTCACCATAGTCGCAACGGGAATAATGGTCTCCGCCGCGATAGAAGCGCGCAGGGAACTCTCTTCTCTCGGGATCGACGCCGCCGTTATTGACATCCACACGGTCAAGCCGCTCGATAACGAACTTATCGCCGAATATTGTTCCAAAACCGGTGCCGTCGTCACCGTCGAGGAACATTCGGTCATAGGCGGACTCGGCGACGCAGTCGCCGCCCTTGTCGCCGAAAAAGGCGGAGCAAAGCTCAAAAAGTTAGGCATAAACGATGAATTCGGCACCAGCGCCCCGGCAGGAGTGCTTCTTGAGCATTACGGGCTGAATGCGGCGGGGATCGTCGGCAAAGCAAAAGAATTGCTTAATAAATGATCGGACAGGTAAAAAATGGATTTATTCGAGTTATCCCGCGCTATCGACAATTTAATACCCGTTTCACTGCGCGAACCGTGGGATAACGACGGCTTGATGGTCGCGCCGGAATGCGGTGCAGACGTCACAAGGGCGCTTATCGCTCTTGACGCGACTTCCGGAGCCATAGAACGCGCCGTTTCGGTCGGCGCGCAGGTAATAATCACACACCATCCGCTTGTTTTTCATCCGCTTACGGCGGTATCCAAAGCGGATCCGGTCGGTTCCCGCGTGATAAGCTGTATAAATAACCGGATCGCGGTGCTTTCTTATCACACAAGGCTCGATACCGTCGAGGGCGGAGTTAACGATTGCCTTGCCGAAGCGCTCGGGCTGAAGAACGCCGCGCCCTTCCTTCCTTTCGGGCGTTTGGGCGAAATAGAGAGCGAAATGAGCTTTGAACGGTTTGTAAAACACAGCGAATCGGTTCTCGGCGAAAAGGCGTGCGCGGCGGTAAACCGCGGCGGAACTATTAAAAAAGTCGCGGTGGTTTCGGGCTCCGGCAAAGATTTCGTATGCGAGGCTTTCGCCGCCGGCGCCGATGTTTACGTTACCGGTGAGGCAAGCCACGATTCGCTTATCGACGCCGCTGAACTCGGGATGAATATGGTCTGCCTTACCCACCACGCGACCGAGCGTGTGGTATTGCCCGCGCTGGGCGGGTTTGTAAAAAAGGCTTCCGGAGGAGCAGTGGAGCCGGTTATCTTCGATTTTGACCGGGTGAACGAATATGGCGTTTGACGGATTCTTTTGTTCCGCCGTCGCGGCGGAACTGAACGGTTTTGCGGGCGCAAGGGTGGAAAAAATACACCAAAGCTCGCAAACCTGTTTTTTCTTTCAGATATATCACAACGGGAGACATTCAAATCTTGTTATCTCGGCTTCGGCTTCGCGCCCGGTGCTTGCCGTTACCGACGAAAACGTCGCGCGTCCCGATACTCCCACGCAGACCTGTATGCTTTACCGCAAGCATCTGCAGAACGCGCGCATTGTAAGCGTCGATTGGATCGAGAACGAGCGAATTGTCAGATTTGTGTTCGAGTCCGCCGACGAGATGGGCTATATAAAAAAGAAGCATATTTACGCCGAGATGATGGGTAAATACAGCAACGTAATACTCACGTCGGAAGACGACAGGATCATTTCGGCAGCTTCGCTTTCAGATATTACGCGTTCGGTAAGGCAGATAATGGTGGGATTGAAATATGAACTTCCGCCCAAGCAAGATAAGATATCGGCTTTCGGTATCAGCCGCGAACGTTTTTCGGAACTCTCCGCCGAAAAAGAGGGTATGAGGATATCCGATTTTCTTCTGCGTACTTTTCTTTCGTTTTCGCCGCTTACGGCAAGGGAACTCGCCTTCCGCACCACCGGCGATTGCGAATCGTTGCTGACAAATTCAAACGCGCCGCTTCTTTATAACTTCTTCTCCGATTTCGTCAACTCGGTATCGCAAGGGATCTCAAAACCGGTCGCGGTTTTCGGCGCCGACGGCGGCGGGGTGGAGTATTCGTTCACGCCGCTCACCCAGTACGGCGCGCCGAACGTGACGAAAGAATATGCCTCGCTCAGCGCGCTGCTTGACGATTACTTCGGCAGGCGCGAGGAAGCCGTCAACATCGGGCGCTATTCCCGCGAATTGACACATACGCTGAACACTTTTCTTGCCCGCGCAAGGAAAAAACTCGTACTTCTTAAAAACGAGCTGGCCGATTGCGCCGAGATGGAAAGGTTCAGAATATACGGCGACGTTATCACTGCAAATATCTATAAAATGAATCAGGGCGACGAATCGCTCGTCGCGCTCGATTACGAAAGCGGGGAAGAGATCACCGTCCGACTCGAAAAAAACCTTGCTCCGGCAAAGAACGCGCAGAAGTATTATAAAAAATACGCCAAATTAAAACGGGCGTCGGTTTCTCTGGCGGAACAAATCAAAAAGACCGAGTCGGAATGCGATTACCTCGAAAGCGTGCTGTCGTTCATTGACCGCGCCGCCAGCCCGGCGGAACTTGCCGAGATCCGCTCCGAACTTGCCGAGGGCGGCTATATCCACGGCTCCGACGCAAAAACCAAAAAGCGTTCGCCGGCTTCAAAACCGCTTTCATTCACCACGACCGACGGACTTACGGTCCGCGTGGGGAGGAACAATAAGCAAAACGACGCCCTTACCGGCTCCGCCGCCAGGAACGATATCTGGTTCCATATAAAAGGGTTCCACGGTTCGCACGTCATCCTTACGCCCGACGGCGATTCCGAACCTTCCGACCGCGATTATACCGAATCGGCAATGCTCGCGGCGTATTACAGCGAAAAACGCGGCAGCGACAACGTCGGGGTGGATTATACGCGCGTCCGCTGCCTTAAAAAGCCGAACGGAAGCGCTCCCGGATTTGTGACGTATGAAAAATATTTCACCGCTTACGTCGACGCAAAAGATCCTTTTGCAAAGGAAAACAAAACCCGCTGACGCGGGCTTCGGATAACAGCCAAAACGGTTGTTTATGACCTGAAGTATGTCAGTTATACTGCCCCTTCGGGACAGTCAGAGCGCAGACAAAGCGGCTATTTACGCACCGATACGGCACGAGCGGCGTCA
>CAMZED010000023.1 GCA_947305675.1 uncultured Clostridia bacterium | reverse complement strand
CCGTAAAAGCGGCGATGGCGTCAACCGTATCTGCGCATTTTATAAAACTTTCGGCAATAAAGCTGTCATCGCCGCGGATATAACGGTTTTTTATACAGTTGAGTTCTTCCACTATCGCGCTTTTTTCTTCTTTTACGAAATCGTGTACTTCCTCGGGACAGCCCTTTGGATATAACTTCGGCACTTTCGAAAGCGCGTCCAAAGCGAATTCGCGGAATTCGGAATAGCCTTTTTCAAGCGCAATCCGAAGCCCTGAGCAGATATCGCAAAGCTTATACAGCGGGTCGAGATACTTGCCATCGACGGTGTTCTGCGCCGCGTAAGCGTAAAGCGATTCAGCCCTTTCAAAGGCGGATCCCAGCGCGGACGAGACGTTTTTGAAGATATATTTTCCCACGGAGCAGCTGAAAAATCCCCCGCCGGAGGTGAGCGATGCGTCGGAACGCAGGGTTTCCGAACAGTTTTTAAGCAGTTCGAACGGCGATATCATCACGCGCAGTTTTTCATAGAGCGAGACCATTTTTTCGACAAGAGGACCGTCGCCTTTATCGCCGCTGAAATTGCTTACGAGCAGAGCGAACCATTCGTCGTCAGAATCGTACAGTTCGGTAACAAGCGAATCGGCCGCGCGGTTCAGAAGCATTGTTTTTTCGGTCTCGTCGATCACTCTTGATTTAGGCGAAATGCCGAGCAATGCGAAATTTTCCCGCACAAGCGAAAGGCAGAATGACGATATGGTGCAGACGTTCGCCTCGGTTATAAGCTGAGTCTGACGGTAAATGTGAGCGTCTTCCGGCGAGGCGGCAAGTTCGGCGTTGAGCGCTTCGTAAAGTTTTTCTTTTATGTCTGCGGCGGCGGAATTCATAAAAGTGACAACGAGAAAATCGGTGACCGAATCACCGGATTTTATGCGCTCTATAAGACGTTTTGTCAACACGGTGGTCTTTCCGCTTCCGGCGCCCGCCGAAACGATCATATCCGCGCAGCGGGAAAAAACCGCCGCCTTCTGCGATTCAGTCAGATTCATCGGTTTCCTCCTTCGGCTTGTTTGCGGCACGGCAGAACCCCGCGAGTTTGCAATACTTGCAGGGATCGTCGCCTCCGGGAATTTCGTTCGGCGCAATGTCCATATTCCCGGCGAAAACCTCTTTTGATAACTTTTTTACGCCTTCTTCAAGAATAATGCCGAGCTCTTTGAACTGTTCGGCACTGCGAAGGCGGTTGCCCCTGTCGGAAATCGTGCCGTCCTTTTTACGCGCTACCGGAACGAACTCGCAGCTCTCGCTCATTGCGAAAACTATATCGGGGTCATCAAGCAAAATCCCCTCGCGTTTAAGCGTTTTTTCGGCAAGCGCCGTAAGTTCCGGTTCGGATTCGTTCCCGGTCAGTTCGGAAAAAGGCAGAGCGATGGTATAATAAAGCACCCCGGCGGGAAGCGCCTGTTTGCCGCGGCAATATGCGAACAGATAATGAAGCATCTGCGTATCCAGACCGTATTCGACAAGCGACGCTTTGAAAGTTTTGTTATAGGTCTTATAATCGATAACGCGCACGTAAGTGACGCCGTTTTTAACGTAGGTGTCGACGCGGTCGATGCTTCCGCGAAGCAAAACGCGTTTTCCTTCGGAATCATAGCTTACGGCGGGCATATCCGCGTCTTTCAGCCCGATCCTGAACTCGAACCCGACAGGGATGAATTTGCTTTCGGCAAACTCGGCGCAAAGATCGGCAGTGACCGAATCGAGCGTTCTGATCATTGTATCGTAAGTGTGCAAAAAGCGCTTGTCTTCGGCGTTCTTTTCGCCGATCACGTCGAGAAAATACTTTTTCGAAAGTTCGCGCACCAAAGCGACGCGCTCCCCGTCCCCGGGGAGTTTAAACTTCCCCTGCGAAACACAGGATCGCATGAATTTTTCGAGTATGTTATGTATAAAATTACCGATTTCCGGCGTCGCCCAGTCATTCTGCTTCTTTTCTTTCAAGCCGAGAAGATAACTGCCGAAGAACGAGAAGGGGCACAGCGCATAGCGTTCGAACCTCGACGGCGAAAGCATAAGCGTATCGCCGGGGTATTCGATGCGCGAGCGGCGGTCGACGACCGCGGGGGGCTTTTCGTAAAACGGTTCGCGCTTGTCAAAAAGCGCTTTGCCTATCTTTTCTCTCAGTTCGCCTTCGGCAAGGAAGGGAAACGCCGCGGCTACTCCTTCACGCGTAGAAAAGGTATTTTCGGAGTCGTAATCGACGGTTTTAACGTCGGGAAACATTGCGTCGAGCGATAAAAACGCGCTTGAACGGCGAAGTTGTTCGCCGGTGATCTCGTTTTTCGGGCAGGAAACGACAAGTTTCTCGGTCGGAGCTGAAAAAGCCGAATAGACCAGAAAGCGCGAGGTATCGAGCGCTTTTTCGGTCGTGTCGGCGATCTCTATCCCGGCGGATTCAAGGATCGAAGCCTCGTCCCTGTCGAAGAAAACTCCCGAAGAAGCTGCGGCGGGAAACTCGCCGTCGCAGACGCCGAGCACTATTACAAGTTTTTTGTTTCCGGCGCGCGTCATAGAAGCGTCGCCGAAGGTGACCGAATCGGCTGACGCGGGTATCGCGCCGGGAGAATAACTTTCGAAAACGAGCCTCAGCAAAGACTGCAAACGTTTTGCGTTCACTGTCTTTTGCCCGCAGATATTATAAAGCTGGTCGAGAGCGTTCATTATCAGCTTCCACAAACCGATCTCGCGGTCGGAACCTTCGCGGTCGCCGGAAATCAGCATACGCTCGGCGCTGCGGCGAAGTTTTTCATCGCATCCGCAGGCGATCATATGGTCGTAAACCGCGCGGACACCCTCCGCTACACTGAATTCTTTTTGGCCGACGGTCTCGCGGAAGGCGGAAAGCGGAGGTATCGCTTTGCGGCGCGCCGAAGAAGCGATCTGCAATATGGCGGCACCGCGCGGGGTAAGATCGCCCTCGCGGTATCCTTCGGGATCCATTATCCATTCCGATTCGCCGTACCAGCCTTTGCCGCGGATATTCCAGGATTCGGCGTAGCCGAGCAGGATATCGCTTTCCGAAACGGTAAGCCCGGAATAACCGCTTTTTATGTAGCGTTTTACGCTTCTGAGCGAGAAATCCTCGCTGACCACGGCGAGCGACGAAAGAATAAACGCCGCCAGCGGATGGTTGGAGATCCCCTTCCCCGCCGAAACGTAGCAGGGTATCCCCGCGCGGGCGAAAACCGGATCGATCAGCCCGATATAATTATCGGCGTTGCCGGCAAGCACGCAAACATCGCGCCAGCGGTTCCCGGAGCGCACAAAATCCAATATTTCCGAAGCGGCGGCGGAACATTCATCAAACCGGTTCGCCGCGCTTATCAGTTTAAGCCCGCCGTCGTCGCCGCGCAGCGGTTCGACGGGAGAACGCCAGATATCCGATTCGATCTTGCGAAGCGATCCTTTTTTGCCGCGGGGTCTGCCGTCGAGCCAGATGTCTTCGGATTTTAAGCGTTTATCTTTTACAACGCGTTCAAACGACTTTCTGTTTTCGGAAAAGAAGCGGCGCGAACCGTCGAGCGTAAAAGAAATATAGAGGTTTTCGCTTTGCTCGGCGATCCGGTCGATAACAGCGTGTTCCTGAAGCGTGAAGTTATAATAACCGTCGATAAAAACGGTAATGCCTTTGAAAAACGGCTTTTGCGGCAGTTCCTGGGCGAGTTTTGTCAGTGCGTCGCGCGGGTCGGTAAGCCCTTCGCCGAAATTCGCGACGTAATTATTAAGGATAAGCGAGATCTCCGATAACCTTTGCGAAAGAGCGGGATTTTCTTTTACGATCGGATCGTCGGCGGCGGCAGAAAGCATTTCCGGTGTGATCATCGAGGTTTGCATCCGCGTGTAAAGCGCAAGCAGCTCCGAGGCGAAATCGGCGTCGGACGCGACGGCGTTATATTCTTTCAGCCGCGGTTTCAGTTCCTCGGCTGTAAGCGACAAAAGGGCGCAAGCGCCCCCTTTATCGATACTGTTCAAAGCAAGACCGCCGTATTCTCTTGCGACGCGGTTCGGAAGTCTTTGAAAATTAAGCGTTTCGCAAATCAGGTTGGAGCCGTCGCCGAACCTTTCGCAAAGCAGAGATTCATAGTCGACGGACTGCTGTTCCGGCACGATCAGAACGCAGCGCTTTCCGGCGGAAAACGCCCTTCCCATCGCTTTAAGCAAATATTCGGTTTTTCCGCTCCCGGCGGGTCCGATGATCCGGTAAAGCATTTTTATCTCCAAAACAGTTCAATAAGTCTGAAACGGAACGAATATTTTCTGTCGGTGAAAACCTTTGAGCTGCCGCTGTCGATCCCGGCGTCGGAAAAAGACGATCCCGAAGCGCCGAAGCAAAGCGGCGGGAACAAAACGCACCACCAGTTTTGCCCTTCGGATCTGCCCAAAAGGACTCGCAGCGAATAATAGTTCCCCGAAGGCAGTATAAAGCCTTCGTATTCCCTGACGGGATAATCTTCCCTGCCGAAAACCACTTCGGCTTTGTAGCCGGCTTCCTCGGCTTCAAGCACTCTGTCGGCGACCGATCTTATACGGTCGAGGTTGGCGTTCACCGTTTTTATCGCGGTTTCGGAATCGGTGAGTCCTTCAAACAAATCGCCGCATTCGGCGACGATCGCGTCGCGCACCAGAAGTTTTATCCGCTGTTCCTCGGCGCCGTCGCCGTCGGCGATAACATGCAGGCGGATAAGATTTTCGTACACCTTTGCCTCGCCGCGCGGGATGAGCAGGTCGACAGCCGTTAAAAACAGAACGCAGGCGCAAAACAGCGCGATACAACGAATGACGAGCGATTCTGTTCGCTTTTTTAAGTACATAATTTTAAACTCCTTTTATTCGGTCTTTGTAACGATTATCGACTGGCAAAAGGAGTTTTTATTCGTTTTACTGCGAAACATTTTCCAATGTTTCGCAATCGACCGCAAAGAATCCGCGGGCGCGCAGGTCTTTCGCCGCGGCGACCGAACGTTCTTTTGCTGCAAATACGCCGAACACCGATGGCCCGCTGCCCGAAAGGATCGCCGCCTCGGCGCCACAGGAGCGCAATCTGGATCGCATCTCTTTTGTTTCGGGGCAGAGTTTTGCGCAGACGTCGGTAAACGCATTGCCCATTGCGGAGGTCATACCGCGCCGATCTCCGTTTTTGAGCGCGGCGACGAATTTATCGGTGAAATCCGTCGGTTTGACGGCGCTTTCGTCGTAAGCGGCGAAAGCTTTGGAAGTCGGCATTCTTCCGCCGCCGATCGCAACGGTTATATAAAGCTTGGGGATCGAATCGAGATGTGTGAGTATCTCGCCTCTGCCCTCGCAAAGCGATGGAACGCCCGCCATACAAAACGGGACGTCGGAACCGACCGCGGCGCCCGCGGCCAAAAGTTCCTCACGTGTGAGCGGAAAATCGTAGAGCGCGTTAAGGCAGTTGAGCACCGCCGCCGCGTCGGAACTGCCGCCGCCCAGCCCGGCGGGATAAGGGATATGCTTTTGCAGTTTTATCGCCGCTCCGCCCGATATGCCGGTTTTTTGAAAAAACAGTTTCGCCGCGCGCACGCAATAGTTATCGTCGCCGCGAAGCTCGGGAATATCGCAGGAAAACGACAGTTCGCCGCTCTTTTCGACCGTTATGCTGTCGTAAAGTGAGATCGGAACCAGGACCGACTTTAAGGTGTGAAAGCCGTCGTCGCGTTTGTTCAGAATATCCAGCGTAAGGTTTATCTTCGAATAGGCTTTGACTTTCATAAGGTTTTTATGAACTCCTCGATGCGTGTTATTGCTTTTTTTATATGAGCGGGAGAATAAGCATAAGACAGTCTGGCGAACCCTTTGCCGTTTTCGCCGAACGCGCTGCCCGGAACGATGGCGCAGTGTTTTTCATCGAGCAGGCGCTGGCAGAATTCCTCGTCGTCGATCCCGAACCGCCTTATATCGGCAAACACATAGAACGCGCCCTCCGGCATAAACGTATCGATGCCGATGCGGTTCAGCTCGCTCACGATCAGGCGGCGGCGCGCTTCATATTCGCCTTTCATATATTCAATGTCGTCGTCACCGTTGCGAAGCGCCTCGACCGCGGCGTATTGGCTTGTCGTGGGGGCGCACATTATCGCATACTGGTGAACTTTCGCCATTTGCTTGGTGAAATATTCCGGCGCGAGCGTATATCCCAGCCGCCAACCGGTCATCGCATAGGCTTTCGAGAAGCCGTTGACCACAACGGTGCGCTCGCGCATACCGTCGACCGAGGCGATTGAAACGTGCTTTTCGCCGTAGGTGAGTTCGGCGTATATCTCGTCGGAAAGGACGCAGACTCCGGTGCCGCGAAGAACCTGCGCGACAGATTCAAGATCCTCCCTTCGCAGGCAGGCTCCCGTGGGGTTGTTGGGGAAAGGCAGGACAAGCAGTTTGGTCTTTTCGGTGATGGCGTTTCTTAACTGCTCGGCGGTCAGCTTGAACCCGTTTTTGGGCTTTAAAGCGATCTTTACGGCTTTTCCGCCGGCAAGCCGCGTTATCGGGTCGTAGCATACAAAGCAGGGTTCGGGGATGATCACCTCGTCGCCCTCGTCGACAAGCGCGCGCACCGCGATGTCGATCGCCTCGCTGCCGCCCACGGTGACGATTATTTCGCTTTTGGGATCGTATTCAAGACCGAAGCGCCTTTTTTGATAAGCGGCGATTTCTTCGCGGAACTCGATTATACCGTTGTTGGAAGTGTAATATGTACGCCCTTCCTCGAGCGAGCGAATGCCCGCGTCGCGGATATGCCATGGCGTGACAAAATCCGGCTGCCCGACCGTGAGCGCCACGACGTCCTGCATGCCGTTCAATATATCGAAAAACTTACGTATGCCCGAAGGCTTTATATCGGTTATCCTGGAAGATATCCGGCTGTTTCCGTCGAATCCCACTATTCGTTCCCTCTTATATCGCTCTTCTCTAAATTGAAAACAACGCCGTGTTCTTTATATTTCTGCAGTTCGAAGTGGGTGGCTGTCGCCGTGACGCCCTCGATGGTGGCGAGTTTTTCGGCGACGAACATGGCGACGTCGCGCATATCGTTGCCTTCGACGGTTATCGCAAGATCAAAGCCGCCGGACATAAGCGAAACCGAGGTGACCTCGGGAAAATGGCTTACGCGTTCGGCGACCGCGTCGAACCCCTTATCGCGCTGTGGGATGGTTTTCAGTTCTATCAGCGCACTGACCGTTTTTTTACCGGTCTTGTTCCAATCGATCACGGTGCGGTAACATTTTATGGTGCCGTCGCGTTCGCACTGCTCGATAATATCTTCGACTTCTTTTTCGGATATTCCGAGCATAACGGCGATATCCCGGTGCGGGATGCGGGCGTCTTTTTCGAGGTATGACAATACTTTTTCTTTCATTCTTTTATTCCCCCTGTGGCTGATTGAATCGGTTCCGGATGTCAGAACGGGATACGGCTCTTTTGCCTTCCGTCGAAAACCGAAATATATTTAAATCCGAGACTTTTCAACATCTCCGCGGCGGTATCGAACCCCGCGGCTATATCGCGCGCGTTGTGCGAATCGGCTCCAAACGATATATCGCGCCCGCCGAGCTCGTAATAAAACCCGAAAAGTTCGCGGTTCGGAAGGCATTCGCCCATTATCTGACGCAATCCCGAAGTATTGCATTCAAGAGTAAACCCTTTTTCGATCACTTTTTTTATTATCGGCTCGAAGTATTCTTTGCCCCTGCCGGCGATATCCGGGAAATCGGTTATCCCCTGTTTTAAAAAGTAGCGTTTCGGGTAGGTTATATGGGTGAGAATATCAAATTTCCCCCATTCAAGCATTTCGAGCATCTCGGCAAGATAACGTTCCCAGAGCGTGATCCTTTCGTTCTTCGAAAGCGATATGAGATCGGTATCCGCAAAATCGATTATGCCGCGTACGGCGTGTACCGAGCCCAAAACCACGTCGTAGCCGTATTTTTCCAACAGTTCCGAAGCCTCTTTCGGTTTGTGTATCCCCTGGCCGAGTTCGATCCCGTGAAGCAGCTTCAATCTTCCGCGGAATTCTTCGCGCGCGGCGAGTATTTCGGCAAGAACGGCTTCGTGATCGAGCGGCTTGAAGTATCCGTCGATGATACCGTCGATATCGCAATGATCGGTAACGGCAAGCTCGGCAACGCCTTTTTCGATGGCTGAGAGGCACATTTCGCGCACCGAACTGCCTCTTCCCGCGGGGATATCGCCGGAAAAATATGAATGTGAATGATAATCGTAATATTTATTCATGGTTTAATATCAGAACATGGTGATCTGGTCGGATTCAGGCAGATCGCCGAAGCAGTTGTTTTTGGCAAGCAGATCCATTATCGATTTGTTTACCGAAGCCTTTAC
Source organism: uncultured Clostridia bacterium (assembly GCA_947305675.1). Classification (GTDB taxonomy): domain Bacteria; phylum Bacillota; class Clostridia; order Oscillospirales; family CAG-382; genus Coliplasma. Next base: position 7,750 of record CAMZED010000023.1, on the reverse strand, counting down.
CCTTATCTCCTCCACGGTGGTGGCGCTTCCGTCTTTGATGACGGAAACTATCTTTTCGGCGACCGATTCGCCCAGCCCGTTAAGCGAGCAAAGCGGCAGCCTTATTTTGCCGTTTTCGGGGATGAAAGCTTTTGCCTCGGATTTGCCGAGCGATACCGGCAGGAAACCGATCCCGCGAGCGAACATCTCCAGCACAACGCGGATGAAAACGATCGCGTCCTCTTCTTTCGCGGTGGGATCCGGCATTGCCTTTATGGTGTTAAGGCGTTCTTCGAGCTTGCGTTTTCCGCCCATAACCAGTTCGCCGTCGAAGTTGTCGGCTTTCACGGTGAAATAAGTCGCATAATATTCCAACGGGCGGTAAACTTTGAACCAGCCCAACCGGAGCGAAGCGATGGTGTATGCCGCCGCGTGCGCTTTCGGGAACATATACTGTATTTTATTGCAGGAATCGATATACCACTGAGGAACGTCGTGTTTGCGCATTTCCTCTTCCTGCTCCGGCAAAAGCCCTTTGCCCTTGCGGGTGCGTTCCATTGCGTTGAATGCGATCGACGGATCGAGCCCTTTTTGCATAAGATATATCATTATGCTGTCGCGCGTACCGATGATATCGCTGATGGTGCAGGTGCCGTTTTCGATAAGATCCTTACCGTTGCCGAGCCAGATGCCCGTCCCGTGCGAAAGGCCCGAGATCTGAAGCAGGTCGGCAAAAGTTTTGGGTTTGGCGTCGAGTATCATCTGGATGGCGTAATCGGTCCCGAACTCCGGCAATCCCAAAGTACCTATCCGGCAGCCGATCTGTTCGGGAGTGACGCCGAGCGGTTCGGTGGACGCGAACAGGTCGATGACTTTTTTGTCGTTCATTTTAACGGTGCGGACATCGATCCCGGTGTACTGTTCAAGTATATGGTAAAAGGTGGGAACGTCGTGCCCGAGCATATCGAGTTTAAGCAGAGTATCATGCAGATATTCAAACGCGAAATGAGTGGTTATTACCCCCGACGATACCTTGTTGGCCGGATATTGGACCGGGGTGAAATCGTATATTTCGTATTCTTTAGGTATGACGACGATCCCGCCGGGATGCTGTCCCGTGGTGCGTTTAACGCCGACAAACCCCTGGGCGAGCCGCGCCTGCTCGGCGCGGGTGAGCCTTAAACCGCGGTCTTCCAGGTATTTTTTGACGAATCCGAAGCAGTTCTTGTCCTGCAAAGTGCCGACCGTGCCGGCGCGGAATATGTTCTCTTTTCCGAACAGTACCTCGGTGTATTTATGGCACAGAGTCTGAACGTCGCCGGAAAAGTTAAGGTCGATATCCGGCGCCTTTTCGCCGTGGAAGCCCAGAAACGTCTCAAACGGGATATCGTGTCCGTCGGGGCGCATAAGCGTGCCGCACACCGGGCAGCATCTGTCGTCGAGATCAAACCCCGATCCGACTTCCCCGTGAGTGAAGAACTCGGAATATTTGCACTTCGGGCAGGCGTAATGCGGCGGAAGCGGATTCACTTCGGATATCTTCGCCAGCGTTGCGACGAACGACGAGCCGACCGACCCACGCGATCCGACGAGGTAACCGTTTTCTTCACTGTACTGAACAAGCCTGCGCGCGATGACGTAAAGCACGGCGTAGCCGTTTTTGATTATCGAGCCGAGTTCGCGGTCCATCCTTTGTTTTACGATATCCGGAAGCACTTCGCCGTACATCTCGTGCGCGGTATTTTCGCACAGCCGCTGAAGTTCTTCCTCCGCTCCCTCGATATACGGGGTATAAGTTCCGTCGGGGATCGGCTTGATATCTTCAAAATCGGCGATGATCTTCTTGGGGTTCTCGATGACGATCTTCCGCGCGGTCTCCTCGCCGAGATAAGCGAATTCGGCAAGCATTTCCTCCGTCGTCCTGAAATAAAGCTTCGTTTCGCGCAGGGCGTCGTTATACTTCATTCCGAACATCATTATCTGGCGGTAGATCTCGTCCTCGGGATCCATAAAATGCACATCTCCGGTAGCAACGACGAGTTTGTTCTGTTTTTCCGCGATGCGCATTATTGTGCGAACGTTTTCGCGCAGTTGTTCGCGCGCGGCTTCGCGGTTTTCGCCGAGCCGTCCCTCTTCGACGAGATAGCCGTTGTTGGAATCGGGCTGAACCTCGAGATAATCGTAGAAATCCGCGATCTTCAACAGATCGCCGAACGGTTTGTTTGAAAGGATCGCGTCGTACAATTCACCGGCAGAGCAAGCCGAACCGACGACCAGTCCTTCGCGGTATTCCGAAAGCAGGGTTTTCGGTATTCGCGGATGCATGCGGAAATAATCGACGTAGGAACGCGAAACGATCTTATAAAGATTTTTAAGCCCCACCGCATTCTTTACGAGTATTATGACGTGGTAACATTTAAGCCTTGTCGGATCGCAGTTGGCCGCCATTGCGGCGTTCATCTCCGCGACGTTATATACGCCGTTCGCCGCGAGTTTTCTGACCATACATTCGAATATCCGCGCCAGCATTTCGGTATCGGCGTCAGCGCGGTGATGGTCAAATTGCCCGAGTTTATAATATTTCGCCAGCGTATCGAGCCGGTGGTTGGAAGTATCGGTATTGATATACCGCGAAAGCGCCACCGTATCGAGATAAGGGTTTTCGAACGGGATGCCGAAATCGTTCGCCACGCGCGATATGAACGAAACATCAAAGTTAGCGTTGTGGGCGACAAGCATACTGTCGCCGCAGAATTCAAGGAACGCGGAGACGGCTTCTTTTTCGCCGGGAGCACCGGCGACTTTTGCGTCGTCGATACCGGTAAGCCTGGTTATTTCTTCGGGGATATGCATTCCGGGATCGACAAAAGTCGAAAACTCGCCGATGATCTCGCCGCCTTTGTATTTCAGCGCGCCGATCTGCGTTATCCCGCAGGTCTTGAACGAGAGCCCGGTCGTTTCGATATCGAAAATTATAAATACCGATTCGTTAAGATCGATTTTTTCGGGCTCGGAACAGCGGAACACCGCGCGGGCGGTGTCGTCGACAAGATAGCCCTCGATCCCGTATATCGGCTTGACGTTGGGGTGTTTTTTTGCCGCCGCCATAACGATCGGATAGCTTTGAAGGGTCCCGTGGTCGGTAAAAGCGACGGCGGGCATTCCCCATTCGTCGGCGCGCGCGATTATATCGGCGGGATCGGCAAGAGCATCGAGCGCCGACATATTGGTATGTAGGTGAAGTTCAACGCGCTTTTCTTCGGATTTATCCTGCCTGCCGAGAAAGCCGCACTTCGACAACGCTTTGCAGTTGATACTTATTTCTTCGTCGTCAACATGGGTTTTCAACTGGCGGTTATAGATCTTGCGGTGTTCTGCGCGCCCCGAAAGCAAAACGTACGCCGGCGGTTTCGGAAGCGGAAGAGGTTCATCCTTCGGGCAGGTCACGCGAGCGATGACGGAAGCCGAAAAATCGGTTATATAAAGGGTATAGGAGATCTTATCGCCCTCGTAATTTTCTTTGCTCTCGACCGAGAACAGTTTTCCGCCGACGCAGACCGATTCGTTATCGCGCAGATTGGAGATCGCGGTGAGGTTCCAGCTGCGTCTGTCGCCGAGAACGGGTTTCGGATCGGTGATATCCAGCGTGATGCCGCCGACGCGCACGAAAAGTTTGCCGTCCTCTTCGAAATACTCCGGATCGCCGTATTCTTTGGCGTTGAGCGAGTTGAGTATATCCGGCTTTACCGTTTCCGCGTCGATCGCCGCCCTTTGGTTCCTTATGCTTTCGGCAAGAACGTCCTCGCGGTCGTTGAAATACTCGGCGGGGACGACTTCGTCGCCCTCCAGCACAAGGTCAAGGTTTACGCCGAACTGTTGACTTACGCACTGAATAATAAACTGTTCCGCTCCGTTTGTTTCGAGATATTCGACCGAGATCCCTCGGCGCAGTTTTATTACGAATTTTGAAGTTTCTTCGTCGTAATTATAGACCGAATTGTCGAAAAATCCGTAATCAAGCCGCGAAAACCTTTTAAGAGTATCGATAATGCCGTCCATATATTCCGGCTTGAAGGCGACTCCTTCAAAACGCGGATAAATGTCGACGCGGTTGAGTTTATATGAATTCTTTATGGAATCGGCGATCGAGAAAAGTTCTGCCGGCTTAATGTATGCCGAGAACGCCGCCTCGACTGCGATCATCTGATGTTCGCGGTCGACGCGGACGCCGAACGAGATCAGCCCCGACAAAGAGTTGATCTGTGCGCTTGAAAACACCGCCTTTTTGAATTTGCTTCTGAATTCCTCGACCATTTATAAAAGTTCCTTTATCTCGTTCAATAAAGTCTGAACAATATTGCTTTCGGCTATTTTGGAAACGGGTTCTCCCCGACGGAAAAGCAGGCCCTCCCCTTCGCCGCAAGCGATCCCGACGTCGGCGTGAGACGCCTCGCCCGGGCCGTTCACCGCGCAGCCCATCACCGCGACGGTGATTCTTTTGGAGGTAACGATATTTGAAGTTTCGCGCTCGAGTTCCGCGACGATCGGGATAAGATCGGTCCGTGTCCTGCCGCAGGTCGGGCAGGAGATTATGTCAACCCCTCCGCCGTATCCGCAAGCGAACAGTATATCCTTTGCGGCGTAAACTTCGTTTACCGGATCGTCGGTAAGCGAAACACGCACGGTATCGCCGATCCCGTCGAGCAGAAGCGCGCCTATCCCCACTGCCGATTTTATGTTTCCGCGGCGGATATCGCCGGTCTCGGTAACGCCGATATGAAGCGGGTGAAGGCTTTTTTCGCTGAGTATCCGGTTAGCTTCGACCATTGTGCGGACATCTGAGCTTTTTACCGAAAGAACAATGTCGTCGAACCCGCAGCTTTCGAGCATTTCGGCGTTGATAAGCGCGCTTTCGGCAAGCGCCTCGGCGGTCGGTCCGCCGTATTTCGCCAGCACGCTCTTTTCGGCGCTGCCGCCGTTAATGCCGATCCTTATCGGAACATTATGTAAACGGCAAACATCGGCGACTTTTTTGATGTTGTCCTTATCGCCGATATTGCCGGGATTGATCCTTATTTTTGAAATACCGCGTTCAGCCGCGGCGATCGCCAGGCGATAATCGAAATGTATGTCCGCCACCAGCGGGACGGGAGAATTTTCGACGTAATACGGGATCTGTTCGGCGGCATCGTTATCGTTTACGGTGAACCGCACTATATCGCACCCGGCGGATGCAAGTTTTAATATCTGGCGAAGCGTGTTTTCGCGGTCGGAAGTGCGCGTGTTTGTCATTGACTGCACCGCTATCTCTGCGCCGCCGCCGACAGTGACGCCGCCGACTTTTATTTGTTTTGTGATCTTTCTTGTCATATCAGAACAACCCGATAAAATCTTTTATTGCGACAAATATTACTAAACCGAACAGCAATACCGTGCAGGCCGTCATAATCGTCTGTTCGACTTTGCGCGGAAGCGGCTTGCGCCTGACAGCTTCTATGACATAAAGCAGGAACCTTCCGCCGTCAAGCACGGGAAGCGGAAGGAGGTTCGCCACACCGAGCGAGACCGATATGAACACGGTGAGCGTGGCGATATTGCGGACGCCCTCGCCGAAATCGGCGCTCTGTTCGATCATCTCCCCGACCTGACCGCCGACGGCGATCGGGCCTCCAACCGCGTCGATACCATATCTGCCGCGCAGGGTGTCGACGAGAGAATCGACCGTCATATATACCGTCGAGGCGGCTTGCCAGAACGATTCATAGATCACGTTGCCGAAAGTGTAATCTTTTGCATAGACCAAAAAATCCTGCACGCCGATATTGATTTTTCCGTCCTCGAGTTCGGTGCCGAAGGTGACGTCGTTCAGGACTATCTCGTTCCCGTCGCGCAGAACGGTGATCTGCATCGGTTCGACACCGTCCGAAACGATCTTATAAGCCATTTCGGTGTAACAGTGTATCGTTTTTCCGTTAATTTCGATTATTTCATCCCCGACCGAAAGCCCGCAGCTGTCCGATACCGAATCGTCTTTGAACTGGGCGACTACAGTCGTACCCATAGTGCCGCTTGCAATTACTATAACAGCCATAAGGATGAACGCCAGCAAAAGGTTCATAAACGGACCGGCGAGCACGATAAGCATTCTTTGCCAGACGGGTTTGGAATTGAGCGGAGTTTTCCCGGCGAATTCCGGAGGGATCTCGTCGTCATATTCGCCGACCATATTCACAAAGCCGCCGATCGGCAGCGCCCTGATCGAAAAATCGTTATATTTGCCGTGCCAGGTCTTTAAAGCCGGACCCATACCGATGGAAAACTCGGTAATGCCCACACCGAATTTCCGGGCGACGAGGTAATGCCCGAGTTCGTGGATAAATATAAGTATCCCGAACACCAGAAGCATAACCAGTAATGTCAATAAAACCGAACCGATTCCCATTTATAATCACTCCATAGTTATTTATGCGATAAAACGTATTCGCGCGCCGCCGCGTCCGAAGCGACAATATCTTCGAGCCCCGGCGACGGTATGTATTCCAGCGCGTCGACCGCTTCGATGACCAGCCGGAACATCTTTGTAAAACCGATCTTCCCGTTAAGGAATTCAGCCACGGCCTGCTCGTTTGCGCCGTTCATCACCGCCGGAGCGTTGCCGCCCTTGCGAGCGCACCTTTCGGCAAGCGCAAGCAGCGGAAAAGTTTCCCGGTCGGGACGTTCAAAAGTAAGCCCGGCGCCGAACAGATCCAAAGGCGAAGCCATTGAAGGCGCACGGTCGGGGTAAGTGAGCGCATACTGTATGCAGGTCCGCATATCCGGAGATCCGAGCTGGGCGAGAACGGCGTTATCCTCGAACTCGACCAGAGAATGCACCGTGCTCTGCGGATGGATTATTATTTCGATCTTTTCGGGCGAAACGTCGAACAGATGCATAGCCTCGATAAGTTCAAGTCCTTTGTTCATAAGGCTTGCGCTGTCGACGGATATTTTTTTGCCCATATTCCATTTGGGATGTCTTACCGCCATTTCCGGGGTGACGGTTTCGAGAAAAGCGCCGTCTTTGCCGCGGAAAGGCCCTCCCGATCCGGTAAGCAGTATTTTTTTGATCGGATTGCCGTTCTGAATGCACTGGAAGATCGCGGAATGCTCGCTGTCGACGGGCAAAAGCCGGGCGCCGCCTTCTTTTACCGCGCCGGTCACGATATTTCCGCCGGCGACAAGCGTTTCTTTGTTGGCGAAAGCGATCTTTTTGCCGGCTTTCGCGGCGTTCAGCGTAGGGACGAGCCCTTTCATACCGAGTACCGCGTTGACCAAAGTAGGCGAAGGGTCGACGCTTGCGAGCTCGGCAAGGCCTTCGTCGCCGGAAAGGATTTTTACGTTGGTATCGGCAAGCGCCGTTTTTAGATTATTATACTCCGATTCGCCGATACATACTCTTTGCGGGCGAAATTCGCGGCATTGCGATTCGAGCAGTTTTGCGTTTGAACCCGCCGAAAGCGCGGTTATTCCGATCCCGAGGTGCCTTGCCACCTCGAGCGTTTGCCTGCCGATCGATCCTGTCGAACCGAGCACGGCTATACTTTTTACGTTCATAATGAATTTACGATATCGACTGCGAGCGCCGTTACTATCGATACGGCGAGCACGCTGTCGAACCTGTCGAGGACCCCGCCGTGGCCGGGGAACAGTTTGCCGTAATCTTTAACTCCGAATTTGCGCTTTATGACCGAGGCGGCGAGGTCGCCGAACTGGCTTACGATCGAAAGCAGCG
>CAMZED010000022.1 GCA_947305675.1 uncultured Clostridia bacterium | reverse complement strand
AGGGCAATTTCACCGCCGCAGGCGATTTCACCCACCCCGCAGGGGTGGATTTCGTTGCCGACTGTCCTTAGGAACAGTCGGCTAAAGCGTGCTTTTTTTGAGCCGAAAAGCAATGATTTCGGGCATTATTATTTCATTATTTTCTCTATCGCTTCCTGCGCGGAACGTCTGTCCGATACCGTCGATATTGCGGCGCGCAGAGCCGCGCTGCCGGAAAACCCCTTGCAGTATTGCAGCAAATGGTGCCGGAACTCGATTATTCCGCGGTCGCCTTTGTCGCAGATCACGGTTTCGAGCTGGCTTATAAGCATATCGCGTTTTTGATCCGAAGTGAGCGGCGTGAACTTTTTGTTTGACGCCGCCGCTTTTATTTCGGCGAACAGCCAGGGCGATCCGTAAGCTCCGCGCCCGACCATTACCGAGTCGGCTCCGGTATCCGAAAGGATCGAAAAATAATCGTCCGGGGAGCGCACGTCACCGTTGGCGATGACCGGTATCTTTACCGCCTGCTTCACCGTTTTTATCGAACCGCGGTCGGCATATCCGGAATAAAGCTGGCGGCGAGTTCTTCCGTGAACGAAAACCGCGTCGGCTCCGCCGCGTTCGCAAGCCAAAGCCACATCGGCGGCGTTTTCGGCTCCGTCGTCGCATTCGCGGCGCATTTTTGCCGTTACCGGAACATCCACCGCGCATTTTACCGAATAGATTATCGCCTCGCAGAGTTCCGGCGAGCGCATCAGCGCACATCCTTCGCCGTTCTGCACGAGTTTAGGCATCGGGCATCCCATATTGATGTCTATAAACGCCGGCGAAAATTCCATCGCTTTTTTCGCCGCCGCGGCGATCACCTTCGGATCGCTTCCGAACAGCTGGATCGCGCAGGGGTGCTCGTCGTCATACACCCGTGCGAGTTCAAAAGATTTTTTATCGTTATAGGTCAACGCCTTGGCGCTTACAAGTTCGGTCACGGCGCAATCCGCCCCCATCGAAAGGCAGATCCTGCGGAACGCGTGGTCGGTGATCCCCGCCATCGGCGCGAGAAACAGTTTGTTTTTAAAGTCGAAATCCATTATGTACCCAATCTGTCAGTTTACGGTGCGGCTGCCGCCCGCTTTTTTCAAAAATTCAGCGGCGGCGTCAAAAACCGCCTTGTTTTCGGGAAGATCCCGCCCGGCGTTGAGTTTTGCAAGCACCGGATCGGTCTCGGAAATAAGAGTCATATCCGTCACCGCCGAAAAAGCCAGCGAGAAATCGCCGCTCTGGCGTTCGCCGAAGAAATCGCCCGGTCCGCGCCGTTGAAGATCCGCCTCGGCGACTTTGAACCCGTCGGAGGTATCGCGCATGACGTTAAGCCTTTCGGCGGCTTCGTCGCTTCCGCCTCCGTCGACAAGAATACAGACCGACCGTTTGTCGCCCCTGCCGATCCTGCCGCGCAGCTGATGCAGCTGCGAAAGCCCGAACGATTCGGCGTTTTCGATAAGCATCACGGTCGCCTCGGGGACGTCGACGCCTACCTCGATAACGGTGGTGGAAACCAATATTTTCGTTTCGCCCGTCGAGAACGCCGTCATGGCGGCTTCTTTTTCGGCGGGGCGCATCCTGCCGTGGATAAGTCCGCAGGGGATGCCTTTGAACTGTCCCTCGGTAAGTTCTTTAAAATAACTTTCCGCCGAGCGGCGGTCGGAATTTTCGCTGTCCTCGACCAAAGGGCAAACGACATAGGCTCTTCCACCGTCGGCGACGGAATCGCGGATGAAGGAATAGACTTCTTTCATATCATGCTGTTTTACGACGCGCGTTTCGATCTTCTGCCTGCCGGGAGGCAGTTCGTCCAACAGCGAAACGTCCAGATCACCGTAAATTATAAGCGAAAGCGAACGCGGGATCGGCGTTGCCGACATAACGAGCATATGCGCCCGTCTGCCGTCGCGCTCGCTTTTATCGAGCAACACCGCACGCTGAGAGACCCCGAACCTGTGCTGTTCGTCGGTCACGGCGAGCGCGCAGTTTGCAAAAGCGGTGTCTTCGGTCAGAAGCGCGTGCGTTCCGATCGCAACATCGATCCCGCCGGAAGCGAGCCCGGCGCGCACCGCGCGTTTTTCGGCGGCAGGCATACCTGATATAAGCAGCGCGGTCCTGATCCCGAACGGCGAAAGGAATTTATCAAGCGTTTTTTTGTGCTGTGAAGCCAATATTTCGGTCGGCGCCATCATACACGCCTGATAACCGTTTTTAACGCAAAGATATATCGCCGCGGCGGCGACGGCGGTCTTGCCGCTGCCGACGTCGCCCTGCAAAAGCCTCGCCATCGGTTTTTCTTTCGCAAGGTCGGCAAATATCTCTTTTATCGCGCGCTGCTGCGCGGAAGTCAGCTGAAAAGGAAGGTTCTCGAAAAATTTCTTTGCGCCCGCGCCCTTCAATACAAGCGGAACGGCGCGTTCGTTGGTGGCGTTTCCGCGCAATCCCGACAAAGCGAGCCGGAACACGACAATCGATTCAAATGCCAGAGTGCGCCGTGCTTTTAAAAGTTCTTCGGCGTTACCGGGGCGGTGCAGGATCCTTATCGCCTCGCCGCGGTGAAGCAGTTTTTTTTCGGCGATAAGGCTTTGCGGCAATATATCGTCGATCCGGTCGCACAGAGGAAGCGCCTCCGATACGGCGGCGATAAAACTTTTTTGTGTCAGCGGCAGCGAAAGGCGGTATTTCGGCACGAACCGGGCAAGTTCGGCGCCCGCGATGACGGGTTCCAGTTTCGGCGATACCATTTCTTTGCCGTAGAGCCCGAATTTTATCCGTCCGAACGCGCGGAATTTGCGCCCGTGTACCAGACTTTTGGCGACGAAAGGGGTGTTGAAAAATATAAGTTCCATACTCCCGCTTTCATCGCGGACAAGCGAACGTACTATCGTTCTGCCGCCGCTTATTCTGCGCGGAGCGGTCGTTTCGCTTACCGTTACGATGACCGAGCAGATCTCGCCGTCGCCGGCGTCAGCGACTGTTTTTACGTTCCCGCGTTCCTCGTATCCGCGCGGAAAAAAGTTGAGCAGATCGCGGCAGGTCTTTATTCCCAGCCGTTCGAACGCGCTGCTTTTCGCCTCGCCCACGCCGTGAAGCGATTTGACGGGCGTGTCAAAACTCATAATTCTTTCCATACTTTGTTCAAGCCTGTCTTATTTCGACGGAGTTATATGTCACTCCCGCCGAATCCAGTGCGGACGCCTCGCGATTGCCGTGTGTGAGTATGAATATTTGATGCTTTTTCGCCGCCTCGCCGAGCGCGTACGATATCATTTTCAGCCTTTCGTCGTCGATCCTGACAAAAGCGTCGTCAAGTATCATCGGCACCGCGGCGCCGCCGAACAGCATATCTGCCAACGCCAGGCGCAGGCTTAAATAGGCGCTGTCACGCGTGCCGGCGGAAAGATATTCGCAGCTGCGGCGGAAATCGCTTCCGTAGCTCATCGAGAGGCGGGTGTCCACCTCGAAATCGCCGTATTTATCGCCGGTGGCAAGCCGGAAATATTCGTCGGCGCGGGAACTTATGCGCGGAGCGACCATACTTTTCATATAATCGCCGGATTCATTTATCGCGGCGATCGCCGCCTCGTAAGCCTTATACTGCAGTTCGAGTTCGGCTATGCGCGAGTTGAGCGAATCGCGTTTCCCCACGATAAGAGCCGGATCGCCGCTTTTTGAATTGAGCGCGGCTATATCGAGTTCGTCGCGGTGCTGAAGTTCCGAAAGCTGGCGGCATTGCTGAGTATAAAATTTCAGTTCGGTGTCGACGGTGGCGCGCTCCCTCGCGGGGGCGACGGCGCCGCGCGCCTCCTCCGCAAGCGCCTCGGGGTCGACGTTTTCCAGCGCCTTTTGAAGTTCCTCTTTCTTAATGTTCCAGACCGCGAATTTTTCACCGCTTTCCGTTGAAAGTTCAAGTATCGACTGAAGCGTTCCGGAATAATCCTCTCCGCCCGCGTCGACGTATTTGCTTATTCCGCCGTCGAGTTCGGTTTTCAGCTGAGAACAGCGGGCAAAACCCGATTCGTAACCCGAACGGAGCGACGAGACGCGCGCTTCTGCCGATTTTAACTGAGCGGCTTTTTCGGGGAGCGACGAAAGTTCGTATTTAAGCGCTTTTACCGATCCGAACCCGAACTCTTTCGCCACGCCGGCACGCAGCGCCGCCATCGCCCCCGCGACAGCCGCCGCAGCCACCGCGGCGCCGAGCATTACCGCGCCGGTCAGCTTGTTTACCGCAAACATAACTATCAAGCCCGCCAAAGCCAGCGCAAGTGCTGCCGCAGCGACGGCTATCACCGCTTTGCGTTTGGAAGAAAGCTCTTTTTCGGCGCGTTTTGCGTCGGCGACAGAAATAGGCATCGACGATTCGAGCTCGCGCTTTTCCGCCTCGGCTGCGTTGAGAGTTTCGGCGACAGCCGATAAGCGCGTTTTTTCGGCGACGTATTCGCTGTTGAGCTCCGAAAGTTCGCGCAGCGCCGAGTTTACGTTCTCGCGGCTTTTAAGTCCCGCACCGGCGAGCTGATAATCGCTCATCGCCGCCTTTTCTTCTTCGCGCAGGCGGCTTATGTTGCGAAGTTTTGTAAGCGCTTCGAATTTTTCGATATTGCGGCGTTCGGCGTTGAGTTCTTCGAGTTTTTTCTCGCCGGCGGCGATTTTTTTTGCCCGGTCCTCGGAACGGCTCAAAAGCTCGTGTGCCTGTTCCCTTTGCCGCATGGAATCCTCGAGCTGGCGGTCGAGTTCATCGCGCGTTTTGCAAAGCCGCGGGATAAGCCCGTTGCCGATGCGGTTTTTGAGTTCATTTTTCGCGTCGCCGAGTTTGGCGACTGCTTTTGATGTATTCACCTGTTCGTCGGCGCTGATCGCGATATTCTGCAATCGGTCGGCAAGTATATCGTCTCTGCTCTGCGGCTGGGTAAGCTGGCGGAAGAACAGGGTCCTGGCAAAGACTTCTTCGCTTACGCCGAAGAAGACCTCGCCCGGGGTCTCGCCGGGGAACGCCGCTTTTCCGGTGGCGCGCTCGGTGACCGAGAAGGTCTCTTTGCCGGAGGGCAGACAGCGCCGTTCGACGGTATAGCGCGCTCCGTCGGCGGTAATATTTAGCGATCCCGCCGAAAGTTCGCCGTCCCACGGCGAATAAAGCTTGCGTTCGTTTTCTGCAAGAGATTGCGATCTTGTGCCCGAAAAACCGTAAAATACGAATTTTATAAAAGCGGCGAGCGTGGATTTCCCGCTCTCGTTCGGGGCGGAAAGTACGTTTATCCCTCCCGAAGCCTCCAAAACGGCGTTTTTGAGTTTTCCGAACGATATTATCTCGATTTTATCTATCCTTACGTTCATCGGCGTTCCTCCGGATCGCGGTAATCCACTACGCTGCGGCCGTCGAGAGCCGCAAGCCCGTATTTCAGCGCGAGAGTATAGATCCTGCGTTCCTCGCTTCCCTCAGGCGCAGCCGAGATACGCGCGGCAAGATTGCGGCAGAAAATGCCTTTTATTGTGTTCGTTTTTTCAAGTTCGCCTATGTTCGGGGCGATAAAAGTGTTGTCGATCAGTTCTATCGAATACGGGAATTCCCTTCCGGTTCCGATCTCGTTGGGAAGTATTACGAACGCCTGCTTGAGTTCACCGGTAAGCGTTAAGCGCAGCGCGGTGTCGTCGACGTATTGCTTTATTCCGCGGCGGATAACTTCGAGCGCTTCGGATTTATCGGCGATCCCGGTAAGATCGACTTCCGCCAGCTCGTAACGGCGGTTGGAAAAGCGGTAGCTTTTAAGATCGGCGCGGCATTTGTCCACCGTTCCGAAAAGCGCGCCTTTGTAGCCGAGTTCATCGAATCCCCTTCCCTCGAGACAGCCCGGATAAGCGTAGGAAACCCCGTTGAAGCTCATCACTCCGGTCCCTTTATGGATATGCCCCAGCGCGATATAATCGAAACCGCTGGCTGCGATATCGCCCATTGTGATCGGCCCGGTCTCGGAATGAGGCGAAGAGGTATCGCCGTGGCAGACAAGAATATTTATCCGGCGCGGATCAAGCCCCTGCCACCCGGCGACGGGGCTGCTGATCATCGTTTGGGAATCGAATCCGAAGCCGTAAATATCGGCGCCAAGCTCGTCGATCCGGACGCATTCCCTTTCTTTGCCGAAAACGTGTACGTTCGGCGGGAACGAAACGTTGTTATAAGGCGATCCCGGTCCGAGGTGATCGTGGTTGCCGGGGGCAATGAAAAACCTCATATCCGCGGAACGTCTGAACTCGCGCGAGAGCAGTTCGAGTGTATCGCGCGTGACGAATTCGCCGTCGAACAGGTCGCCGCTTATAAGGAACAGATCCGCCCCCTGCTCCCTTGCGAACATAAGCGCTCCGGTAAAAGCGGCGCGGAGTTCGGTGCGTCGGCTTTCCGCCTCACGCGGGGAGTAAAGCGAAAAGGGAGAATCGAGGTGAATATCGGCGCAATGGAATATTTTTATCATTTTTTACCTCTTTTCTTTTATACAGATATAAAGACCGGATTTTACAAACAGATAAAAGCGCCCATCGTTCCGCGGGCGTGCCCGCTGCGGCGGTGCGAGAAGAACAGCTCCGGCAGGCACTTCGTACAGACGCCGGCGGCGGAAATATTCTCTTCCGGGACGCCGCATTTCAAAGCCGTATAGGCGTTTGCCCCGGTAAGATCGAGCATATATTTCCCGCCCGACGGGGCAAAGAACGAGCCGAATCCGGGATCCGCGGCAAGGAAAATATCAAGCAGTTCGCCGCCGACTTCATAGCAGCACTGACCGATGCACGGCCCTATCGCAACAAGTATTTCGTCCCTCGGGATGCTTTTGAACCCCGGAGAATCCAAAGCGTTTTTCATTATCCCGCCGACGGTGCCGCGCCAACCGGCGTGTACCGCGGCGCAGATCGTCCTGTTTTTATCGCAGATAAGGACCGGCACGCAATCGGCGGTCCGCACCGAAAGCAAAACGCCCTTTTCGTCGGTATATATTCCGTCGACACCGTGATCGTAAGGCGGCAAAGTGACACCGCGCCCCCGCTCGGCGCGCTCGACGACGCAGGTATGAGTTTGGTAACTGCGGCAGACGTCGCCTTTATCAAGCCCGAAAACGCCGGCGGCGACGGCATAATTCTCCATCACGTGCGCTTCGTCGTCTTTTTGCTCGCCGATCCCGACTGCAAAGTTAAGGCTTTCGAAAACACCGACGCTTACCCCGCCGAGCCTGGTGAAGAACGCGTGGCGAACGCCGAACCGCTCGAAAAGCCCGCTTTGGTACCTCGGCACGCCGGATCGGACAAAATTAAAATCACAATTCAAGTACGGCACTCCTTTAAAAAAGGTAGTATTTGTATGTATTGCACAAATAATAATCACGTAATTTGTTTATATCGTACAATTGATTATTGACTTGGGCGACCGCCGTGCATATAATAAGCGTGAAAACAGAAAGCGAGTCCGCAAATGCAGCGGTCCGCGGAAAGGAGATTTTTATGGATTCCGTAGAACTGCGTAAGATCCACTTTGATAAGTTTATCGAGGCGATCGACCAATGCAAAGGAAACGTTTGGCTTATCACCGACGACGGCGACCGGTTAAACCTTAAAAGCCGCTTCTGCCAGCTGCTCGGCGTTTCGAAGATAGTCGAGGGCGGCATAGTCAACGACGCGAAAATAATTTGCGAAAATCCGGAAGACGACAGTCTGCTGTTCAGATTCAATCTTTACGGCGACAAGATCCTGGAGCAAAACGCGGAGCTGATCCGCAAAAACGGTTGAGGACGTAAAAAACGTGCTCGGCCGTTTTTCTTTTTGCCTTTTCCGTGGTTGAGCGGTGATGAGGACAAACCGCCTGAAAAACGGCCAAATCCGGCACTTTTCGGTTTGTCGTCCTTGCTTTACGCCGGTAAAGCTGCGTCCTTCGCACCGAAAAGCTCACGAATTTTTCTCGTTTTCAGGTGCGAAGCAGTTTTGGGAGCAGGAAAATTTTTCGCAGACAAAGCCGCAAAACGAAGGTATACCGGCGTATTCCGAGGCTTTGCGGCAAAGTATCCGGAAAATTTTACCGCCCAAAACCGATTTGTCCTTATCTCCGCTCACCCGTATTATACCAAATATTATTGCCAAACGCAAGTGAATTAAATTGACATTATGGCTTTTTAGTTGTATAATTCCGATATAATACGACGAAACGGGATAAACGATAATGATCAAAGACCGGAACGGATCGACAGTCGCCGCCGACGACTCGCAGGAAAGGTTTCTTTCTTTTCTTTACAACAAAGCTTTCGGCAGGATTTTGCTTAAAATAATGTGCCGCAGAGCGATTTCCAACGTCGGCGCTCTTTATATGCGGTCGCCGCTCTCAAAAAGGCGCATTAAAAAGACCGTGGAAAAGAACGGGATCGATATGTCGGAATATATCGGGCGGGATTTCGGCTCTTTCAACGAGTTTTTTATAAGAAAGATCAAAGACGGAGCGCGCCCCGTCGACTTTTCGCCCGAATCGGTGATCTCTCCGGCGGATTCAAAGCTGACCGTCTACGATATATCCGAAGACTCGGTTTATAAAATAAAAGGCTGCGAATACAGCGTCGAACAGCTGATAGCAGACAAAGAGGAAGCAAAAAATTACAACGGCGGAAAATGTTTCGTTTACCGTTTGAGCGTCGACAATTATCACCGCTATTGCCACGTTGACTCCGGGCGCGAGATATACCGGAAGTTTATCCCCGGGGCGCTGCATACCGTCAACCCGATCGCGCTGGAAAAGCTGGACGTTTACGGCAAAAACTGCCGTGAACTCACGGTTATCGAAACCGAGAATTTCGGCAGGATCGCTTTTGTGGAAGTCGGTGCGATGATGGTCGGGCGGATCAACAACGCCCCCCGCGGCGAAATAAAACGCGGGGCTGAAAAAGGCTATTTTTCGTTCGGCGGGTCAACCATCGTCGTTCTTTACCGGAAAGGATGCGCCGCCCCCGACGGCGATATCGCCGGGAACAGCGCGGAAGAAATCGAAACCGCCGTCAAATACGGCGAACGGGTGGGAACAAAGCCGCGGTGATCAGATCGCGGCGCCGAGCATTATAAGCGTTATTACGCCGGCGGCGCCGAACGCGCCTTTGATAAATCCGCTTATGAATCCGTCCGGGTCGATCCCCAGAATAACGTCGATCGTCTTTCTTTTCATTTTTTAAGCTCCTTTGTTTTTGTTTATGGCTTGATTATAGGAGCATATGTGTCCGTTAATCCGGACAGTAAAAAAGTTTTTTAAAATTTTCGAGGTGCGGATATGAGGATAGTCGGAATCGATTACGGCGACGCGCGCGTCGGGATCGCGGTGTGCGACCTTAGCGGGACGATCGCTTCGGCGGTATGCACGCTGGAGGTCGGCGGTATGCGGGACGCGGTAAGCAAATGCGCGGTCAGGATCGCCGAACTCGGCGCCGAAAAGATAGTTTTGGGGCTTCCGAAGAATATGGACGGTTCGGAATCGTTCCGCGCCGAAAAGACGCGCGCTTTTGCCGGGATGATCACGGAGGAGACCGGCTTGGAGGTAGTTTTTATCGACGAGCGGCTTTCGACGGTGGAGGCGTACACCTATATGAACATCAGCGATTTCAACGGCAAAAAGCGCCGCAAGGTTATCGATTCGCTCTCGGCGCAGATAATTCTTCAGTCTTACCTCGATTCGCAAAAGCGCGGATGATTTTCCGGAAAAGCAAGATTTAAGACTTTTGCCTTTTCGTACTTGACAAGAACGGATTTATGTAGTATAATATGCGTTGCTCGTTGGCCCGAACCGCATATCCGGGCAAAAACGCGAGCGTCGCAAGCCGGAAGAGCGCTGTGTGATCAACTTTTAACTTAATATTTCCCTTACACAATCGGGGTGTGGCTCAGCTTGGAGCGCACGACGAGCGCCGCCGGGGGCGGTTGCAGCGAGGAGTGCGATGCGCAACGACCGTGTTTTTGGACCGGAGCGTAAGCACAGGGAACAAAAACGCGAGCGTCGCAAGCCGGAAGAGCGCTTCGAGACAACCTTACAACTTAATATACATTACACAATCGGGGTGTGGCTCAGCTTGGTAGAGCGCTTGGTTCGGGACCAAGAGGCCGGAGGTTCAAATCCTCTCACTCCGACCATTTATAGTGGTCATAACGGATTCGAGTTATGACCACTCGTTTTTTATTGATTTTTTCTTGTTCTTGTGCTATTATGCAATCGGAGAGGTGATTATTATGACGCTTACCATCGAAAGAACGACTGTTGATTTCGATCCTGAGATGACACGGGAGTATTATAAGTCTCATACGGTCTGCAACTGCTGCGACGATAAGAATTATCAGGAATTTGCAAAAGGAAAATTCCCTGAACTTGATTCTTTCTTGTCGCAGTTTGGCGTGGATATCTCGCGTCCTGACGAAACCGGCTCCGTTTATCTTGAAAAAAACTGTATGATTCAATACGTGTTTGTTGCCTATACGGTTGTCGGAAGAATCATTACAGAGAATCAGAATGATATTATCTTGAACGCTTCTGACCGTCCTATAAAGGTTTCAATCAATAACGAGTATTATCCTAACGAGCAGAAAGGCGATTATTTCAGCATTGTTGTCACAGGTATTGAATTGCCTTGGCTTCTTGGCGGTGAATATCCCGATAAGCCGAAAAATCACTGTTTCAACGATTAGCAGCACATTTCAAAAAATAACTCCTATTTACCGGAGCAGGTTTTCCTGCTCCTTTTTGTTTCGGGGGTTTCTTCTCCGTCGTCGCCGTAGCGGACCTTGATCGGCGCGCGGCAAAGGAAAAGAAATATACAGCCAATCGTCTATTTGAGTCCGTCCCAAATATTTATAATTAACAATGACATGAGGCGGGGATTGCTCCCCGCCTCGCATTAATAACAGTTTTTTCAAGAATCATATACGTAGAATACTATCATGCTTTTATGATTTATGGCATCTCCGTTTCTGGTACTTCGTTCATATCATCAATTTCTGTTAAAACATCCGGTTCTCTGTTTTCTTAATTGATATCTTCTTCGGACAGTTTGACGAGAGAAAAACACGAGTGATCTAAATCCAGCCATTTATGATCTTCTATCTTTGATACGGTCGCCAGAGCCGACTTTTTCAAAACCACAATAGTATAGTGATAATCTGTACCCTCGTGATAACCGCTATAGGAAGTACCTCCACATTTTTCAAGGTAAAAAGCGTTGGGATAAACCTCGATCCGGAATCTTTCATCTGCTTTTTCATATTCTTTCGCCGCTTCTGTTAGCAGGTTTTCTTCATTTTGCAGATCCTCTGTTATCAAATCAACATCAAATATTCCGTTCTTATAGTATTTATCAGCAAAACCTACGCCATATACTCTTTCGAAATCCGGCACAACGAATTCCAGAAATTTTTTAATTCCTTCTTCACCCGCCTCTGAAAATTCCTTCATTTCGCGGTATAATTCCGTCGTAAAATAGAGATCGGTGAGTTTTTTGTATATTTCAGCGCCGCTTTTCCCTTCGTAAACATAATCGTTGAATTCAAGAGATTTGAGCGTCGATTTGATTACTACAGCAAACATTTCATCATCTTCTGCATCATCGAGCTTTTTAAGCAGCGAATCAGTTACGTTTATACCGTTCCACATAGTCATATTGACATTTCCCAACTGTGAATACGGCAAATCCGCATCGTCATTGCTCCAAATGATCCGGCTGAAATCATCACGCCGCAATAAGGACGATAAACTGCGGTCCTCCGGCTCAATCTTGACGATGTCAGGTTCACTTGTTGTTTTGTTGTCAATTACTTGAGAATTTGGTGTTACAGGTGCGGTAGGTGTGTTTCGATTTGCAATTAGGACGCTTACGGATATAATGATTGCAAAACATGCGGCAACCGCCACCCATTTTACCCAACCCATTCTTCTTGCTTCGGGTTTCCTTTCAGAGCTTTTCGTCGTTTTTTTCTGTGCTTCAGCTTTCCTTCTGATATTTGAGAGCATACGCTCTTTTGCGGTATCAGACGGCTTGATGGCATCAATGGATTCCACGATCTTATTTTCAATGTAACTCATTTCATATTTCTCCTTTCAAGAGTTTCTCCAATTTCTTTCGTGCGTCTTTTAGACGGTTTCGTATCGTTGATGACGGACAGCCAAAAATTCGAGCTATTTCATCTGTTGAACAATCTTCATAATAGTACAGCCAGATCACGTCCTTGTATTTCGGCGGAAGCGACATAATAGCGTTTCTAACGCTGCTGTAATCCTCTTTTTCGGGCGACGCAATATCCGGTATCATGTCGTCGTCGATTGAACTTACATTTTTTCTCGCAAAGCTTTTCAATTTGTCTTTACAAAGATTTATAGCAGCGACGGTCAGCCACTTACGCTCATGCGTTTCATCCTCAAAGGTTATATCTTCGGTGAGGACTTTTACAAAAACGTCTTCTGTACAGTCTTCCGCGTCAGCTTCGCACTTCATATATGTAAAGCAGAGGCGATATACATATTTCCAGTGTTTTTCATAGAAAGCATCAAAATCAGCATCCGTACGCAATGCAGTTTTCGGCATATCTGAATCCTCCTTTCACCTATATAACGAATGAGAAGCGCAAAATGTCGGGCGTTTCTGAAATTTTCTCAAAGGTGTATTACAGCAGAAAGATATTAAAAATTCGTCTGACTTGAAAATACATACATTAACGTGAAAATCTGCGGGAGTTTGCGATCGCCGACCTACGTGTGCGAACAATGAAATATATAATCACAAATGCATATCCGAAACTTCCAGACCGTATATGTCGCGGATATGCGTCTCAATGTACGAAGTAGTCATCCCCTTCGCGTACATCGACAGTATTTTTTCCTCGGCGTCCTGAATGACGCTTGTCTGATTCTTCTTGAGAATAGTCGGATCAAATTCGCCTTTGCGGTCGCGCGGAACGTCGATATCCACTTCTCCGAAGCTGGTTTTCAACGTCTTGCTGCTGTGTCCGTTGCGGCTGTTGTCGGTATTCTTGTTTTTGTAGTCGTACCGGCTGTATCCGAGTTCTTCGTCAAGTTCTGCGTCCGGCCCGTTTTCCATAAATTCAGCGATCGTCTCTTTGAACAATTCCTGAATATCCGCCATGCTGCTGATATTACTTTTCTGAAGCAATTCTCTGATCTTTTCCCGCCTTGCTTCTTCCTCCGGGCTCCTGTTCCTTCTTTTTCCCATAGTTAAACCTCCGTTATGGCTCGCTCTATTTTACACCACTCCGGAGGTTTACACAATATTTGAGACGGACTCCACATCTCAAACAAAATCACTTTGCAATGACGCCTGACCGTTCTGCGTCAGGCCTTTTTATTTTTCTTGCTTAAAACGTGCAGCAGTATGAACAATCCGGTGAACAAAGCAACCGATCCGGCAAGGATTGCGAACATCGTCCATTCACGAACCTCGGAGCCGAAGAAATAAAGATCGGCGTCGATACTTTTTTTGATTTCGCCTAAAACTTCATCCGGGAATCCGATGTTGCTCATTTCGGCAAACACGCCGCGCATCATGTGCCTTTTGACAAGGCATGTGCCGTAAGTGCCCGGCAAAAACGATAAAACGTGCTGTAACCCCTCGCCGAAACTTGCGATCGGCATATAAGCGCCGCAGAGGAAACCGTAGCCCGCGCTGACGATCGTCCCCACAGCCGACGCCTGACCGTTTGTGTTCAGGAAAAAATTGACGCAGGATGACAGCGCCGTGCCGAAAAGCGTTAAAAGGAAAACGTCGAGCATCACAAGCAATACGTCGGTAAAGGTCATATACCATCCGACCGCCGCAAGATATATAAGGCAGACCGCAAGCGCGGAAAACGTCACGATCAGCGTGCTGACAGCCGAAGCGACGTAATATCCCGAAGCGATCACCGATCGCTTTACCGGCGTTACGGTGAAATCGCATATGCTTCCGTTGGCTTTGTCCTGTATCATAAGCAGATTGGCGCAGAACGAAACCGTAACGCAGGAAACCGCGAGCAGCGCCGAGATGAGCTGGCTTGCCACCGTTCCGTCAAGCAGTTTATCCGGGATCGTGAACCCATCCGGCAAAGCCGAAGCAAAACTGTCCCGGTAAACTTTTGCAAGAAACGTCGCATAAAGCACAAGCAGTATCATCGGCGTGATAAGCGCCGAGAAGAACATTCCTTTATCTTTGAAAAAGAGTTTTAAGTTCCTGTTGATCACTCTTATAAGCGTTTTCATTTCTGCGCACCTCCGCCAAGTTCTTTTCCGGTAACGGCGAGAAAAACGTCGTCCATTTTGCCTTTTATCACCTCGTAATCGGCGAACATATCAGGGTGCGAAACGATAAGCCGCGTGACCGAAGCGGTATCCGGCACCGAAACGCGGAACGCGTCTTTAAGCTTTGTATAAGGCAGCCCCAAAGCGGCGACGGATTCCTCGCCGCAGTTATAAAGCGTTATGTAATCGCCGACGTATTTGTTTTTCAGCTCCAGCGGCGATCCCTCGGCGGAGATACATCCGTTGTCGATGATCACAACGTAATCGGCGTCGGCGGTCTCTTCCATATAATGCGTGGTAAGAAAAACGGTCAGCTCCTTTTCTTTGCGCAGGTTTTCAATAACGTCCCAAAGCAGTTTGCGCGTCTGCGGATCGAGCCCGGTGGTCGGCTCGTCGAGGATCAGGATCTCCGGTTCGTGTACCAGTGCGCGGGCGATATCTATCCTTCGTTTCTGCCCGCCGGACGGCAAAAGAGGCAAAATCGAGAAGAACGCAAAGCTCGGCGTAACGTTTTTCAAAAGCCTTACCGGTTATGCCGTAAAGCGAAGCGCGGCTGCGTAGATTGTCCCGTGCGGAAAGCTGTTGATCGAGCGCGGAGCTTTGGAACACCACGCCGATGCTGCGGCTTATTTCTTCAAAATCTTTTTCGACGTCTTTTCCGCAGACGGTAACTTCGCCGCTGTCTTTTTTCAGTTGTCCGCAGATCACCGATATCGTTGTGGATTTTCCGGCGCCGTTGACGCCGAGAAACGCGAAAAGTTCGCCCTTTTTCACCGAAAACGAAAGATCGTTCACGGCGCGCACGCTGCCGTACGATTTGCTTAAATGTCTGATGTCGATTACGTTTTCCATAAAAATTTCTCCGTCAGTTTTTCTTTCTCAGAACGATCTTGATAAAATTCAAATACTTTCCGCCGCCCGCCTCCATGGCCTTGCGGTCGGCGACAGCGTAATCGTTTTTCTGCTTGAGCCAGTCCGCCCAGACGTTTTCGTTGGATTCCATTTCTTCGACCGTAATGATTTCCGCGCCGCTGCAACGGCTTACGATGCTTTGCCAATAAGCTGCGTCGTGCAAATACTCCAACTGCTCGGGCGTCCACGAAAGCAGCAGTTCTTTGGGCAGATCGTCGTGGCAGTCTTTTTTCATACCGGGTACGGCAATGTAAATATAACCGCCTTTTTTGATAAACGGCAGCAGTTTTCGGTCAAGATAATCCGGGTCGCGTCCGAAATAGTTATAGGAATCGGTCGAAACCACCGCGTCAAAAAACTCTTTTTCAAACTCAAGCGCCTCCGCGTCGGCTTTTACCGGGACGATCTGCCCGTCGGTCAGCCCCATTTTGCAAAAGAACTTGCGGTTTTCCTCCGGATCGCTCCATAAGTCTGCGGTGAAAACCTTAAATCCGTATTCCTTCACCAGAAACACGCTCGTCAAGCCTTGCCCGCTTCCGAGATCGCAAACCGTAGCACCTTCGGGAATCCGATGATTAGTTAAGAGTTCTTCTTCGAGTTTGACGGGATTCGGGCCCATAATTTTTGACATCAGTTCCGGCGTATTGTATTTTTCACTTAACGGGTAATTCATTTTTGCTCTCCTTTTTTATTTTTTACGTCGGAAGCAATCGGGCGACTCAGCGCAAATTGCGGGCCTTCCTCTCCAAAAGTCCCGTCGGGGCGAAAGCCGCATTTTTCGAGGACTCTCTGAGACGCAGTATTCCCAACGTCCGTTTCCGCTTCCAGCGATTTTACTTCCGCATGGTCAAACGCCCAGCGGCATGCCGCCCGCACTGCTTCCGTCGCATAGCCCTGCCCTTGATAAGCCTCCAGGATCCCGTATCCGATCTCCGCGATACCGTCCTCCCGGAGCCCTTTGAAGCAGAGATCCCCAATATGTGTTCCGTCCGTCTTCTCGATCATCCACATGGCATACCAGTCCCATTGATCGGGGC
>CAMZED010000021.1 GCA_947305675.1 uncultured Clostridia bacterium | reverse complement strand
AACGCGGAAGCCTACGGCTACACCGGTGATATCGAAAACCTGCCCTGGAGGATGTGGATCGAGCAGGTGGAAGTCGACGGCAAGATCCTGCCCGGCGAACACCTTGTCCACCCCACCTTTCTTTACGAATCGCTTTGGAACCTGATCGGGCTTGCGATAATTCTTTTCGTTTTCTACCGCAAAAAGAAGTTCGACGGCGAGATATTTTGCCTTTATATCGGATGGTACGGGATCGGAAGGTTCGCTATCGAGCAGATAAGGGTCGACAGCAGTTATGTTTTCGGCACCGGGCTGAAGTATTCCGCCGCGGTCGGATTGCTGTGCTTTATCGGCGCGATAATCGCAGCGTTTATATTTTATCGCCGCGGAAAGAAGCAAAGCGAGGAACTTGCGGAATACAAAGCGAATTTCACCGCCGCAAAGATTGCTTCGGAATCGGAAGGCGATGCGCTCGGCGCGATCGATTTCGACGCCGTTTCCGAGCAAATAGAAGATGAATCGGATTATATCGCCGAAAGCGAGGTCACAGCCGCCTCGACCGAGCGCGAAGAACTTACCGGCGACCCGGAATTCGAAGGCGTTTATGAATCCGGCGCCGAAACAAACGAAGAAGACGAAGAAGACGAATATGAAGAAGAAAGAGACGAATTGTTATGACGGTAATTGACGGAAAAGCCGTGTCGGCAAAAGTTAAAACAGAGGTCGCCGAAGAAATCAAAGTTTTGTGTTCCGGCGGCAAACGCGCACCGAGCCTGGCGGTGGTGCTTGTCGGTGACGATCCGGCTTCGCAGGTTTACGTCCGCAACAAAAAGAAGGCTTGCGAACTGTGCGGAATAACCTCGCTTGAATATCTGCTTGGCGGCGACGCATCCGAGAGCGAACTTCTCGAACTTATAAACCGGCTCAACTCCGATCCGGAAGTGGACGGGATATTGGTACAAATGCCTCTGCCTCGGCAGATAGACGCCTCGAACGTCACAAAGGCGATCGATCCTTCGAAGGACGTCGACGCGTTCCATCCCGAAAACGTCGGCAAGCTCTTTTTGGGCGCCCCGGAATTCCTTCCCTGCACGCCCGCGGGAGTTATGCGGCTGTTGAAAGAATACGGCATTGAGGTTTGCGGCAAAAACTGCCTTGTAGTCGGAAGAAGCAATATCGTCGGGAAGCCGATGGCGGCTTTACTTCTGGCTGAAAACGGCACGGTGACTGTCGCGCATTCGAAAACGAAAGATCTTAAAAGCCTCGCACAGAACGCCGATATAATCGTGGCGGCGTGCGGCAGACCGGGCATGATCGCCGGAGATATGGTCAAACCCGGCGCGGTGTTGATCGACGTGGGCATTACAAGGGTTGACGGAGCGCTCAAAGGCGACGTGGATTTTGATTCCTGCGCCGAAAAAGCCGGATTTATCACCCCCGTTCCCGGCGGAGTCGGTCCGATGACTATTGCAATGCTTATGAAGAACACGCTGGCGGCTTATAAAAAGCACGTCTGTTGAGTTCTTTTGACGAACAGAGTTGCACGAAAGAAAGAGGTGAATGATCGTGCAGGACAACTATTATAATCTGACGGCGGAGGAAATATTTGCCGAAAACGACCGCAAACGCAAAAAAGTCCGCCCGCGCGACGTATTTTTTACAATAGGCACGCTTATCTGCGTCGCGGCAATGTCTTTGCTTAACGTTTACGCCTTGTTTAAGACGTTCGGCGGAAATTTGGCAATCATACGGATAATATACGTCGCGGCGTTCATCGGACTGCAAACGATCCTGAGTTTTTGGGTCCGCAAACCGGGAGCGATCATCAAACCGCGCGCCGTGATCTGCGCCATCGCAGCGGCGATCGCCGTTTTTGGTCTGTTGGTCAAAAACAGTTCGGAAACCGGTTTGCTGAAAGTTCTTTTGCTCGTCGCCGCGGTGATGCTTTCGGCGGTTTGGCTTTGCTCGGTCAGCGGGCGGGAAATGCCTATTACCGACAGCGGGTTCGCGATAAGGTTCTTCACCCTGTTAAAATCGGCTTTGATCGGCGTTAAATCGCTGTTTTTAAAGATTTTTTCCGCCAAACGCGGATTTTGGATCACCGTGCTGCGCGTGTTTTTCGTTCTGCTTGCGGCGGCGACGGCGGTCGCGTGGACTTATTCGTTATCGGAGTCGGCGTTTTATTCAATCTCGTTATATCCGCTCCTGAGCGACGATTTGCTCCACGTTATCATCTTCCCGGTCTGGGTAACGGTTTTCATAATCGGTTTTGTCGATTCGAGAAAAGAGGACCTTCCCTTTGAAAAGCCGGGATCCTCCGTTTCCGAATACAGCCGTGCGGCGCGCTTCTGCGGTATGGCGGCGGCTGTAATCGCCGCGGTATCCTGCCTTATCATCTCGCGGGGTGAATTTTTCCGCTTTTTCGGCGTATCGCAAGACGCCGCGGCGGGAATTATAGGCGGCGCAGATATTTACTCGTTCAGGGCGGTTTTCAGAGTTTCGAATATTTTGACGGCGATATTGTTCTTTATTCTTCTGGCGTCGACCTGCCCGGCGGCGGACGGCGGGAATCACCCGGTGAGCGTGCGCGTTTTCGGCACCGTCTCGACGGCGATCTGCGCTTTCACGTCTATTATCCTGCCGGCCGGATTGCTTTTGAGCATTCCTTCCGCTTTTTCGGCACCCCTGCCCGAGATTTTTGCACTCCCGGCATTGTTTACGGTGGGATTCGTACTTTTGACAATAAGGCTTTTCCGCCCGAAAACAAGGGTGCTGCCCGATATGCTTATCGCCTTGGCTGTGCTTATGACCGCCGCGGAAATAATAACGGCTTTGTAACGCAGAATTATATTAAACAAAAGGCGCTCCGTTTAGCCGACTGTCCTTCGGAACAGTCGGCTAAACGGAGCGCTTTTGAATTGTGTTCCCTTCAGTCGAAAACCACTTCGACCTTACCGAGGTTGTCGGTCACCACAAGCAGGATGCTTTTGGCGTTTTCGGATTCGTGCGGCGGAATAGTGATTTTGCCGAGATTATCGCTGCTGTGCGCAACGACGTTCCACTCGTTCGGGATGTGAAGGACCACCACCCCGAGGTTGTCGCAGACGGTTATTTTGCCGTTGCCGTCGTAAGATTCACGGTTGGAGATATAGATCTGAGAGGTTCCGATATGATCTCTTATAACGACGTTCGAAAGATCGGACGCGTCGAGATAAAGCGTTTCGCTGCCAACCTTGCCGCCGAGATCTTTTGCATTTTCGAACGGGATATCTTTGCCGTTTATGTTGATGATATGCTTTGGCTTGAAAATCATTTTGAATCCCACGGTAAGCAGCAGCGCCGCCAGGAGTATTATCCACGGCGAAACGATGGTATCGCTTTCCATATTAAGCGCGTTGGCAAGCGGACCCTGGAACACTATAAACAGAAACGCCAGCGGGAAGAACAGATCGGTGAATTTAAGGCGGACTATCTCGTAGATCAGCCACGCCGCGAGCAATACCCCCGCGATTATTCGCCAGGGAGTGATTCCGTAGCCGAATTCTATCCCTACGCCGTTCATTATAAGCACCACGGCGGCGAGTATAAGCACCGCTCCCCAAAAAACGCTGCGCGATTTTCTTCCGACTGAAACCTTTCCGTTGCCGACTTCGACCGAACCGACTTTTACGCGGCCGCCGTCAACTTTGATGAATGAACTGTCTTTTTTCATGATCATTTTAACCTCGTTTCTTCAATTATCTCGCGGACTATTTTGTAATACATTCGTGAAATATAAATTATTTTGTCCGAATTCGCAAAAGATGCGGCGCTTACGCCGGTCGGACCGCGGCTGAGCGACCTTATTTTCGCCGTGTTGACGATACTGCCTTTTGAAGCGCGCGCAAAGTTATGCGGAAGCAGGACGGCGAGCTCATTAAGCCGAAGCGGACATACAAAGCAATCGTCGGCGGTGTGGGCGACCACCCTGCTGCCGTCGGTTTCGAAAAACAGCAGTTCGCGGTATGAAACATAAAGTTCCACGTCGTCTTTCCGAACGGCGATCTCTCCCTGCCCGTTCAGTTCCCTGTCCACCGCCGCCTGAATACGGCGCAGTTTATCCGAAACCTCGCGCGATTTTATAACGATCTCTTCCTCGCATTCGGGATCGATCTCGATCCTCAGTTTCATCCCGGCTCCGCCTTTCTTTTTTTGTTCCGCTGCCGACATTATAAACTCTTTTTTATCATTTGTAAACACATATCGCCCAACAGGCGTTTTTTCGGCGCCAAGCGGTAGATTTTGCCTTGTGAAACAGTAAAAATCCGGTTTGACGGTTTAAAAAAGGGTTCTGCGGTTAGATTAATTGTCTTGACATTTCCGTTCGATTGAAATATAATATAGCCGTTGCCGGGGTGTGGCTCAGCTGGTAGAGCGGGTGGTTTGGGACCATCAGGCCGCAGGTTCAAGTCCTGTCACTCCGACCACGAAAAAACCTCGTCGTAAAACGAGGTTTTTTCAATGATGTTTGCCCTACCGGGCAAATGATGTGTGCTTCGCGCATGATGTTGCCTGCGGCAATGATGTGTGCCTGCGGGCACGTGAGGGCAAACATCGCATCATTGTGAGCGATAGCGAACAACATCATTATGGCGTAAGCCATAACATCATTTGTCCGAAGGACAAACATCATTCAATACAGATACCGGATGAGAATGAAGCGCTTGAATTATTATATGGTTTTAGATCGTGTTCTACTGTTTGAAACTGTTCTTAAGAACCCTCGTCGTAAAACGAGGTTTTTTCAGTTATATTCGCCGGCGGCGAGTTATATTGCTACGCAGTTATATTCGGCTGACGCCGAGTGATATTGCACTTCGTGCAGTTAAAAGGCGAATATAATATCACTTTTCGCGTCAGCGAAAAATATCACGTTTGCCGTAAGGCAAACATATCACATCGAGCAAAGCTCGATATTTCACTTTTTGTGTTTTCGTTCGTTCAGAACGTAAATCAGTACACAAACTTCAAAAACTTATTCTTTTGTCTATTTTACCCGTTTTGCATATTCGAGCGATAATCCCACGAAAAAAGCACGCTTGGGCGTGCTTTTTTCAATGATGTTTGCCCTGTCGGGCAAATGATGTGTGTTTGCGACACATGATGTTGCCTGCGGCAATGATGTGTGCCTACGGGCACGTGAGGGCAAACATCGCATCATTGTGAGCGATAGCGAACAACATCATTATGGCGTAAGCCATAACATCATTTGTCCGAAGGACAAACATCATTCAATACAGATACCGGATGAGAATAACCGACTGATTTGTTATATCAGTCGGTTCAGAGCGCAGACAAAGCGGCTATTTACGCACCGATACGGCACGAATGACGTAAATTGCCCGAACAAGAAAAACGCAAAAAGTGAAATCGCGACTAACGTCGCGGTGAAATCTTCGGGTGGTGCCCTCAGGTGAAATCGTTCGCTTCGCTCACGGTGAAATGAAATCCGTCCCTTAACGCGAACGAAGTGAGGATTTCACCGCCGCAGGCGATTTCACCTACCGAAGGTGGATTTCACCCGTCCGAAGGACGGATTTCGTTGAAAAAAGCACGCTTTCGCGTGCTTTTTTCTGTGCTTACCGAACGAATATGCAAAACGGAATAAACGGGCTAACAAACCTGTTTTCGGAGTTTACATAATAATTTGCGTTCTGAACGAATGAAATCACAAAAGTGAAATATCGAGCTTTGCTCGATGTGATATGTTTGCCTTGCGGCAAACGTGATATTTTTTGCTTGCGCGAAAAGTGATATTATATTCGTTCCTTCACTCGTCCGCAGGACGAATATCACTGCGAAGCAATATAACTCGACCGAAGGTCGAATATAACTCGTTCCGAAGGAACGAATATAGTTGAAAAAAGCACGCTTTCGCGTGCTTTTTTCTGGTGGAGACTACAGGGCTCGAACCTGTGACCCTCTGCTTGTAAGGCAGATGCTCTCCCAGCTGAGCTAAACCTCCGATATTTTTGTTCCTGACCCGGAACGCTTGGATATTATATCACAGAGGCCGCCGGTTGTCAAGCACTTTTTTGAATTTAAATAAATGTTTTCGTAGATCCTTCGCCGCACGGCTTTGACAAAGCAGATGAATTATTAACGTTTAGTTAATAATAATGTGCATAATTGATAAAAACTGCCGTGCGATTTGCGCGCCGTGATATATAAAACAAAAAGACGAAACTTTCCCGCAATCAAGCCAACAGTCCGAGCAGCCTCATCCCCCGATTGATCCCGAACCGCCGAAAACCCCTTATATTACGGCATTTTCTACCGTCAGTAGAGTTAATAAAAAACCGCTCTACCGGTGTGAAGGCAACTTTATACCGAATGAAAGCGCCGCAAGTATTGAAAAATCGATTTGACTATGGTATAATCTGCCGCGAAAGGAGTGGGACAGTGAAGCAGCGCAGAGTGATCTATTACCGCGACGAACTGAACGACGAGTTTTCGGAAGCGAAGATAACCCCGCGACGTATCGACGGCGGTTATGAATATTGTCCCGAAACGCCTTTCAAACGCTTCACACACTTTTTTTGGTATCGCGTTGTCGCGACTCCGGTTGCTTTTCTGTTCCTTAAAATCAAATTCGGGCACAGGATTATCGGCAAAAGCGTATTAAAGAAGTACAAAAATACCGGGTGTTTCATATACGGCAACCATACGCAGGATATTGCCGACGCGTGTATGCCCGGGATGATCTCGTTCCCGCGCGAAGCATACGTTATCGTCCACCCGAACAACGTAAGTTTGCCGGGCGTCGGGCTTGCCGCGCGGTCGATGGGCGCGATCCCTCTCCCGGACGATACCGCCGCATACCGCAATTTTTTAAAAGCGATCGAAAAGCGCATTGCCGAAAAGCGGATCGTCGCAATTTATCCCGAGGCGCACATCTGGCCGTATTATACCGGGATACGCCCTTTCGGAGACGTTTCGTTCGCCTACCCCGTGAAATGCGGCGTTCCGGTGTTCTGTTTTACCGACACTTATCAAAAACGGCGTTTTTTCAAATCGCCGAGGATGGTCACTTACGTCGACGGTCCGTTTTTTGCCGACGACTCGAAGAGCAAACGCGACCGGGCGCGCGAACTGCGCGACAAAGTATATGCAAAAATGTGCGAACGCGCGAAACTTTCGAACGAGTCGGTGATCGAATATAAAAAGGAAGGATCCGATGGTTAATATACTTTTTTGCGGAAACGACAAAGTTTTTGACGGAATGCTCACCTGCGCCCTTTCGATAATGAAACGCAGCGAATCGAAAGAGCCTTATCGGTTTTTTGTTTATACGATGGACGTTTCGCACCTCAGAGCGGATTTTTTGCCGGTCAGCGGCGAGCAGATCACTTTTTTCAGCGAGGTGATCAAAAGCTACAACCCCGCCAACGAAGTTGAACTTATCGACGTGAGCGATATTTATGCCGCCGAATTTGCCGGATGTCCCAACGAAACAGCGTATTGCTCGCCTTATACGCTTATAAGGCTTTTTGCGGATATTGTCGCCGGGATGCCCGACAAACTGCTTTATCTTGACGCCGACGTTCTGTTCAACCGAGACATCCACCTGCTTTACGATCGGGATATTGAAGGCTATGAATACGCCGCCGCACGCGAACATTACGGCAAGTTTCTTGTGCGGCCGGATTATATAAACGCCGGTATGCTGCTGTTGAACATTCCCGAAATAAAAAAGACCGGGCTGCTGCGCAAAGCGCGCGAGCTTATAAAGACCAAAAAGCTGATGTTTGCCGACCAGGATGCGGTTTTCCGCTCCACAACGCGCAAAATGCTTTTGCCCCAACGGTTTAACGATCAGAAATTCCTGCACAAACACACGGTGCTGAGGCATTTTTCAAAAAGGCTTTTCTGGTTTCCTTATCCCCACACTGCAAATATAAAGCAATGGCACGTTACAAAAGTCCATAAGGTATTCGGATACGATCAGTTCGACGATATACTTTATGAATACATCTATCTTATTGAAAAATTCAACAGAGAGGTGAAAAAATAATGGCAAAAGAACTCATCCCCGTTTTTTACGCGTGCGATGAAAACTATGTTAACTATACGCATGTTTCAATATATTCTCTGAAGAAAAACGCGTCCCGCGATTATAAATATGCAATACACATACTCAACTGCGGAATGGACCCGGAAAAGGCGAAGGAATGCCTTGATCTGAGCGAGGACTGGTTTGAAGTGACGCTGGTCGACGTTTCGGCATACCTTGAATCGATCGCGGACAAGCTGCCCGTGCGCGATTATTTTTCGATCACCACGTATTACCGCTTTTTTATCGCCGAACTGTTCCCGGAATATCCCCGATCAATATATATCGACAGCGACACAGTCGTTCAGGGCGACGTTTCCGAACTTTTCTTTACCGATATCGGCGAAAGTTACCTTGCCGCCTGCTCGGATAAGATAGTCGTCGAAGTAGACGCCTTCGGTCAATACGTCGAACAGGTCGTAGGTGTTTCGCGTTATAATTATCTGCAAGCCGGGGTATTGCTTCTGAACGGAGACCGGTTCCGCACGGGATACGTGCTGGATAAATTCATACAGCTTCTGCGCGAATACGATTTCCGCGCCGCGCAGGACCAGGATTATCTTAACGTAATCTGCAAAGACCACGTTTATTTTCTCGACAGGCGGTGGAATACCGAAACGAGCTGCAGCGTCGATTTCCCGATAGAAAAAGCCGCGATAATACATTACAATATGGCGAGCACGAAACCCTGGCATCATCCCGACGCGCCTTTTGCCGATATCTTCTGGCAATACGCTTCGGAAACCGCGGTTTATGAAAAACTTAAAGAAAGACTTAAAAATTACAGCGAAGAACAACGGCTTGCCGACGATACGATGTCAGAAAGGCTTATGGGTATTGTTATGGAAGAACTTGAACGCGAAGACGGATATCTTAAACGGTTGAATAACTCGCAGCGCTCGTCCGACAGAGTGGCGATCGTCAAAAAGATCGAGGAACTTGAACGCGAAGGCAGATTTGACGAGGACGTCGAGAACGATCCGCCCTCGAAGGTACTTATGCCCGACGACATTGAATATATCCGCAAAGGTATCAGCGAAAAGTTCAAAACCAAATTCGCTTTTATGATCGCGCGGCAATTCGTTAACAACCTTATCGAAGACAAAAAGCTTATCATAAAAGAAATAAAAGGCATAGAGAATTTTAAGAACCTCAAAAGCGGCGCGGTTATAACCTGCAACCATTTCAACGCTTTCGACAGTTTTGCAATTCAGTTCGCGTACGATGCGTCGGAGCAGACCGAAAGGACTTTTTACCGCGTTATAAAAGAGGGCAACTATACTTCGTTCCCGGGGTTCTACGGGTTCCTTATGCGTCACTGCAACACGCTTCCCCTCTCTTCCAACCCGAAAACGCTCACAAAATTTATGGAAGCCGCGAACAAACTGCTCAAAGACGGGCATTTTATGCTGGTTTATCCCGAACAGAGCATGTGGTGGAATTACCGCAAGCCGAAGCCGCTTAAAACCGGCGCATATATTCTTGCGGCGCGCAACAACGTCCCCGTCCTTCCCTGCTTTATAACAATGAAAGATTCCGATGTGATGGGCGACGACGGATTTTACGTCCAGGAATACACCATAAACGTTGCCGAACCGATCTATCCCGATCTGTCGCTTTCCTACCGCAAGAGGATCGAGGATATGAAAGACCGCAACTTTGAAGTCTGGAAGCAAATCTATGAAAACGTTTATCAGCTCCCGCTGGAATACACCACCGGGCAGGCCGAATAAAAGGGGATAACTGTATGTACTGCAACTTTGATTACAGCGAGATCATCCCTTCCGGATGGATAAAAAAACAGTTGGAGATCGAGGCGAAAGGGCTTGCCGGAAATCTCGACAAAATGTGGCCCGACGTTAAAGAAAGCGCCTGGATCGGCGGCGACCGCGAAGGATGGGAAAGAGTTCCATACTGGCTCGACGGATTCGTTCCGCTTGCTTATCTGCTGCGCGACGGGGATATGATATCCCGCGCGCAAAAATACATAAAAGCCATTATCGCCGGTCAGAAGCCCGACGGTTGGCTTTGCCCCTGCGGCGATGAAGAACGCGATAATTACGACGTATGGGCGCTGTTCCTTATCGGCAAGGTCCTTTCCGAATACGGGGTTTACGCCAAAGACGACGGCGCGATAGAATGCGTTTATAAGGCGATGAAGAACCTGCTTGAACGTATGCGCGAAGGAAGCACCAAACTGAGAATGTGGGGCAAATTCCGCTGGTTCGAGGCTATGATCCCGTTGGAAATATTAAAGCGAAGATATAACGAGGAATGGATAGACGAACTCGCTTCGATCATAAAAGAACAGGGCGCCGATTACGAAACCTTTACCGAAGATTGGAAAACGCCGGTGTTCCATTGGCGCATACAGACTCACATCGTAAACCTTTCAATGATGCTGAAGAGCGAAGCGGTGTTTAAACCTTTCGCAAAATCGGAATACCGCGATACCGCGCAAAAGCTTTACGACGTGCTTCAAAAATATAACGGCACGGCGGTGGGCATAATAAACGGCGACGAATGTCTTGCCGGGGTGAGCCCGGTCGCCGGGACAGAGCTTTGCGCCGTTGTCGAATTTATGTATTCCTGCGAAAAGCTTTTTGCCCTTACCGGCGAAGCGAAATGGCTCGATCTGCTTGAACGCGCGGCTTTCAACGCGCTTCCCGCCGCTACTACCGAAGATATGTGGGCGCATCAGTACGATCAGCAGGCGAACCAGATCGGCTGTGTTCATCTTCCGGGGAAATCGCCCTGGATGACAAACGGGAGCGAATCGAACATGTTCGGGCTGGAACCCGAATTCGGTTGCTGCACCGCGAACTTCGGTCAGGGCTGGCCCAAACTCGCGCACAACGTGTTTTTGAAAAGCGAGAAGGGCATTTTCGCGGCGATCCCGACCGCTTCCGCGGTGAAAACCGATATCGGCGGGACCGGAGTGTGCATTGAAGCAGAAGGCGATTATCCTTTCTCGGACAGGGTCGTTTATAAAGTGACCTCCGAAAGTCCCGTCAGGTTCGAATTTTCGGTTAGGGTGCCCGCCGGAGCAAGCGTTAAAGTTGACGGAAAACCGGTGCGCGCCAAAATAATAAGGTTCGACCGGGTCTGGGAAGGCGTTACCGCGATCGAACTGGAATTCGGGTTCAAAGCGCGGCTTTCGCCGAGACCGCGCCGGATGTATTTTGCCGAGCGGGGCAATCTTGTGTTCTGTCTGCCGATAGAAGCCGAATGGAAGATGTGCGAATTCGTCCGCAACGGGATCGAACGCAAATTCCCCTATGCCGATTATGAACTTGCTCCGAAGAGCGAATGGGCTTTCGGGTTCGCGAACGACGACCTCGGGTTTGCTTTCGACGGAACGGGAGATATTCCGTTCTCCGAAAAGCACGCCCCGGCGCATATGACAGCGAAGCTCGCCCCCGTCGAATGGGGTTTCCTGCGCGGATACACCACCGTCGCGGACAGATATCCGAAGCACCGCAAAGCGCTCGGCGAAGCAAAAGAATTCCGGCTTATTCCTTACGGCTGCACTAAACTCCGTATGACTGAAATGCCTAAAATCAAAAAATGAGTTATAAAAAAGAAGTTCGCAAAATCGAACTTCTTTTTGCATATTTTTCAAACGTCAAGCGCCATTGCGATCAATTCGGCGTGGTCCCCGGCAAGCGGGCTTTCGCCGGTCATAACGTAAATCGGATCGGCTATCCTGCCGGACGGATCGAAGGTCTTCTTTACGCGGAAGGAAAAAGACTTTTCACCGGCGCGGTTTTCGGGAGTGAACTCCAACAAAAGCGTATCGCCTTCCTTTTTTACCGAATAACCGAACCAGCAGGCTTCGGCGGCGTCATCGCCGGCTTTTGCTAACGAAGGATCGCCTTTTAAACGCGCGGTGAAAGGTATTGTGACGATGCGCGTGCGCGGATCGCGCCCGGGTTTGGTGGCGGGTCTGAGCATTCTCAAATCTTTCGCCTCGATCCCGGTCTCTTCAAAAAGTTCGCGCGCGGCGGCGGAATAGGCGTCCTCGTCCGGCTCCAGAAAACCGCCGGGCAGCGCAAGCTTCCCCAAAAACGGATGTCCGCCCCTTCTGATAAGCAAAACGCTTTGATCGTGTATAATAATTATGTCAACCGTAACGGACGGGCGTTCGAATCTGCTTGCGTCATATGCCGCAAGGAATTCCTCCTCGGTCAGCCCGTTCCTGTCGCGAAGTGAGTTTTCCGCCATAAAAATCTCCTTCTCGCCGTTTACAGCGGCTTTTTTGTTATTTTTCCGTTCTGGCGCGGATATGTCCCCGGGGTGAAGGTCTTCTTTTTTATCACCGCCAGCGTGTGAAGGTATCCGAATTCCGGGATCGTTACATTAATTATGTCAACCAACTCGCCGCCGAGCAGAGCGATCGCGTTCTTTGCCTCTTTCGTTTCCTCCGCTCCCTTTTCGCCTTTCATTGCGATAAAATATCCGCCCGGTTTTACAAAAGGCAGGCACCATTCGCAAAGCACGTTAAGCCTTGCCACCCCGCGTGAGACGGCTATATCGTATTTTTCGCGGTATTCCGGCAAGCGGCTGAGTTCTTCAGCCCTGCCGCAAAGAGTTAATAGGTTATTACAGCCGGCTTCCGCCGCCGCTTCGGCTACGAAAGCGAGTTTTTTCGCCGTGGCGTCGTTTGCGGTAACCATGCATTCCGGCAGATATACGGCTAACGGCAGTGAAGGAAAACCGCCGCCGCATCCGACGTCGATCACACTTTTCGCTCCGTCGAAAAGCCCGGTGTCGGCAAGCGTGAGCGAATCGTATATGTGCAGGAGCGCGACTCCTTTTTCGTCTGTGATGGCGGTAAGGTTCATGACTTTGTTTTTTTCGATCAGCATCCCGCCTATCTTCTGCAAGCGCAAAGCCGTTTCGCCGCGCACTTCGGGGCGGTATTTTGTTACGGTGTCGGAAATGTTCATCACTTGCCCCCCTGCGAAAGCCAGATAAGCAGGACCGAGACGTCTGACGGCGATACCCCGCTTATGCGTGAAGCCTGACCGATGTTTGAAGGGCGGGCGGCGTTGAGCTTCTGCGCCGCTTCTATCCTCAAACCTTTTATCTGTGAATAATCAACGCTGTCCGGCAGCCGTTTTTCCTCTAATTTAGTGAACCTTTCGACTTCGGCGAGCTGACGTTTTACATACCCGGCGTATTTGATCTCGGTTTCGGCGCGTTTCAAAGCGTTTTCCGAAAACCTCCCCTCTTCCCCCGCAAGTTTTATTATCTCGCCGACGGTAACTCCGGGGCGACGCAGAAGTTCGGATTTCGGCATTCCGGCGCCGGTCGGCTCGTAGCCGTGGGATTCAAGCAGGCTGTCGAGCGCTTCGCCGCCTTTGACGCTTTCGGTCTCGAATGCTTTTATAACGTCTCTGAGCTCCTGCTCCTCGCGCAGGAACGCGGAATATTCCCCTTCGCCGACAAGTCCGATCAGATGTGCCTTCGGGAGCAGGCGGGCACGGGCGTTATCCTGCCGCAGAAGAAGCCTGTACTCGCTGCGCGAAGTCATAATACGATAGGGCTCGTTCGTGCCTTTTGTGACAAGGTCGTCGATAAGCGTGCCGATATAGCTTTCACTGCGGAGCAACGTAAAAGGCGGCTCGCCTTTTACTTTCAAAGCGGCGTTTATCCCGGCGATAAGCCCCTGGGCGGCGGCTTCTTCGTAGCCCGAACTCCCGTTGAACTGCCCGGCTCCGAAAAGCCCGGGAATATCGCGGAATTCAAGCGAAAGCGTAAGCTGAGTCGGATCGCAGCAATCGTATTCGATAGCGTAGGCGGTACGCATGAATTCGGCGTGCTCCAATCCTTTTATGCTGTGAACGAGTTCAAGCTGGACTTCCTCCGGGAGTGAACTCGAAAGCCCCTGAAGATATACCTCTTTCGTATCCAGCCCCATCGGCTCGACAAATATCTGATGGCGCTCTTTGTCGGCGAATCTTACGACTTTATCCTCGATACTGGGGCAATAACGCGGCCCGGTCCCGTGGATGGCGCCGGAAAACAGCGGCGAACGGTGAAGATTTTCGCGGATGATACGGTGAGTTTCCGCGTTTGTATAGGCGATATAGCAAGGCCGAAGATTGGGCTTTTTCGCGCCGTTGCCGAACATTACGGGATCATCGTCGCCCGGCTGCAGCTCGAGCAGAGAATAATCGATACTGTCAGCGTGAACGCGCGGCGGGGTTCCGGTTTTGAACCTTACCAGCTTAACTCCCGCCGATTCGAGCGAATCTTTCAGCCTTAGTGCCGGAAGCGTGTTATCCGGTCCGGAACGGTAGGATTCCTCGCCGACGATTATCCTCCCGCCGAGCGAAGTTCCGGTCGCGACGACGACGCATTTTGCCGGATAGAAAGCGCCGAAAGACGTCACCACCCCGGCTGCTTTGCCGTCTTTTATGACAATATCGGTGATCTCGGCTTGTTTGATGGTGAGGTTCGCCGTGTTCTCGGCGACTTTTTTCATATATTCACGGTAGCGGACCCGATCGGTCTGCATTCTCAACGACCTGACCGCCGGACCCTTCGAGGCGTTGAGCATACGGCTTTGAAGCATAACGGCGTTAGCGGCTTTGCCCATTTCGCCGCCCAAAGCGTCTATTTCGAAAACGAGATGTCCTTTGCCGGTGCCGCCTATTGAGGGATTGCAGGGCATATTGCCCACCAGATCGAGCGAAAGGGTGAAAAGCACCGTCTTTGCGCCGAGACGCGCGCTCGAAAAAGCCGCCTCCAATCCGGCGTGCCCGGCGCCTATAACGGCGACATCGTATTCGGTTGATTCATATATTTGCATAGCGGACCTTTTTCCGCCGCGATAAGCGGCAGGTTGAATTTATTGTTTATTTCCCGACGCAGAAATGCGAAAAAATCTCGGCGACGATATCTTCGCCGACCGTTCTGCCGTCGGCTTCGCAAAGCGCGGACAAAGCGCGTTCGATATCCATTCCGGCGACGTCCTGGGTGAAGTTTTCCAAAGATTTTATCGCGTCCCCGACGGCGCAAACCGCTTTTTCGATGGCGGAATACTGCCGCGCGTTAATGACTATCTCGTCGTTTTCACCGATATTACCGGCGCCGACGGAGTCTGAAACGATTTTTTCGATCGCTTCTTTTCCCTTTCCTTCAGCGGCGGATATCACAACGTATTTTCCGAAAGGCGGATCGATCACCGGCGCCGACAGATCGGATTTGTTAAGCACACAAACCGTGTTCCCCGCTTTCCCGGCTGAACGGATTGCTTCGATCACCTCGCAATCGCTTTTGTCCAGCGGAGAACTGCAATCGAACACGGCAAGCACAAGTTCGGCGTCGTCAAGTGCTTTTACGCTGCGAATCACACCGAGTTTTTCGATCGCGTCGGACGATTCCCTGATCCCCGCCGTATCCGAAACGCGCAGTATATAATCGCCCAGGCGGACGTTTTCGGTTATAACATCGCGTGTGGTGCCCGCGATCTCGGTCACAATGGCGCGGTCCTCTCCGCAAAGCAGGTTCAGCAGCGAGCTCTTGCCCACGTTCGGCTTGCCGACGATGGCGGTTTTTATCCCCGAGCTGATCGCCTTTCCGTATGCGTGGCTGGCGGCGAGTTTTTTGAGTTTTTCCGCGGAAGCAACAAGTTTTTCCCGCATTGCCTCGGGGGTGACGTCGGTCATATCCTCGTCGGGATAATCGATATAAGCGTAGACCGAAGCAGCAAGGAAACGAAGTTCATCGGAGATTTCCGCGATCGCCTTTGCCAGCGAGCCCTTGGACTGTTTTGCCGAAACGCTCAGCGCTTTTTCGCTCTCGGCGTCAATTATCCCGCCGACGGCTTCGGCCTGCGTCAGTGAAATTTTGCCGTTTATGAACGCCCGCTTGGTGAATTCGCCCGGGCCGGCGGGTTCGGCTCCGGCGGCGAAAACGGCGGTTAGCAATTTTTGAGTCACCAGCACGCCGCCGTGACAGTAAAGTTCGGCGACGTCCTCGCCGGTGAAAGAATGCGGCGCGTTGAAAAGCACGGCGAGACCGTCGTCGAAAACGCCGTCTTTGTCGAAGAACGAGCCGTAATAAACGGCGTTCGGCTTTTTCGACGCAAACCGTTCGGGCGAGGCGGGAGAAAACACGCGCGACAAGACGCCGTATGCGTCCGCGCCGCTTATCCTTACCATCGCCACGCCGCCTTTTCCGCGCGGAGTGGATATTGCCGCCACAGTCCCGTACATTTCAAAAATCGCCCCTTTAAACCGAGAAAGTGATATTTTTCGGGATATTATACTCCTTTTTACGCGCGTTTGCAATTATTTTTCAAAAATGCTATATACTTTTTTCCCGTTTTGTGTTACAATGTACCCGTAAAATTTTGCTGATAATCGAAAGGAACCTTTCCGAAATGTCAATTTTCAACAAATTATTCGGCACTTACAGCGAAAAACAGATCAAGAAGATCGACCCTGTCGTCGATAAAATAGAATCGCTTGACAAAGAATATTCGGCTTTGACCGACAACCAGCTCCGCGCAAAGACCGACGAGTTCAAAAATCGCCTTAAAAACGGCGAAACGCTCGACG
>CAMZED010000020.1 GCA_947305675.1 uncultured Clostridia bacterium | reverse complement strand
ACGGTCTGGGTGTTAACTCCGAGCGCGATAAACAATACCGCTATCCCGGCGGCGGATCCGAGCAGAGTGCCTCCCACCGCGCCGGCAACGGTCTTTTTGGGAGAAATGTTAGGGCAGAGTTTGCGCTTGCCGAAAGCCATTCCGGTGAAATAGGCGAACGTGTCGGTCCCCCACGAGATCACCAGAACAAAAACGACAATAAGCAGCCCGGCTTCGCCCGCGCCGTAGGAACAGCGCAGACGGACGAGATCGGAAAACCCTTTTGTTATATAAATATAAAGCGCAAGGAACATAAATATCCTGTCCGCTTCGATCGATTCGTGGCGAATGACAGAAACGATTATCACCCAAATAACGGGTACCGCCGCCATTGCGGCGCTGATCAAAGCCGCAAATCGGACAAGATCGGTTTGCCCGGCGCGGATAA
The DNA here is from genome assembly GCA_947305675.1 of uncultured Clostridia bacterium. GTDB lineage: Bacteria > Bacillota > Clostridia > Oscillospirales > CAG-382 > Coliplasma. The sequence continues at coordinate 16,881 of CAMZED010000020.1, read as the reverse complement.
ACTCGGACGAAAGCGCCGCCGAAACGACGCTGAGAGCGGCGAAGATTATAAACGGTACCGAAACCGAATAATTCTTGCGAAGCCCGCAGCAGCCGAGCATTTCATATACCGAAAACGCCGATATCACCGCGAAAAGTATAAAAAACCCGATCGTACCCGTAAAGATCAGCACGGGAATAAGTATCGCAAGAGCCGCCGCCGCGGTTATTATCCTAACAAGCATTTGCTACCTCCCGAACCGGCGTTGGCGCTTCGAGTAAGACTCCAGTGCACGCATCAGTTCTTTTTTATCGAAATCCGGCCAGAAAACGTCGGTGAAATAATATTCGGCGTATGCCGACTGCCAGAGCAGAAAGTTCGACGTCCTGCATTCACCGCCGGTCCTTATGATCAGATCGGGGTCGGGCAGCCCGGATGAATAGAGCCTTCCGGCAATATCGTCGGCGGTGACCGAAGTTTTTCCCTCTTTTATCAGTTCGTTTACCGCGTTTACGATCTCCTGCCTGCCGCCGTATGAAAGGCAGATACACAGAACCATACCGGTATTGTTTGAAAGCCGCTGCTGAACCGCCGCAAGAGATCCGCGACATTTTTCGCCGAAAAGCGACAGGTCGCCCATAAGGCGAAGTTTTATGTTCTTCCGCATCATTTCGGGCTCGTATTTATTGATACCGTTGACCATCAGTTCGATCAGCGCGCCGACTTCGTCTTTCGGGCGGTTCCAATTCTCGGCTGAAAAGGCATAAACCGTCAACACTTCCAGCCCCATATCACTGCAAGTGTCGACGGTATTCACAAAAGAATCCACCCCTGCCTTGTGCCCGGCGGTACGCGGCAGAAGGCGTTTTTTCGCCCATCTGCCGTTACCGTCCATTATTATTGCGACGTGGCGGGGAATTGATAAATCAGGCATAGTACGAATAAACTCTCGCGGCGGAAACCGGCGCGATCATATCTCCATAATATCTTTGTCTTTTTTAGCGACGACAACGTCGACCTCTTTAATATATTTATCGGTGACGTCCTGGATCTGTTTTTCCGCCTGTTTAAGATCGTCCTCGGTGATCTCGGAAGCTTTTTGCATCTTTTTGGCGGCGTCGTTAGCGTCGCGGCGGATGTTTCGTATGGCGACTTTGCATTCCTCGCCCATTTTAGCCGTCTTCTTGGTAAGCTCTTTTCTGCGCTCCTCGGTAAGCGCCGGAAAGCTCAGGCGGATAGCTTTGCCGTCGTTCTGGGGGTTGATGCCGAGATCGGAAGCGAGTATTGCTTTTTCGATCTCTTTAAGAACGCTCGTTTCCCAGGGGGTGATAAGGAGAGTGCGGGCGTCGGGCGTTTTGATGGTGGCGACTCCGTCGAGTCCGGTGGGTACGCCGTAATAGGGTACGGTGATCTTATCGAGCAGTTTTGCGTTGGCGCGGCCTACTCTTATCGTACCGAAATCCTCTTCCATTACGGAAATGCTTTTTTTCATTCTTTCTTCAAACGGTTTAACGTCAAACATTTTCAAATCTCCTTTATTATATTTTAATATATTTTTATATGTGAAGCAACGTACCGATTTTCTCCCCTTCGGCGGCGCGGATTATATTATCCGGGTCGGCAAGCGAGAAGAGGACGGTTTTTATTCCGCTTTCTTCGCCGATGGCGGCGGCGCTCGCGTCGATCGCTTTAAGACCGAGCGAAAGCATTTCGGAATAGGTCAGCTCGTCGAACTTTTTGGCGTCGGGGTTTTTGCCGGGATCTTTGTCATAAACGCCGTCGACGTTTTTCGCAGAAAGGACCGCGTCGCACTTGAGTTCCGCCGCGCGCAGCATCATCCCGGTGTCGGTTGAGAAGAAAGGATAGCCCACCCCGCAGGAGAGTATTACAACAGAGCCCCGCTCGAGATATTCGATCGCTTTATACTGCGCGTAAGGTTCGCAGAACTGCTGTATCTGTACGGCGCTCATAACGCGCGCGTCGACGCCGGTTTTTAAAATATAATCCTGCATTGCAATGGAGTTTATCGTTGTGGCGAGCATCCCCATATGGTCGCCGCGAACGCGGTCGACGTTCATGCCTTTCTGCCTTGCTCCGCGCCAGATATTCCCGGCGCCGATCACCACCGCGACGCTGATGCCGCGGCGCACGAGTTTGGCGATGTTCCCGGCAACGGTGGTGAGCATTTCTCCGCTGAGAACGCTCTCTTCGCCCGCGAGCGCCTCGCCGGACAGTTTTATAAGAACGCGTTTATACCCTTCGCTCATTCTATAAATCCCCTTTCGGATATCGTTTTTATGATTCTTCCGCGCCGGATCCTTCGCTTTCGGCGCTTTCGGAGTAATCTTCGGGCGATTCGTACCAATCGCAAAACGGGCGGTAAAGCCCGGCGAGCTCGTCGGTGAATCCGCAGATATAAGCCGTAAGAGGCGAAACACTGCCGTTGACGACGCTCCCGGAAACGGCGATGTCATTCGGGAAATAGATGCGAAACAGCCGTTCGAGATATTCGCCGCAGTCAGCGCCGTCGAAAGAATACAGCCCCAGCAGGTCGTATATTCCGGCTATGATGCCTTCCGGCGAGGAATTACCGTTCACGGTGACGCGCTCGGCGTAATAAAGAGCGGTCCCGTTTTCGGTTGTATATTTCTGCGACGCGGTTGCGAAATCTTTATCTATGCAGACAAATACAAGATAGTTGTCGTAAGCGCCGAGGTCGTATTCGGCTTCGAGCAGACCCGGAACTCCTCCGAGCGAGGTTTCGGCAAGCACAAGATCCAGGTCGTAAATGCTGTTGCCGAGCAGATCTTTATGCATGAACTGAACGGTCTTGCGGGTGACATTTACGGTATTGCCGAAAGATTTGCTGAGCGAAGCAAAATAATCAAGCGCCGCGCCGATACGCTCTGATAAGATACTGCGCGTCTCCTCTTCGAAACCGCCGGATTTATCTGAAATATAAAGCTCGACAGCGAGCAGTTCGCCTTTGAACGCTTTTAACGACCCGATGCGTGAATCCGGGAAGCTGTGATCGTAATGGTCGCTCGTCTCGGGCAGCGATCTGCAAACGCTGTTTTCAAGCCGCCAGCCTTTCGATACCTCAAACGCGCAGCCGACGCTTACTTTTATCCCGGAGAGGGTGGCGGCTTCGATACTGCAGCGACCGGGCTCGGTCTGCGTGACGGAAACCGTCGAAATGTCGATAAAATCAGTGAATGAACTGCCGGGGTGATAAAACGCGTAGGTCCTGCCCTCGCGGTCGTCGATGGCGGGATAACCCACACCCGGCAAAGCCGCGAAGAACCCCGACATTCCGCTCGATTCGGTATAGGTTTCGCGGATGAGCGAGGAAATCGCCGTATAATCGGCAAAACCGCTTTCGGAGCCGACCGCGGCGGGCTGCAAAACTTCTTTGTTTGCAAGTGTTCCGTTGTAAAAGATGTTTATAAGTTGTTCGTCGTTGGCGATAAGCCGTTCGATCTCCTCGGCGTCGGGACCCGTTTGTACGGAGCTTTCGACCCCGGAAGGTTCCGGTTCCGAAACGGGAGGTTCGGGGTCGGAAGCGCAGGAACAAATCGCCAGGCACACTGCCGAAAAAACCAGAACAGCTTTGATAAGATTCTTCATAAACCGCACCTTTATACATTTAAGACGATTATATCAAACAAATATGATTATTTCAATAGAAATTTATATTCTCGCGCACTATCCTTACCGATTTTATACGGTCGCCGAAATACGCCGGAATATAAGAAGGGTTAAGATAATCGTTCCCCGAAGCCGGAAGTTCGGCTTTTACGGTGAGCGAACCGCCTTCGCGGCGGGCTGACAGCAATTTTATCATCGGCGCGATATCGACTTCCTTCTCTCCGGATTTCGAGCGTTTGGTGACGATCATACCGCCGTCCAGCGCCGCGGAAAACTCTTTTTCGCCGATATCGGTTTCCATTACGATCCGGTAAACCGCACTCCGCGGAGCGCTCTTCCCGGTGATATAAGCGGCTTCGACGATCCTGCTGCCCGGAAAGACCGCTTTATTGAGCGATTCGGTGACGGAAGAAATCGGAAGATCTTCGGATATGCGGAAATCGAACACTTCGCGTTCGCCCTCCTGATAAACCGAAAGAGGCAGAGCGATATTAAGGCGCGGATGAGGGTTGAAACCCTCGGTATAGACTATCGGCAGACCGGAACGGACCAAAAGCCGCGCGATCGCGCGCTGAAGATCGAGGTGCGATATATAGCGCAGAGTTCCGGTCTTTGTAAAAACAACGCGTACGTCAGGCATTCTGTTCCCTCCTGTCGTTGCAGACGCATTTATTATCGCGGCAGAGTTTTGCGGCGCCGCAAGCCGAACATTTTGTCCGGCAGTCCGGTGTGGTCAGCGATGAATGCGCACGGCTGTACTCGCTCAATAAAAACCGCTTTGTCACGCCGATATCGATGAAATCCCAGGGAAGCAGTTCATCCCGCCCGAATTCGCGGTTGGCGTAGAAAGAGGGATCGATCCCGCAATCGGCAAATACTTGCATCCATTTGTCGTAATCGAAATATTCGTCCCAGCCATCGAGCATAATCCCGCGCTCGAAAGCAAGCTGCATTGCGCGGCAGAGTTTGCGATCCCCGCGGGCGAAAACCGCTTCCACGCGGGAGACGCGCGCGTCGTGATATTTATATGATATCTTCCCTGTCTTTATTTCGGATTTAAGCAGCTGCTGTTTGCGTTCGAGTTCTTCGATGGTATCCTGCGCTTCCCACTGGAACGGAGTGAACGGCTTCGGAACGAAGCACGAAACGCTTACCGTCACCGTGACTCCCCTGCCGTAACGCTTTTTTGAATAGAACAGATCGACTATCTTCTGTGCGAGCGCGGCGATGCCTTTTATATCCTCGTCGGTCTCGGTCGGCAATCCGTTCATAAAATAAAGTTTAAGGCTGTTTCTGCCGTTGTCGAACGACCTTGCGCAGGCAAGAAGGATCTCGTCCTCGGTGATATTTTTGTTTATCACGTCGCGCATACGCTGAGTTCCGGCTTCCGGCGCGAAGGTAAGCCCGCTTTTGCGGACCGAGGAAACTTTTTGCAGAAGCTCCTCGTAAAAGCTGTCGATACGCATCGAGGGCAGCGAAAGGTTGACCTTTTTACCGTCGGTCCAGGCGAGAAGATCGTCTATCAGCCGCGGAAGTCCGGAATAATCGCTGATCGAAAGGCTGGTGAGCGCCACTTCGGAATAACCACTGTATTCTATCGCCTCTTTTGCGTCGGCGTTGAGCGTTTCGGGCGATTTCTCGCGGTAGGGGCGGTAAATCATCCCCGCCTGGCAGAACCTGCAGCCGCGCAGACACCCGCGGAACACCTCCAGCATTACGCGGTCGTGTACCGTCTCGAGAAAAGGAACGGCGCAGCGCCGCGGAAAAGACACCGAATCGAGATCGGTGATTATCCTTTTTTCGACGGTCGCGGGAACTCCTTCACGGTTGGGAGAAAACGAAGCGAGAGTTCCGTCGGGGTTATAAGCGACGCTGTACAACGAGGGAACGTAGAAGCCTTTTATTTGCGAAGCGCCGAAAAGAATATCCTCCCGCGGGACGCCTTTTTTGCGGCTTTCGTTTATGAACGAGGCAAGTTCGACAAGCGCTTCCTCGCCCTCTCCGATCGAAAAGATATCGATAAAATCGGCGAGCGGTTCGGGATTGTAGGCGCAGGGCCCGCCCGCGATGATTATCGGGTCGTTACCGGATCTTTTATCGCTTCTGAGCGGGATATTGCCGAGCGCCAGCATCTGAAGCACGTTAGTATATGACAGTTCATACTGCAAAGTAAAGGCGACAACGTCGAATTTGCAAAGCGGATCGCCGCTTTCAAGCGCGTAAAGCGGGATTTTATGCTTTTCGAGCTGCTCTTTCATATCCGGCCAGGGCATATAACTGCGCTCGCACACGGCGAATCCGGTCTTGTTGAAGCAATCCGCAAGTATCTTTACGCCGAGGTTAGACATTCCTATTTCGTAAGTATCGGGAAAACAGAAGCAGATGCGCAGTTCGGCGGAAGCGGGGTCGGGTATAAGCGATCCGAATTCGCCGCCGACGTATCTGCCCGGTTTTTCGACTGCTTCGAGCAATTCTGAATATCTGTCGAGATCCATTACAAAAGTTTCTCCTTAAGATAGAATCCGGTATAACTGTCTTCGTTGGCGGCTACTTCTTCCGGTGTGCCTTTTGCCACCACTCTGCCGCCGGCGTCGCCGCCGTCGGGTCCGAGGTCGATGATATAATCGGCGGTTTTGATAAGATCGAGATTATGCTCGATGACCACCACGCTGTTTCCGGCGTCGACGAGTTTTTGGAGCACCGAAACAAGTTTGTTTACGTCGTCGGTATGCAGACCGGTCGTCGGCTCGTCAAGGACGTAAAGCGTTTTCCCGGTCGCGCGGCGCGCAAGTTCGTTTGCGAGTTTGACCCTTTGAGCCTCCCCGCCCGAAAGCGTCGTGGCGGGCTGGCCGATCTTGACGTATCCAAGACCGACATCGCACAAAGTATCGAGTTTGCGTTTTATCGAGGGATAGTTTTGGAAAAACTCGCGACCTTCCTCGCAGGTCATCTCAAGCACGTCGTAGATCGACTTGTTCTTGTATTTGATCTCGAGCGTTTCGTGGTTGTACCGTTTACCTTTGCAGACGTCGCAGGTGACGTAAACGTCGGGCAGAAAGTGCATTTCTATTGTAAGAGTCCCGTCGCCGTGGCAGGCTTCACACCTGCCGCCTTTTACGTTAAAGGAAAACCTTCCCTCGCCGTATCCGCGTGCTTTCGCTTCGGGCGTGGAGGCGAACACCGCGCGGATATCGTTGAACAGACCGATATATGTCGCCGGGTTGGAACGCGGATTGCGCCCGATGGGCGATTGATCGATCTGGATTATCTTGTCGATTTCGTCGGCGCCGACTATTTCGCGGTGTTTGCCGGGAATGACCGAAAGTTTGCCGAGCTTACGCGCAAGCGTATTGTAAAGTACCGAGTTTATAAGCGACGATTTGCCGGACCCCGAAACGCCGGTCACGCAGACGAACCTGCCCAAAGGTATGGTCACGTCTATATCCTTAAGGTTGTTTTCACGCGCGCCGACCACGGTTATGAACCTTCCGTTTCCGGGGCGGCGTTTTTTGGGAACGGCGACCTTTTCTTTGCCGGAAAGATAGCGTCCGGTCACCGAAGAATCGCACTCTTTTAGCTGATCGGGAGTACCGGTGAACACGACTTCGCCGCCGTGGATCCCGGCGCCGGGACCGATATCGACAACGTAATCGGCTGATTCGATGGTTTCCTCGTCGTGTTCGACGACAAGCACGGTGTTGCCGAGATCGCGCAGTTTTTTAAGCGTATTGATAAGTTTGCGGTTATCGCGCTGATGCAAACCGATGCTCGGTTCGTCAAGCACGTACATAACGCCGACGAGTGAAGAACCGATCTGGGTGGCAAGCCTTATTCTCTGGGCTTCCCCGCCCGAAAGCGAACCCGCCTTGCGCGAAAGAGTCAAATACCCCAGTCCGACGTTTTCGAGGAAGGAAAGCCGGGAGTTGATCTCTTTAAGTATTTCTTTTGCTATTGCGGAATGAGTTTTTGAAAGTTTGAGGTTTGCGAAAAACCGACGCGAATCGACGACAGACATATCGCACAGATCCATAATGTTCAGCCCGCCGACAGTGACCGAAAGCGATTCGTGCTTCAGCCGTCTGCCGCGGCATTCGGGACAGGGGATGTAATCCATAAACTGCTCGTAATATTCGCGCGATTCATATCCTCCGCCCATTTTATAACGGTGATCGAGCATCCCGATAACGCCTTTGAACGAAGGTTCCGATACCGATTTGCGCTTGCGTTTGTTGCCGTACATCAAAACGTCGTAGGCTTCCTCGGAATAATCTTTTATGGGCGTATGGACGTCGAACCCGTGATATTTGCCGACCGAATTGATAAGATCGGCGAGATATCCGCCCGGCTCGGCGCTTTTGAACCCGTTGCAGACTATTGCGCCGGAATAGATCGAAAGCGATTTGTCCGGGATGAGTTTTTCCTCGGAAAAAACGTTGTTTTCGCCCAGACCTCCGCAGGCTTCGCAGGCGCCTGCGGGATTGTTGAACGAGAACATCCGCGGGGTAAGTTCCCCTATCGAAACGCCGTGAGTTTTGCAGGCGTAATTCTGAGAAAAAGTCATCTCGTTGTCGTCGGAACTGTCGTCGGGCAGCAGGATCTTGATTATGCCGTCGGAAAGTTTAGAAGCGGTTTCGATGCTTTCGGCAAGGCGGGAATCGACCGTGCCGTGGCGCATAACAAGTCTGTCGACGACTATGTCGATATCGTGCTTTATGTTTTTGTCAAGCGTTATCGTCTCGGAAAGATCGTACATATTGCCGTCGACGCGCACGCGGACGAACCCGCTCCGGCGGGCGTCCTCAAACACCTTTTCGTGCATGCCTTTTTTAGCGCTGACCACCGGGGAAAGCACCATAAAGCGCACGCCTTCCTCAAGTACGTTTACCTTTTCAACGATTTCGTCGACAGACTGCTGTTCGATCACCTCGCCGCAGATCGGGCAGTGCGGAACGCCGATGCGCGCGTAAAGCAGGCGGAGATAATCGTATATTTCGGTGGTGGTGCCGACGGTGGAACGCGGATTGCGCGAAGTGGTCTTCTGGTCGATCGCTATCGCCGGGGAAAGACCCTCTATCTGGTCTACGTCGGGCTTGTCCAGCTGCCCGAGAAACATCCTCGCGTAGGACGAGAGCGATTCGACGAACCGCCGGTGCCCCTCGGCGTAAAGAGTGTCGAACGCGAGCGACGATTTGCCCGAGCCCGAAAGCCCGGTGAACACGACGAGTTCATTGCGCGGGATCTCGACGTCGATATTTTTAAGATTATGCACGCGCGCTCCGCGCACTTTTATTTTGTCTGACATACGTTTCTCCTGTGTTGGGTTCTTGTAATACGGCGGCGCCGTTCCGCGGCCCGCCGGGCTGCCGGTTTTCAGTTGCCGTCGCCGGCGATTTTTGCTTCGGTGTCTTTCCGCACCTCTTCGCGCAGGGCGGCGAGGAACGGCGAGAACGCGGCTTTATCCGCGCCGTAGGTAAGGTTCAGCGTGAATTCCTTCGGGATCCAGGTGGAAATATCCGCCTCGTTGTGCTGAATGACGGCTTCCATATTGTCGAGCGCCTTGAATATCTTCGCTTCGAGCGTCTCGCGCGATTCCATTTCGGAATAAAGCGCAAGCATTTCGTCTTTATAAGGCGAAGGCAAGGTATCCACCCAGGCGTAAAGTTCGCGTTTTTCGCGTTCCTCGTCGTATTCGGTCTTGTCGAACGAAGGGATATCCCCGGTAAACGCCTCGCCGAGATCGTGGATAAGGCACATTTTTATCAGCTTGTCTTTATCGGCTTCGGGAAACCAACCGGCGGTAAAATAGGCAAACAGTGCAAGCCGCCAGGAATGCTCGGCGACGCTTTCGCGCCTGCCGGCGGACGTATAACTGTGCCGCGTCGCGTCTTTGAGCTTTTCGGCGGTGTGAAGTATTTCAAGCAGTTCTCTCGGTTCCATAGCGATCCTTTCTTGCAAAATCTGCAATTCTGCCGTAAAACACGGCTTTCGGTCGGATCGGCTGCCTTACATCAGCCGTCTTATCCTGTCGCGGAGTATCGCGGCGGTCTCGAAATCGAGTTCCTTCGCGGCGCGCTTCATATCCGACGTGAGTTTGTCGATAAGTTTCTTCTTCTTTTCGGGGGTAAGTTTGCCTTTTTCGCTCTTTTCCGCCTCGGCTATATCGGCGACGGTGGTAATGGCGAGCGGAGTGGATATATCCTTGATTATCGTCTTCGGAGTTATGCCATGCGCCTTGTTGTATTCATCCTGAATACGGCGGCGGCGTTCTGTCTCTTTTATGGCGCGATCCATCGAACCCGTCACCGTGTCGGCGTACATTATCACGGTGCCGTCGGCGTTGCGGGCGGCGCGGCCTATTGTCTGGACCAGCGATATCTCGCCGCGCAGGAAGCCTTCTTTATCGGCGTCGAGTATGGCGACAAGCGAAACCTCCGGCAGATCGAGCCCCTCGCGCAGGAGGTTTATGCCGACAAGAACATCGAATTCGCCGGCGCGCAGTCCGCGCAGTATGTCCATACGCTCGATGGTGTCGATATCATAGTGCAGATAGCGGCTTTTTATCCCGGAAAGCTCGAAAAACTCGGTGAGATCCTCCGCCATTTTGCGGGTGAGAGTGGTTACAAGCACCCTTTCGCCGCGTTTTGCGCGTATGCGTATCTCCCCGGCGAGATCGTCGATCTGACCTTTTGTCGGACGGACGATGACCTTCGGATCCAAAAGCCCGGTCGGACGGATGATCTGTTCGACAAGCTGAGTCGACAGATTGCGCTCGTATTCCTTCGGCGTGGCGGAGACGTAGACCGTCTGCCCGCGCTTTTCCTCGAATTCCGAAAACTTCAGCGGGCGGTTGTCATAGGCGGAGGGGAGGCGGAAGCCGTAATCGATAAGGTTTTTCTTGCGCATCCTGTCGCCCGATTCCATTCCGCGTATCTGCGGGAGCATTATGTGACTTTCGTCGAGGAACATAATGAAATCCGAGGGAAAATAATCGAGCAATGTATAGGGCGCGCTGCCCGGCGCCCTGCCGGAAAGCACGCGGGAATAGTTTTCGACCCCGGAACAAAAGCCGATCTCGCGTATCTGCTCAACGTCGAACATGGTGCGTTCGCGGATGCGCTGAGCCTCTAAGAATTTGTTCTCACTTTCGAAATAAGCGATCCTCTCGTCGAGCTCGGCGATAATATCGTCAAGCGCTTTTTTGCGGGTCTCGGAATTGGTCATATAGTGAGTCGCCGGGTAGATGGCGATGTGAGACATATCGGCAACGACCTCGCCGGTAACCGTGTTTATCTGCGAGATGCGGTCGACTTCGTCGCCGAAAAGTTCCACCCTGACGGCGTTGGTATCGGTGTTCGAAGGAAATATCTCAAGCACGTCGCCGCGGACGCGAAAATTGTTGCGCTCGAAGCCGATATCGCTCCTTGCGTATTGCAAAGTGACCAGCCTTTTTATTATATCATCGCGCGGGAAGATCGATCCGCGCCTTATCGAAAGCATCTGCGCGGCGTATTCCTGCGGGTCCCCGAGCGAGTAGATGCAGCTTACCGAGGCGACTATGATCACGTCGCGCCGCTCGAAGAGCGAGCTTGTCGCCGAATGGCGGAGTTTGTCGATCTCGGAATTGACGGCGGCGTCTTTTTCGATATAAATATCTTTGCCGGGGACGTAGGCTTCGGGCTGATAATAATCGTAATACGATACGAAGAACTCCACCGCGTTTTCGGGGAACAGCGCTTTTAACTCGGAGCAGATCTGCGCGGCGAGAGTCTTGTTTGGCTCTAAAATAATGGCGGGGCGGTTCATCTGTGCGATAACGTTTGCCATTGTGAAAGTCTTGCCCGATCCGGTAACGCCGATAAGTGTCTGATCGCGGTCGCCGCGGCGCAAGCCCTCTACCAACGCCGAGATCGCCTGAGGCTGGTCGCCGGTCGGCTTATAATCAGAGACAAGTTTGAATTTTTCGTTCGCCATAAAGAACCCCTTTTCGCCGTGACGGAATTTATCATATTATTATACCACGACGCGAAAAAAAGAACAAGTGTTTTTTTAACGGTTATATAAAGAATTTCGAATGATTTTGCTATTGCGTTTTTTATAGGACTGAGTTATAATATACAAAGTGGTCGGATACGTACGGATAATTCGGTAAAGCAAAGGAGCGTTTGATTATGAGACGTGCGGTAGCTGTTGTTATTTCACTCGCCGCGGCGGCGCTGTTGATATTTGCAAGTTATTCGCTGTTCGGATCTTCGGAAACCGAGTTGGCGCTTGAAGATATCGCCGTGGCTGACGCCTCGACCGCTTCCGAAGGGATCTTTACCTGCCGCGTCAGCTGCGAAAAAGAAGGTTATTTCGTCTGCGGCTGTGAATCGGACGTTTCGGACGGATGTCTTTACGTGACTTTCGTCGCATCCGCAAACGGAAGCAAAGCGTTTGAACGCGACGAAGACGGTTACGCGAAAATCGTTGTGCAGACCGGAGAAGCGGAGATCAAAAAGGTTTATTACCGTTATAACGGAAAGAATACAGAACTGACCCTTGGTTAGGAGGTACCGAATGAAGAGAATTATATCTTTGACTCTTATCGTTTTATTCGCCGTCGCGGCGCTTGCCGGATGCACCAATAACGCGGAGGTCAGCGCTCCCGACGGGCAGAAGGTCGCCGGGCGCGCCGCCGGGAACGACGCCGTCTATTACAGTTTTAATTATCCCGACGATTGGGATATTGCCGAAAACGACGGTATAGTTGCCATCCGCAAAGACCTGAACAAGAGCGATCTTATCGCCCAGTACGCGAGCATAAACGTACTTACGTTCGGTCTTTCCGACGTAAACACCGGCGCGCGGGATTATTGGAAGCAATATAAAAAAGACCTTTCCGATAACCTTCTTGATTTCAAAATGCTCGGGCAGACCGAGGAAGGCGAAAACGCCAAAGACGGCGAGGAAACCAAGCTCGGCGATACCGTCGCGCTGAAGGTTCGCTATTCCGGCAGATACAGCGAAAAGACTTATTTATACGACCAGGTGATCTGCTGCAGGAACGGAACGGTTTATATCGTTACACTTACCGCCGTCAACGACGATTACGACAGCGTTAAAGACGTGCTCGGCACCGTCACCGGCAGCTTTGTCTTCCACGAATAATAATCAAACAGTTCCCGAACGGCTCAAAAGCCGTTCTTTTTTTGTCGTAACACCGTTAAAAGGCATATACTTTCAACAAAGTTACCGAGAGGAGAAGAACATATGCCGATGCTTTTTTTAAGTCCGTCCACACAGGATTACAATTCTTATTACGACGGCAGCGGAAGCGAGGAATACTATATGAACCTCGTAGCCGATTATATGGAACCTTATCTTACCGCCAGCGGGATCACGTTCGGGAGGAACGACCCTTCGGGAACGGTAGGCGCTTCGGTAAGGGCTTCGAACGCCGGCAATTATCTTTTGCACCTGGCGCTTCATTCAAACGCTTCGGGAAGCGCGAACTACGGCAGGCAGACCGGATGCGACGTATATTATTACCCTTCGAGCGGCGACGGAAAACGTTTTGCCGAAATAATAGCCGACAATATGCGAAAGATCTATTACGATCCGGCACGGGTAAGGACTTTGGCGACGACAAGCCTTTATGAACTAAACAACACGGTCGCGCCGGCGGTATTGATCGAGATCGCTTACCACGACAACGAGACCGACGCCGAATGGATAAAGAACAACCTTCGCGCGATCGCAAAATATCTGTCGCTTTCGGTCGCGGAATACTTCGGTATGCCGCTGATCGATCCCGCGCCGGATGTCGGACGCGGAAGAGTTAAAACCCAAGGCGGCAGGCTTAACATCCGCGAAGCGCCGAATACCGGCGCAACGATAATCGGGCAGATACCCGACGGTGCCGAGATCGCGTTATTCGGAAGCGAAAACGGGTGGTATCTTGTCGAATACGCCGGGATGCGCGGTTATTCCTACGGCGAATATATTATTCCAAACGAATAAAAACGACACGGAGCCGCCGAAAGGCGACCCCGTGCGCTAAAGGAGAACAATATGAGAAAAGCGGTAAGCGTTTTTATGACCCGACGGCGTCGAGCTTGAAGGTGAGCGTAAGGTACTCGCCCGAAGTCAACCCGCGGTTGAACCGGAACACGGTCAAAGTGACCTCGTCGCCGGCTTTATATTTGTTGAGTTCGTCGACAAGGCCGCTTGCCGTATCGACAGCCTTGCCGTTGAACTCGGTGATGATATCAAAGAAAGCGAGCCCGGCTTTGTAAACCGCGGAATCGGCGTTGGAGATCGAAGCGACAAGCACGCCGGAAGGATATTCGCACTTCGGAGATATGCGGTAATAACTCAGACCCGCCTCGAGATCATAGACGTTTATGCCCAGATAAGGCGAAGCGGAAGCGATGCCGCTTGAAGTTATTTCCTCGCCTTTGATGAGTTTGGTGAATATTTCGGTTGCCTCGGTTATGGGGATGGCGAACCCGAGTCCTTCGTATTCCTCGGCCCTTATCTTAAGCGAATTGATCCCTACCACGTTGCCCGCCATATCGATCAGCGGTCCGCCGCTGTTCCCGGGGTTGATCGGGCAGTCGGTCTGGATAAGAGTCATTACCTTTACTGTTTTGCCGTAGGCGTTTGTGATTTTGAAATCGCGCGTTATGCCGCTGATATACCCGACTGTCATAGTGCCGGCGAGCATTTCGGAATAAGGCGTGCCGATCGCCATTACCTGCTCGCCGATCTTAAGATCCTGCGAGTTGCCGATCGGAAGCGCTTTAAGACCATCGGCTTCGATGTGAAGCACCGCGAGATCGGTGGTGGCGTCGCTGCCGATCAGTTCGGCGTCGTAAGAAGTGCCGTCGTAAAAAGTGACCGTTATGCTTTTTTGGCCGTTGATAACGTGATGGTTGGTGGCGATATAACCGTTTTCGGAATCGATCACAAAACCGCTGCCGATGGAATAACCGGTGTTTGTGGTTGCTTTTATCGTGCAGCACGAAACCGAAGCCTGTTCGTATATTTCGGTAAGCGTGCCGGGGACCTTTTCGACGTCGGTGCGCGGGACGAATTCCGGATCGGAATAATTCGTGCGTGAAGTATCGGCGACAAGTTCACCGCCGGAGTTGGCGCCGGCGGAACGGCTCGATTCGGAGTTATCGCCGGAAGATTCGGACGCGGTCCCGCTTACGAAACGGTCGGCGGCACTGCGGTAACCGATGACCGCGGTGACGGCAAGCGCCGCGATAAGCAGCACGATCACCGCAACGACGGCGTAATGCTTGGCGCCGCCGCGGCGGTCGTTGCGGCGGTGTTCCGAACCGTTCCAGTTATAAGTATAATCCGGGCGGTTCCCGTCGGACGGCGACTGGTTGTTATAGCCGTTATTATAATCGTTATTCATAATATCTTTCTCCGTTTCCGGGCAAACACGGCGGCGATGCGAACCGTTTTGCCCTTAAGTATTATCTTCCGTTTGACCGAATGATAACACCGATTTCTTAAAAAACCCTTTAATCCGGAAAATTATTTTTCTTTTGTTTCCGCAAGCCTTAGCGAAAAGCTGAACTCGGTATATTCTCCCGCGACAGATTCCGCGGCAAGATCCTCTCCGTGGTTGACGAGCGAGGTTTTTGCGATATAAAGCCCAAGACCGGTCCCGGTCTTATCGAGCCCGCGCGACCTGTCGGTTTTATAAAACCTTTCGAATATGTGCGGAAGCTCCTCGGAGGGTATGCCGTCGCCGGTGTTTCGGATCGAAAACCGCGCTTTGCGTTTCCGGCGGCCATCCGCGACGCTTTCCACCTTTACGGTTATTTTTCCGCCTTCGGGAGTGAATTTGATCGCGTTGTCGATAAGGTTAAATATAACGCGATGGATGGAATCGGCGTCGGCGTTGACGAACAGATCCTCGTCGCCGCCGTCGAATTCTATATCAAGCTTTTTCGCGTCGATCTTTTTTTCGAAAGAGATCAGCACGTTGCGCGCTTTTTCGGTAAGGTTAAAGTCGACAAAATTCAGGCTGGCGCCGCTTTCCATACGCGACATTTCCAGAAGACTGTTGACAAGTCTCGAAAGCCGGCGCACCTCGCTCGATATAATGTTAAGGTAGTATTCGCGGTTTTCGGGGGGTATGGTCCCGTCGAGGATCCCGTCGACGAATCCGGCTATGGTGGTCATTGGAGTGCGAAGATCGTGTGAAACGTTGCCGATGAAAGAATTCCTCACTTCTTCGATATGTGCGAGCGACGAAGCCATCTCGTTTATCGCTTTGGCGAGTTCGGCGACTTCATCCTGCCCGCTGACTTCGATCTTCTGATCGAATCTGCCCTTGGCATATCCTTTTGCCGCTTGGACGATCTGGCTCAGCGGTCTTGTAGTCCGCCGCGATATGACGTAAAGCGATATCATCGCCGCAAGGAACACCCAAAGCGAGACCGTAACGGCGACAAGGACCATTTTTTTGTCCATCACCCCGCGTGAGAGCTTCATATCGCTCACGAGAACGATATATCTTTCGCCGTTGACGTTCCCGACGCGATATATGTTCACCATATTCTCGTTGTAAAGTCCTTCGACGGTACTTACGGCGTATGAATCGCTTACGGTGAACATTTTGTTTACCGCGGCGGGTGAAAGATCCTTTTCGGGGATCCCCGCCGAAGCGCCTACAAACCTTCCGTCTGCGCCGAAAACATAGATCAAACTGCCGCTGCCCGCAGATTCCGCGGCAATAACGCTTTTTACCGTACCGGAGCGCGTAAACGTCTCGTCGACCGAGTTGAACGACATATCTTTTGCGACCGCTTCGATCGCGGCGGCAACGCTCCCCGCGACAGAACGCATTGTCGAATACTGCGCCGAGCGCATATCGTCGACGGTTACCACCGTCACCGAAGCAATTATCGCAAGAATGCAGCTTAAAAGGATGACAGTGAACGTCGTGAGGTATTTACTGAAAATGCTTTTGAACATCTTTTTCTCCTGAACAACGGCGCTTTCTTATTATGCCCGTCGGCATCGGAATTATTTTCGTTTGGAAGTCTTTTTGACGATCATAACTACCGCCACGGCGACGATCGCCGAAGCGAGCACCGCGACAACGACGACAGCCCAGCCGGGGAATTCCGTCGTCTGAATTGCCGGCGGATCTTCCGGTTCCGAACCGGATTCCTGCGCGGGAGCCGAGCTTTCGACCGGCTCGGGAGCGATTACGTTTACGTGTACCGTGATCTCCTGCGAGGAATTGAA
>CAMZED010000019.1 GCA_947305675.1 uncultured Clostridia bacterium | reverse complement strand
CTCGTTTTGGCATCTTGTCGGCAGAACAAGCGCAAAAAAAGGCTATCTCGAAGGGCTCACCATAGCAAAAGGCGTCACCGGGAAAGGCATCGGCGGCGGTATGTGCCAGTTTTCCAACCTTATCCATTGGATGGTTCTCCATTCGCCGCTCACAATAACCGAGCATCACCATCACGACGGTTACGATCTGTTCCCTGATTACGGCCGCAAGATACCTTTCGGCACGGGAAGCGCGGTAGGATATAATTATATCGATTACCGCTTTCGCAACGATACCGACGCAACTTTTCAATTGCTTGTTTACACCGATGACAATTATCTGCACGGCAGACTGTTATGCGATAAAAACCTCGAATACAGTTATCATATCCATATCGAAAACGAACGCTTCGTCCGCCGTGACGACGGAGTTTACCGGCTCGGCACGGTTTACCGCGACCTGATCGAAAAAAGAACCGGCAATGTTTTGAAAAGCGAAGTTATCAAAGAAAACAACGCAAAACTTCTGTATGAAATAAGCGAAGACAAAATATCGAAAGAATCGAATGAATCGAATGAATCGAATGAATCGAATGAACAAAAAGAAGTCCGTTGCTGAACGGACTTCTTTTGATTTTTTGCTTCTTTTTCGGTCAGATCTCTACCCACACGCCGGGTTTTTTCAGCGCTTTGTTGCCGGCTTCGATGATGCCCATAATGGATATCGTTTCGTCGTGAGCGGCGAAGGTCTTGCCGGTCTTGAAGAATTCGCACAGGCCTTTGATGAAGTTGGGGAAGTATTCGCTCATCTGCGGGACTTTTACGTTCGTGCCGTCCTCGTAGCTTACGGTGAATTCGAAATCGATCCCGCCGTTCCAGCCGTAATGCGACATAACGGCGCTCCTGCCGTTTTCAAACTCGATTACCATCGATTCATATTTGCCGCTGCCGACAGACATAATACGTTTTGCGCCGGAACCCATAAGGCAGACGATCGGTTCGATCTGGTGGATGGCGTAGGTGTCGAAATTGCCGGGCCCGCGGGAGTTGATAAAGCAGATCCCCTCGCGCTTTAACTCCTTAAGCTCGTTTGCAAAGCGCAGAGCGGAGGTGGAATAGAAAGGCGTGTTGTGCGCTTCGGCAATGGCGGTGATCTCTTTCGCCACTTCTTTGGAAAGGGCGAAAGTCTTGTCGACGTAAACGCGTTTTCCGCTTGCAAGCGGTTCGCGGCAGAGGTCGAGATGGCGTTCGGGATTATCCGGCGAAAGAACGATTATTACGTCGCTTTTGTCGACGACTTCTTTTATCGTCGAACAGCGCTCGACTCCGAACTTTTCGCACCATTCATCGGTGGTAAGCCCGCCTTCCTTGTCCTTTTCGGCATAAGCGTAAGCCACCTTGAATTCGTCGCCGCAGGCGTCGCCGATAAACTTGGGATAGTTGTTCGCGTGCCATTCATCGAGAAAGTGATCGATAAAACCGATTTTGATCATTTTATTTGCTCCTTTATAACTGAAAATTTATAAACTGTTTTTATCAGGCGAATACTCTCAAAAACGCCACGACGCCGTAAGATCCGAGCATCATTACCAGCCCGGCGAGGATAACGCCGACGGCAATGGGAGGAAACGCTTTTTTTATGTCCAGACCGAGCGTTATCGCCACCAGCGAACCCGTCCAGGCGCCGGTCCCGGGGAGAGGCACCGCCACAAAGGCGAGCAGACCCCAAAAAACCGTTTTTTTCATTTTCCCGGCTTTTTTCTCGCCGATCTCGAGTATTTTGCGGAACGGTTTGCCGAATTTTTCGAATTTTGCAAGCCAGCGCAGCACTTTTCCGCCGAAGATTATAAGAAAAGGCACCGGCAGAAGATTACCCAAAACCGCCGCGAGCAGGCAGAGCCACATATTCAAGCCCAAAGCCGCCCCCGCCGGAATCGCGCCGCGAAGCTCGATAACCGGCACGACGCTTATGGCGAAAACGTAAAAAAGGTTTTTAATCATAAGAACGATCCCGCAAGTTTGTTTCTTTAAAAGATTCTACCAAAAATGCCGCCTAAAATCAATAGCGTAGATCAAAAAATAACCGTTTTTATTCTTTTTTGCAAAAACAGTCAAAAAAAGACCGGAAACGGCGTTTTTGACCCGCCGTAAATGCAAAAAATTTATTGTAATTTGCTCAAAAGTATAGTATAATAAAACTGTATAAATATGTTTCGGGGTGTTACCTTTGGCTTATTTAATAAAAGAAAACGAACCGCTTGCGCCTTATTGCAGTATGCGTGTCGGCGGAAACGCAAAATATATCGTACTGCCCGACAGTATATCCGCACTGGGATCGGCATTGCGGGACCTTGCCTTTAAAGGCGAACGCTTTATTGTGGTCGGCAACTGCTCCAACCTGGTTTTCCCCGATTCCGGGTTCGATGGCGCCGTCGTCGTCACCTGCGGCGTGCGCGGGGTATCCTGCGGCGCCGACGGAACGTTGGAGGCGCTGTGCGGCGAAACGCTTTCGTCGCTGGCGCGCTGCGCAAGGGATAACTCCCGTTCGGGGCTGGAATTCTGTCACGGCATCCCCGGCACGGTCGGGGGCGGCGCTTTTATGAACGCCGGAGCGTACGGGGGCGAGATATCTCAGCGCTTGACAGAATGCACCGTTCTCGACAACAATCTTGAAGACAAAACCGTTTCTGCCGCGGAACTCGGGTTCGGCTACCGGAAAAGCGCTTTTGCCGATAAAGGTTATGTGCTGCTTTCGGCAAAGTTTTCGACTCTTCCCGGCGACAGGAACGAAATAGCCGCAAAAATGGAAGATCTTATGGCTCGCCGCAAAAAAAGCCAGCCGCTGGAATATCCTTCCTGCGGAAGCGCGTTCAAACGCCCCGAGGGGTATTACGCCGGAGCGCTTATCGAGCAGTGCGGGCTTAAAGGGACCCGCGTCGGCGGAGCCGAAGTTTCGGAAAAACACGCCGGGTTCATTATAAACAGGGGCGCCGCGACCGCTTCCGACATTCTGGAGCTTATGCGCCTTGTGCGCGACAGGGTGCTTAAAAACACCGGTGTCAGACTCGAACCGGAAATAAGATTTATCGATACGGAGTTTTGAAAATGTCCTATTCATCCGAGGTAAAAGAGCAGCTTGCGTCTATAGAAATGAAGAAAGAATGCTGCCGCCGCAACTATCTGCTCGGTCTTGAACTTGGCAGAGCTGATCCCTCGTGCGAAAAGGATATCGGCGCTTTTATGCGCGGAGTATTTGTAAAATGCGGGTACATCGGCTCGCCGGAACGTGATTCCATTCTTACTTTTGCCTTGCCGGACGTTGAACGCGCCGAATATATCTCCGACTTGCTTTCCGAAAGCGGAATTCCTCCCAAAACGACTGTGCGGAAGGGCAAACCTTTGCTTTATTATAAAAAAAGCGAGGATATCGAGGACGTCATATCGCTTTGCGGCGGAGTGAAAGCCGCTTTGGATATGATCAGCGCCAAGGTTATCAGCGACGTCCGCAACAACGCCAACCGGATCACCAACGCCGAAACCGCCAACCTCGACAGAATGGCGCGCGCCGCCGCCGCGCAGGTCGACGCGATAAAAAAGATCGAATCGTTCGGGATGCTGCCCAATCTGCCGCCGGAACTGCGCGAATGTGCCGAACTGCGGCTTGCAAACCCGGATATGAGCCTTGCGGAACTTCGCGGGCTTATGCGCGAACCCGTAAGTAAATCCGGACTGAACTACCGTTTTAAAAGATTGATCGAAACAGCGGACGAATTATAATGGCTTTTACACATCTTCATCTGCATACAGAATACAGTCTGCTCGACGGTGAATGCCGGATAGCGGATATTCCGAAAGCGGTGCGCGCGGCCGGTCAGGATTCGGCGGCGATAACCGATCACGGCGTTATGTACGGAGCCGTCGACTTTTGCAAAGCCTGTGCCGCCGAGGGAATAAAGCCCATCGTCGGGTGCGAGGTTTACGTCGCGCCGCGCTCGATGGAGCAAAAGGACAGGCTGTTGGATTCCGAAAACTTTCATCTTATCCTGCTTGCCAAAAACCGTACAGGATACGAAAACCTTGTAGCGATCGTTTCAAAAGCCTTCACCGCGGGGTTTTATCAGCGTCCGCGCACCGATCTCCAAATGCTTTCCGAACATTCCGAGGGATTGATCGCGCTTTCGGCATGTATGTCGGGCAGTATCCCGAAAGCGATACTTGCCGGCGATATGTCGCTTGCGCGCGAACGGATAATCGTTTATGACAGGATCTTCGGCAGAGGCAATTTTTATCTCGAATTACAGCGCCACGGCATCGAAGGACAGGAAGAGATCAACCGCGCGCTTATAAGATTCTCCCGCGAGCTTTCGATCCCTCTCGTCGCTACTAACGACGTGCACTATATCCTGCGTGAGGACGCTCAGGTACAAAAACTTCTTTCGGCGATCGGAACGGGCAACACCGTCGACGATAACCCCATCGCAATGAAAGGCAGCGAGCATTATCTTAAATCCGCCGCAGAGATGGAATCGCTGTTTTCCGACGTGCCCGAAGCGGTCGAAAATTCCGCAAAGATCGCTGATGAATGCAATTTCAGCTTTGATTTCGACCATATGCATCTGCCCGCGTTCCGCCCGCCGCTGCCTTATAATTCCAAAACCTATCTCCGCGGTCTTTGCCTCGAAGGGTTAAGATCCAAAAGGGCGGAGGGTAAGATCGCCGCCGACAGCGACGAATACGACGAACGGCTCGAATACGAGCTCGGCGTTATCGATTCGATGGGGTTCAACGATTATTATCTTATCGTATGGGATTTTGTGAATTACGCAAAAAAACGCTCGATACCCGTCGGTCCCGGCAGGGGCAGCGGAGTCGGCAGTCTTTGCGCCTATTGCTTGGGGATAACCTCTGTCGACCCGATCGAATACGGATTGCTTTTCGAGCGGTTCCTTAACCCGGAACGGGTCAGTATGCCGGATTTTGATATAGATTTTTGCGATGAACGGCGTATGGAGGTGATCGAATACGTCACTGAAAAATACGGGCGTTCCCACGTTGCGCAGATAATCACATTCGGAACCCTCGCCTGCCGCCAGGCGGTGCGGGACGCCGGGCGCGCGTTGGGAATGAGCTATTCCGCCGTCGACGAGATCGCAAAACTCATTCCGCGCTATTACGGCGTTACGCTTGAATCGGCGCTTAAAGACAGCCCCGACCTCGCCAAGCGCGTCGGGAGCGATCCCGCCGCGGCAAGGTTGATCGAATTTGCCCGCAAACTGGAGGGGCGTCCGCGCAATTCTTCCACCCACGCGACCGGCGTGGTTATAACCGACGAACCGCTTACAAAATACCTTCCGCTTGCGCTTAACGATTCCACCGTCGTCACCCAGTTCACAATGAACACGGTGGCTGACCTCGGACTGTTAAAAATAGATTTTCTCGGTTTAAGGTTCCTTACGATCATCGAAGGAGCCGAAAAACGCATCGCGCAGAAAGTTCCGGGCTTTAAAGTCGAGGATCTCAGGTTCGACGACAAAGCTACCTTCGATCTTCTGTCCGAAGGGCACGCGATCGGTCTGTTCCAGCTCGAAAGCGAGGGGATGCGCTCGCTGCTTACAAAACTCCGACCGCGCGATCTCGAGGATATCATTTCGGTCATATCGCTTTACCGTCCCGGCCCGGCGCTTTCGATCGACGCGTTTCTTAAAAACCGCCTGCACCCCGAGCGCACTTCATATATCGTCCCGCAGCTTAAACCGATACTCGAAAAGACCTGCGGCGTAATGCTTTATCAGGAGCAGGTAATGCAGGTCTGCCGCAGCCTTGCGGGATATACTTACGGTCACGCCGACCTTGTAAGGCGCGCCATGGCGAAGAAAAAGCCCGAGGTAATGGAAAAAGAGCGCGGCAGTTTTGTATCCGGCGCGGTCGCAAACGGAATATCCCGCGGCGACGCCGAAACGATATTCGACCGGATGAGCGAGTTCGCAAAATACGCTTTCAACAAAAGTCACGCGGCGGCTTACGCCGTAACGGCTTACCGCACCGCTTATCTTAAATGCCACTACCCGCGCGAATATATGTGTTCTCTGCTCAACACGGTAATGGGTTATAACGAAAAAGTCGGGGAATATATCGCCGATTGCGCCAGGATGGGCATTGCGCTGCTCCCGCCCGACGTAAACGCGAGTGAAGCCGTGTTCTCGGTCGACGGGAACGATTTGAGGTTTGGTCTCGCCGCGATAAAAAACGTGGGCGAACTGTTCGCCGAAAAGGTTATAAAAGAGCGCCGAGTACGCAAGTTCAGCGATATCGGCGACTTCCTCAGCCGCTGTGCCCCGTTCGGCAATTCAAAAGCGTTCGAATCGCTTATTATCGCCGGAGCAATGGATTGCTTCGGCATAAAACGCAGCGTTATGCTGGCCGGGATCGAAACCGCGATCACCGCGGTCACACGTGAACGCGGCAGAAATTCCGAAGGGCAGATGAGCCTGTTCGGCGGCGGGGAAGAGAGCGGACCCGGTTTGTTCGAGTTTCCCGAAGCGAATATCCCCGAACTGCCGAAGAGCGAACTTTTATCAGGCGAAAAAGCTATGACCGGTTTGTATTTTTCGGGACATCCGCTTGACGGATACCGCGAACTTGCCTCGTCGATCGGCGCTTCGGATACCGAGGAACTCCGTCGCGGACTTGTTTCCGGCGGGGTGCAAAAAAGCGGCGGGAACGAACGCGATCTTAAAATATTTATCGGACTTGTAACAAAAAAACGCTCAAAAGTTACAAAAAAAGGTGATATAATGGCAATAGTCACCCTCGAGGACGATTGCGGCGAGCTCGAAGCGCTCGTCTTCCCGGCGGTTTATACCGAATCCGGTGCCAGGATAACCGAGAATTCGGTGCTTGTTTTCACCGGGAACGTCCAGCTTCGCGAAGGCGGCGAAGAAGGCGAGGAAAAGATCGATCTGCTGGTCAGGTCGGTGTTTACACCCGATGAAGCGCGCGCGAAGTTCGGCGGCCGATCCTCGCAAAAACCTTTGCCGCCGCGCGTGACTTATCCCGTTCAGCAAACGCTTTATTTAAAAGTGACGTCGGAAAACGCGCAAAAACTCGATTCCGCGCTTGATTACGTCAGCGCGTTCCCCGGCAAATCGCGCGTGATAGTCTATTTTGCCGAAGAGGATCGCAGGTGCCTGGCAAAAGGCAGAAACGTCGCCCTGGACGAAAACGTTCTGTCCGGGCTTAAAAAGATAATGGGCAACGCCAACGTTGCGGTAAAATAATAACGTTTATTTCTGTTCCGAAAGGAGTCAAAGCGATGCAGGAGTATGAAAAGAATATAAACGGTCCGGACCCGGACGAAGGCACAAAGGAATTTTCGACCGAAGATATAATTGTGTCCGCCGAAGGGTCGGGAAGCACCAAGACTTTCGAGGCTGTCGCCCCGGACGGCTCTTCTTCCGGCAAAAAAACCGCCGACCACGGCGGCAAAAGCAAGACCGAAAGGGCGGTCGGCGCCACTTTGAAAGGTACCCTTTTCGTGGTTCGCAAAGTGCTTTCCTACGCCCTTAACGTGCTGCTTACGGTTTTGCTTGTCGGGATCATCACCGGCGCCGTCGTCGGCGTTTCGTTCGTGCTTTATATCAAAAACAACGTCGACGCGAACTATACGGGGCTCGACAACCTCAAATTCGATTCGTCGCTTTCCACCACGCTTTATTACGTCGATAAAGAGGGCAACGAGATAATGCTCGAGGACGATACACTCGAGAGCAGCGAGAACCGTATGTGGGCGGAATACGCCGATATACCCAAACATCTCGTCGACGCCTACGTCGCCATCGAGGACAAACGCTTTTGGGAACACAATGGCGTTGACACTACGCGAACCGCTTCGGCGATATACAATTTCTTCATCCCCACAAAAGCAAGCTACGGCGGCGGTTCGACGATCACCCAGCAGCTTATAAAAAACGTTTCCGGCGAAAACGAGACGACAATTCAGCGCAAAGTGCAGGAGATCTTCCGCGCGCTTAACGTCGAGAAGAAATATACCAAGAACGAAATAATGGAGATGTATCTTAACACGATATATCTTTCTCACGGGACTTACGGCGTTCGCGTCGCCGCCGAGACCTATTTCGGCAAAGATCTTTCGGAACTGACACTTGCCGAATGCGCCTCGATCGCCTCGATAGGCAAGTGGCCGACTCACTATGATCCCATAAGCAACCCTACAAATAACCTTGTCCGCCGTAACCAGGTGCTTAAGCTTATGCTCGAGCAGGGTAAGATAACCCGCGAAGAGTTCGATGAAGCTTACGACGCGCCGATAACGCTCGCCTCCTCGGGCGATGAAAGCTCGGCCGTGAAGATCCACTCTTATTATATCGATGCGGTCATGGACGACGTTATCGCCGATCTTATGGAAAAATACGGTTACGATAAAGCCACCGCGTCAAGGCTGCTTTATTCCGGCGGACTTCAGATAGTGACCTGCCTCGACCCGGTCATACAGTCCTGCATCGAAACCGTTTATACCGATCCGAGCTATTGGCCCGAAAAGAAAGGTATGCAGGCGCAATCGGCTATTGTCGTAATGGATCCCGAAACCGGCGATATTCTCGGTATGGCGGGCGGTTTGGGCGAAAAACGCGAAAGCCGCGGGCTCAACCGCGCCACGCAAAGCCGAAGACAGTGCGGTTCTTCGATCAAACCGATCTCGGTCTACGCTTACGCCATCGACAGCGGCCTTTATAACTACGGCTCGGCAATAGACGATACTCCTCCGATCTATTACGATACCACCCAGGTCTACTGGCCCAAGAACGCCGACAGACTTTATCGCGGGATGATATCGCTCGAATACGCCATACAGGCTTCGATCAACACCGTCGCGGTAAGGACCTGCCTCGGGTTGGGAGTCGAAAACGTTTATGCCAACCTCAAAGCCAGCGGCTATACCACGCTTGTCGATTCGGTCACGCTGGCAAATGGCGTCGTCCTTTCGGATATAAACATCTCGCCGCTTGCGCTCGGATCGTTCACTTACGGCATCACCGTGCGCGAACACACCCAAGCTTACGCAACTTTGGCGAATTCCGGCGTAACTTCAAAATCCCGCACCTATACCGTCGTGCGCGACAGCCAGGGCAGGGTGATCCTTGAAAATCCCGAACACCACGAAGTCCAGTACCGCGAATCTTCCATGGCGATAATGACCGATCTTATGAAAAACGTCATCACCGGACCTGCCGGCACTGCGCGCGCAAGGATAAAGTTTTACCGTAATTACGGCGTCGAGGTGGCGGGCAAGACCGGTACGACGAACGATAAAAAAGACCTGTATTTCGGCGGATTCACTCCCGATTTCGTCGCCTGCTGCTGGTACGGATACGATAACAACAAAGTAGTTACCACTGCCGGCAACTGCGCCGCGGATCTCTGGAACCAGGTGTTCAACCAGATATATAAATATTACAGCGAAAACGGGATCGAATACACCCGCAAGTTCGAAACTCCTTCATCGGTGGTGACGGGAGTGGAATATTGCACCATATCCGGCAAACTTGCGACCGACGCCTGCCGCAACGATTTCCTTGCAATGAACGGCGGCACAAGCTGCATTACCCACGGCACGTTCGAACGTTCCGACGTTCCCACCGAATATTGCGATTGCCACGTGATGTGCAAATGGGATAAAGTGACCGGCGCGCTTTGCCTCGACGGATGCGACTGCCCCGCGGAAAACCTTATCGACGTGGGTATGCGCAAACTTACGCTCGAACAGCGTTCGCTTTACGGCAAGGTAAAGGTGACCGACGCGCAATACTGTTATATGGATCTGCCCGAAGGATATATTTATCCCGATGATCCAAACGTTCCTTTCTTCCAAAACCTTTTCCCGGAGGATAAACCTTACGCGTTCGGTTATTCGGTGAACGAAGCTCCCGCAAACCGTGTCTGCCTTACGCATATGCATCAGCAATCCGACCCTTCCGATTTGCCCGATCCCGATGTTAATTCCGGGCAAGGCGATGACGGACCCGGCGTCGATCAGAACGGCGACGCTGCCGGAGAATAACCGATCGGCAGGCATTTTATGGCTGAAAAAACTTTTAAAACGGCGCTTATAATGGAAGGCGGCGGACTGCGCGGGATGTTTACCTGCGGAGTTGTCGACGTTTTTCTCGAGCAGGGATTGCGCTTTGATGGCGCGGCGGGGATATCCGCAGGCGCGGTGTTCGGCTGCAACTTCAAATCACGCCAGGCGGGGCGCGCCATAAGGTATAACAAACAGTATTGCGGCGATCCGCGCTATTTCGGATTCAGATCGCTTTTCAAGACGGGCGACCTGTTCAACGTGGAGTTTTGCTATCACACCCTGCCGGACGAACTGGACTTATTCGACCGCGAGGCTTTTGCCGCGGATCCGACGGAATTCTACGTCGGCACGACCGACATAGTCACCGGGAAGCCGGTTTATCACAAATGCGTCGACGGCGGCGAAAACGATTTCGCCTGGATGCGCGCTTCGGCTTCACTCCCGCTCGTCTCGCGTATTGTCGAAGTAGACGGTTACAAACTTCTCGACGGCGGAATAGTCGATTCGGTCCCTTACGAATATATGGAAAGCCTCGGCTTTAACCGCAACGTTATAATTACCACTCAGCCGTTCGGCTACCGCAAGAAAAAAAGCGATTTGCTGCCTTTGATAAAACTCAAGCTCCGCAAATACCCCGCGATGGTCAAGGCGGTAAAGGACCGACCGGTTATGTATAACGCGCAGATGGAAGGGATCGACCTGCGCGAGCGCGAAGGAAGTTCAATTGTCATCCGTCCGCCGCACCCGCTGGATATCGGCCACACCGAAAGAGATCCTCGGGTGTTGGATCGCGTTTACCGCGAGGGCCGTGCCGCCGCTGAAAAACGCGTTGAAGAAATAAGGGATTTTTTACGTGACGAATAATGGGTGAGCGGGGATAAGGACAAATCGGTTTTGGGCGGTAAAATTTTCCGGATACTTTGCCGCAAAGCCTCGGAATACGCCGGTATACCTTCGTTTTGCGGCTTTGTCTGCGAAAAATTTTCCTGCTCCCAAAACTGCTTCGCACCTGAAAACGAGAAAAATTCGTGAGCTTTTCGGTGCGAAGGACGCAGCTTTACCGGCGTAAAGCAAGGACGACAAACCGAAAAGTGCCGGATTTGGCCGTTTTTCAGGCGGTTTGTCCTCATCACCGCTCACCCATATAAAAAGGAGTTATAAAATATGAAACAGATACTTAAAAATCTCACGATCACAGCAATGTTCTTTGCTTTGGGGTTCGTACTTCCGTTCCTTACCGGACAGATCCCGCAAATAGGCAGTATGCTTTTGCCGATGCATATCCCGGTGTTCCTCTGCGCGCTTATCTGCGGCTGGCAATACGCGGTGCCGATGTCGTTCATTCTGCCGCTCTTCCGCTCGGCGATAATGACAATGCCGCCGATGTATCCCACGGCGATCTCAATGGCTTTCGAGCTGGCAGCTTACGCGCTTGTCACCGGATTGCTTTACAAGCTTATCAAAAACCGCGGCATCGTATCGGTTTATATCAGCCTCGTCGTCGGTATGCTCGCCGGCAGAGCGGTCTGGGGGCTTACCCGCCTTGTAATGCTCGGAATAAGCGGAACCGAATTCGGGATCGGCGCGTTTTTTGCCGGCGCGTTCACTCAGGCTTTTCCGGGGATCATCGTTCAGCTTATACTTATCCCGGCGATAATGATCGCGCTCGACAAAACAAAAGTCGTCCCGTTCAAACGTCAGCAGTAAACTCGTGTTTGGAATATCGGGTTTTACGTTCAACCGGAGGCGTTCAATGAGGTTTTCAAGATTCTTGTGTTTGGTCCTGGCGGCGTTGATGCTTTTATCGCTGTGCGAGGTTTTCGCTTGTGCCGAAGGCGAGGACTTTTCTGCCGCTGTTCCTTCTTCAGCCGAAAGTTCCAAATCGCCCGGCGAAGCCGAACACGGTTTTTCCTTCTTCATAGTGGGAGGGTTCCTGCTTTTGGGCTGCCTTGCGTTCTGGTATATCGCCGTCCGCCGAAGGAAAAGGGCGAACGATTACCGCTATTACCGATAAAAAAACCGGTCACCCTCAAGGTGACCGGTTTTTTATTTTTTCTCTTCCGGCGGCGCGACGTATTTTACAAGGATCACGTCGTCGCCGATACGCTCGATATCGCACCAGGGGATGACGATCCGGTTTTTTGCCGAAAGCGAGGCGAAAACGCCGCTTCCCGGCAGAATAACCGATTTTATCCGCCCGTCGCATAGATCCAGTCCGAGATCGCATATACAGCCGAGAATCTTCCCGTCGCAGACGTTCACGACCTGCTTTTTCGTAAGCTCGCCGAAAGTGACTTCGGCGCAGATCAGAGCAGAATGCATATCAGCCCGCCGCTGCCCTCGTTGATAATGCGTTTTATCGTCCCCGCGATCTTCATACGCGCGTCGTCGGGCATATGTGCAAGCTTGCTGTTAAGCCCTTCGCTTACCAGCTCGTGAAGCGTTTTGCCGAACATATTCGATTCCCATATCTTTTTGGGATCTTCCTCGAACTCTTTAAGCAAAAAGCTCACAAGTTCTTCTGATTGACTTTCGGTGCCGACGATCGGGTTGACCTCGGTCTCGATGTCGGCTTTCATCATATGTATCGAAGGCGCGCTCGCTTTCAGTTTGACACCGTATCCGCCCGGCTGTTTGACGATCTCCGGCTCTTCAAGCGTAAGATCGTCTATCGACGGCATAACTATTCCGTATCCGTCGTTCATAACGTCGTCGATGGCGGATGCGACTTTA
The DNA here is from genome assembly GCA_947305675.1 of uncultured Clostridia bacterium. GTDB lineage: Bacteria > Bacillota > Clostridia > Oscillospirales > CAG-382 > Coliplasma. Next base: position 5,562 of record CAMZED010000019.1, on the reverse strand, counting down.
TCGTATTTCTTTTTTGTTTCGGCAAGTTCGCTTATAAGGCTGAACAGCTCACGCTCGTTTTCGATGGTAAATCCGCTCTTTTCGCCGAGCGCCTCATAGAACAGCCTGTCGGGGACGACAAGATCGATCTTTGCGCTTCCCGTACCGAGATCGAGCCTTGCGAGTTTTGCGCTGATGCCGTCGGAGCCGGAAAATTTTTCGGCGGCGTCGCGTATTTCTCCCACTCGCCTTATCGGTCTTACGCATTCGCGTATGTCGTTATAAATGCCGGTTTTAAGGCTGTCGCCGTCGTCAAGCACGTCGATCCAGCCCGGCATAGCAAATCTTATCTCTTTTACCGGGAACTCGTAAAGCAGACATTTCAACACGTCTTTTATCTCGTTTTCGCCCATCTCTTGGCAGTTCAGCGGCAAAACCGGAACGTCGTATTTATTCTCGAGCGCATCCGCAAGCTCCCGAGCGGGGGCGGAGTTCGGGCGGCTGCAGTTCAGCACAACAACAAACGGTTTGTCGATGGCTTTCAGTTCGTTAACAACGCGCTCCTCGGCTTCTTCATAGGCTTCCCGCGGGATCTCGCCGATACTGCCGTCGGTCGTCACCACTATCCCCACGGTCGAATGCTCGTTGATAACCTTGCGCGTCCCGGTCTCTGCCGCCTGCTCAAACGGAAGCGGCGTTTCCGACCAGGGGGTCATCACCATACGTGGCTTGCCGTCCTCAATAAGACCCATCGCTCCGGGAACGATGTATCCGACGCAGTCGATAAGCTTTACGCGGCAGCGTGCGTTTTCGTCCAAAGGGAGCTCAACCGCGTTTTCCGGGATGAATTTCGGTTCGGTCGTCATAACCGTCCTACCCGAAGCCGATTGCGGCATTTCGTCCTTTGCGCGCTCGCGCAGATAGTCTCCCTCGATGTTCGGGAGAATAAGGTTTTCGGTAAACCGCTTTATCAGTGTGGATTTGCCGCTGCGTACCGGGCCGACAACGCCAATATAAATATCGCCGCCGGTCCTGACCGCTATTTCACCGTATATACCGGTATCGGTCATAAAAAATGCCTCCTGTGATCCAAATTGTTTTTACTAAATTTTATTCCGAAACCCTTTATAATAGTACGAAAACGCCGAAAAACGCGGCTTTATACATTGACATTTTTCGCGCGGTGTGATATTCTGTCTGTGTATATAATAATATTTTTTTCCGGAGGAAACAGGTATGAAAACAATCAAAAGGATCGGTGTTCTGACAAGCGGCGGCGACGCTCCGGGTATGAACGCGGCGGTCAGAGCCGTCACCAGGCTTGCACTTTATAAAGGCGTTGAGGTGATGGGAATCTATAACGGATATCAGGGGCTTATCGACGACAATATAAAAGAACTTCACGAGCGCGACGTCTCGTTTATCATCAACCGCGGCGGCACAATGCTTTATACCGCCCGCTGCGATGAATTCCGCGAAGCGTCCGGCATAAAAAAAGCTGTCGATACCTGCAGCCGCCACGGCATTGAAGGTATCGTAACCATCGGCGGCGACGGAACTTTCCGCGGCGCGGTTGACCTTACCGACGCCGGCGTTCCCTGCATCGGCATCCCCGGCACAATAGATAACGACATCGCCTCGACCGAAATGACGATCGGGTTTGATACCGCGATGAACACCGTCGTCGAACTCATCGACAAACTGCGCGATACCAGCGAAAGCCACGCCCGCTGCACCGTTGTAGAGGTAATGGGCAGGGATGCCGGGGACATAGCGCTTCAGACTTCGATCGCTGTCGGCGCAGTAACCGCCGTTATTAAAGAGATCCCCACCGATTTCGATCACGTTATCGACAAGATGGTCGAGGCGCGCAAGAACGGCAAACGCAACTTTATAATCGTCGCCGCCGAGGGAATGGGGCACGATTACGGCGAGGAACTCAGCAAAATGATCGAAAAACGCAGCGGCATCGAGACCCGTTTCGCGCGGCTCGCACACATCCAGCGCGGCGGTTCGCCCACCCTGCGCGACAGGGTGTTGGCAACACAGATGGGCTGCGCGGCTGTCGAAAACCTTGTCGAAGGACAGATGAAGCAGGTGATGTGCCTGCGTGGAAATAATATCGTCGCAATGGATATCTACGACGCGCTCACCGTCGACAAACTCATGAAAGGCAAACTTTCGCCCGACGAGGAAGACAGGATCCCGCCGAACAAACTTTACGAGATGAAACGTATAGTCGCTGACAAGCAGGCTTACAAGAAATATCTCAACTATATCATCGATCACATAACGCTTTGATTCGCCGACCGCGCAGGCAAAGGAGTAAAAAATGGTTTCGAACGTATTGAACACCGATCTTTCCGGGAAGGTAGCCGTTGTTACCGGCGCCGGCGGAGTGCTTTGCTCGCAGTTTGCAAAAGTATTGGCGCGCGCCGGGGCAAAAGTCGCCTTGCTCGACCTTAATTACGAATCCGCGCGTTCGTTCGCCGAAGAGATCAACCGCGAGGGCGGCGTTGCCCGCGCCTATTCCTGCGACGTGCTGAACAAAGAATTATGCTATGCCGTCGCCGATAAAGTGGAATCCGAGCTGGGCGGCTGCGATATACTTTTGAACGGCGCGGGCGGCAACAATCCGCGTGCCACGACCGATAAAGAATATTACGAGCAGGGCGATATCGACTCGGATACAAAGAGTTTCTTCGATCTTGAAAAATCCGGCGTGGAGTTTGTGTTCAACCTTAATTTTATCGGCACGCTCATCCCGACTCAGGCGTTTGCGCGCCAAATGCTCGGGAAAAAGGGCTGTGCGATACTCAACATAAGTTCAATGAACGCCTTTTCTCCGCTCACGAAGATCCCGGCTTATTCCGGCGCAAAAGCCGCGGTAAGCAATTTTACCCAGTGGCTTGCGGTGCATTTTGCAAAAGAGGGAATAAGGGTCAACGCCATAGCTCCCGGCTTTTTTGTAAGCAAGCAAAATTATTCGCTGCTGTTCAACGCCGACGGAACTCCGACAAAACGCAGCGACAAAATAATCGCCGCCACGCCGATGGGCCGTTTCGGCGATTCCGAAAAAGAACTCGAAGGTGCGCTGCTGTTTCTGCTCAACGACAAAGCTGCTTCTTTCATCACCGGTATAACTCTGCCGGTGGATGGCGGTTTTTCGGCTTACAGCGGAGTGTAATTAAAGGAGTCAGTCATGAAAATAAGAAATTATAAATACGCGATCGCCTGCCCGACAAGTATGGGCGTACGGATAACTCCCGCCGGGCGCGCCGCGGTGCAGAATTCAAACACGTTTTATCTGCAATCCACCAGCGCCGAAAGCAATGTGCTCAACGTCGCCTCGTCGCTTGGAAAAGAATGCCTCGTGCTCACACGCTTTGTCGAGGGCAGCCCTATCGCTGATTTTATAAAGAAGCAGCTGCGCGCACGCAATATATGCTATGAAGGCCCCGATATACCTCAGGGCGGGCCGTGGGGATACCGCCATCAGTTCAATATCGCCGATTCCGGCTGCGGACTGCGCGCCCCGCGCGTATGGAACGACCGCGCCGGTGAAGTCGGCGCCGGGCTTTGCGCGGAGGATTACGATCTCGACCGTATTTTCAATGTCGAGGGCGTCGGGATATTGCATATTTCCGGGCTTATCGCCGCAATGAGCAGCGATACTTCGCAGTGTTGTCTTAAAATCGCCAAAGCCGCGAAAGCCGCCGGAACTCTTATCAGTTTCGACCTTAATTACCGTGCGACTTTCTGGGCGGGAAGGGAAGAGGAACTTTCCGGATTATTCCGCGAGATAGCCTCGATTTCCGATATCCTCCTCGGCAACGAGGAAGATTTTCAGCTCAGCCTGGGGATACCCGGGCCGGAAGCCGGCGGGAAAGATATCGGCTCGAAGATCGAACGTTTTAAAGTAATGATCGACGAGGTCCGGAAACAGTTCCCGAACGCTTCGGCTTACGCCACCACCCTGCGCGAGGTCGTCTCCGCCGAAGAACATCTTTGGGGCGCTTTGCTTTGGCAGGACGGCAAATGGTACGTCGAGGAGCCGCGGATGATAAAAGTGCTCGACCGCATCGGCGGCGGCGACGGGTTCTGCGGAGGATTGCTTTACGGAGTGCTTTCAGGCTGGGATCCCGAAAAATGGCTTAAATTCGGCTGGGCAAGCGGCGCTTTGGCGGTTACCGATATAAACGATTGGGCTTCGCCCGCCGACGAAAAACAGGTCTGGGATATTTATGCCGGCAACGCAAGAGTACAACGCTGAAAGGAAACTGATATGAAAAAAGCGGATATAGGTTTGATCGGGTTGGCTGTAATGGGCGAAAACCTGGTTATGAATATGGAATCAAAAGGGTTCACCGTCGCGGTTTATAATCGCACCGTCTCGAAGGTCGACTGTTTTATAAACGGACGCGCCAAAGGGAAAAATATAATCGGCTGTCACAGCCTTGAGGAACTTGTCGCGTCGCTTTCGTCTCCGCGCAAGGTATTCCTTATGGTCAAAGCCGGCGAAGCCGTCGACGGTATGATCGAGCGCTTGCTTCCGATCCTTGACGACGGCGATATCATCATCGACGGCGGCAACTCCCATTTTCCGGATACGATCCGCCGCACGCGGTACGTCGAATCGAAAGGCAAACTTTACGTCGGCACCGGAGTTTCCGGCGGCGAGGAGGGCGCGCTTAAAGGCCCTTCAATGATGCCTGGCGGAAGCAGCGCCGCCTGGAAGTACGTTAAGCCGATATTCCAATCAATCTGCGCCCATGTCGAAGACGGTTCGCCCTGCTGCGACTGGGTCGGCGAGAACGGAGCCGGACACTTTGTGAAAATGGTACACAACGGCATCGAATACGGCGATATGCAGCTGATCTGCGAAGCTTATCAGTTAATGCGCGATCTGCTTGGGCTTAACTGCGACGAAATGCACGAAATATTCAAAAAGTGGAACGAAAGCGAACTTGACAGTTATCTTATATCCATCACCGCGGATATACTTGCTTATAAAGATTCCGATAATTCGCCGCTTGTCGAAAAAATACTTGATACCGCCGGGCAAAAAGGCACCGGAAAATGGACGGGGATCGCCGCGCTTGACGAAGGTGTTCCGCTTACGCTTATCGGAGAGGCGGTATTCGCACGCTGCCTTTCGGCAATGAAAGACGAGCGGGTAAAGGCTTCCGGCGTGTTCAAGCGCGAAAGGGCGGAATTCGAGGGCGACAAAGAACGGTTTGTTGAATCGCTCCGCAAAGCGCTTTACGCGTCGAAGATCGTTTCTTACGCACAGGGATATACTCTTATGCGCCAAGCCGCCGAACATTACGGCTGGAACCTTAATTACGGCGGGATCGCGCTTATGTGGCGCGGCGGATGCATAATACGTTCGGCGTTCCTCGGCAAAATAAAAGAAGCGTACGATTCCGATCCGGGGCTTGAAAACCTCTTGCTCGACCCCTATTTCAAAACCACCGTGGAGCAACTTGTTCCCGCTTGGCGTGAGGTGGCTGCCGCCGCCGTCAGGTACGGCGTTCCGGCTCCCGCAATGACTTCCGCGCTCAGCTATTTCGACGGCTACAC
>CAMZED010000018.1 GCA_947305675.1 uncultured Clostridia bacterium | reverse complement strand
ATATGCTTTTCATTGTATTCGTTAATTACCCTTTCCTTTTCGCCCGGCGTTCTGCCGAGCAGTTCGTCAAGAGTAATATCGAAAAACTCCGCAAGAGGAATGAGCAGCGAAATATCTGGTGTTGTTTTGCCGCTTTCCCACTGAGAAACCGCTGAGACAGAAATGTTCAGATATTCGGCCAACTGCTCCTGTGTCAGATCTTTTGCCCGCCTTTTTGTTTTGATTATCGCTCCAATATTCATTTTTTCTTTTCCTCCTGAAATGTGATATAACTCACCTTGCAATACTATTATATCAAATCTTCCAAACCATACAAGAAAGCAGTTCTAAACAAGCAATTAAGCAAAAATAAAAGCAATGCAAAACAATTATGCCGCCGGATTTCTCCGGCGGCAAAAATCATTCTTTCTTACGTTCTTTTTCTTTCACAGCCGGTTTATTCTCGCGCTGCTTTTTCCATTCCTCAAACTCGCGTTTGCCTTCTTCGGATTCAAAGAACTCGCGGATGTCGGGGAGCATATCGTCCACGATGGCTTGCAGGACGTATTTCGGCACGTCGCATTCGGCACTGCGGTCGCGGAAGGTGTATTTAATCTGCACGCGCAGACGCGCCCAAAAGCCGCCGTGTGGCGTTACGATTTATCTTTTACAGCAAAACCGAGCAGACCGATTCGCCTCCGTTTACGAAAACCTCGAGTATATACTCGTCGCGAATGATGTGAACGTCGCGTACGTCGCCTTCGTAAACGCAGGGCTCTCTGCCTTGACGTTCGATCACAAATCCTTTTCCGGTACGTCTGACCGCGGGATCTTCCGTTTTTATCAGGTGCTGCAATTCCTTTACCGGAAAAGCCGTGATCAGGCCGTCTTTCAGTTTGATTTCCCGCGGGACGGACATACATCCGATATCTCTTTCGGCAAAGCCCGCGTACTTCCAGCCGGGGATCCAGGCGATAAGTATGTTTCTGCCCGCATTATCGCGGAAGATCTGACCGGCGTACTGATCGGGTCCCTTATCTATTTCCGAAACCTGTCCGATCGTAAACCTGTTTCCCGAAAACGCGCCGTACATTACCGAAAAATAATGATCGGTATCGAGCGGACAAACCGAAGCGGAAAGCAGATAAAGACCGTTTTCCGCCTTCACCAGTGAAGGACACTCGGCGTATTTGCACCCGCTCCATTCGCACATAACGCCGGAATAGTTCCAGTTCAACAGATCGCCGCTTTTATAAAGCAGAAGGTTACCGGTTTTCTTCTCGGGATTGCCCGACGCCACGACGCAGCAATAACCGTCATCCGTCCGACAAACCGCGGGATCGCGGAAATCCGGCCCTCCGTCAGACGGATAACCCGATATTACCGGATTGCCTTCGTACTTTTTGAAATTTACACCGTCATCCGACACCGCGACAGCGATCGTCGATACGGCTGTTATGGCGGCGTAGAACAAATAAAGTCTTCCGTCTTTGACTATCGCCGTTCCGGACCAGCACCCTCCGCCGTCATAAGGCGCGCCGGGTGCGAGCGCAACGGGGAGTTCTTCCCAACTGATAAAGTCTTTTGTCCTCGCGTGACCCCAATGCATAGGCTGTTTCCACGGGACCTCGTGATCCGGAGCGTGCTGATAAAAAACGTGATACCATCCTTTGAACCAAACCAACCCGTTAGGATCGTTTATCCAGCCTTTCGCGGGGCGAAAATGAAATTTCGGCTTTTTTGTATAATCTGTCATATTTCAGCCTCACGTATTAATCAATCCGTCTGCGACGGGACTGTTCTGTGTTTTACCACGTACAAGTTTAACACGGAAACCGCGCGATTTCAATACCGGTATTCAAATGTGTACTTTTTTTATAAATCCCGCCGTATTATTCGGCGTTCTTCAATGCTTCGACCATGTCGATCTTTCTGTTCTTGCGCGCTACCGCAAGCCCGACTGCCAGCGACGTTCCGAAGGTAAGGAGCACCGAGACGGTATATGTGAGCGGCCCGAGCATAAGTTTAAGTTCATATTCCGAAGCAAGCGCGCTCAAAAGCCACTGAAGCACGCCGACTCCCGCGGGCATTCCCATGATCACTCCGATCAGCGTCAGCCATAAGTTTTGCGATATGAGCAGTTTGCCTATGGATTTATCGCGGAAGCCGAGTACCTTAAGCGTTGCGAACTCACGATAGCGTTCGACGTAACTCATTACTCCGAGATTGTACAGCACCACGATGCCGAGTATGACCGCGGCAAGGACCAGGATCAGCACCATAGTATCCATGATCGAAACGAAACTGTTGAAGCTTTCCATCAATTGCGCCTGATCCTGCCTGCCGGTGATAATATCGTTTTTTTCTATCTCCGACGATAATTTATCGGTATATATCGCGGTCGGGGTGTATTCTATGCCGAGTTTATCGGCGAAAGAATCTGTCATAGTGATACTTTCGGTCATAATGGAACGGTTGTAACCCGCGACCTTCGCGGTATAAGTCTTATCGGAGCCGTAGGGCGAGAACTCGACAGTATCTCCGATATTTGCCCTGTCGGACAACCTGAGGCAAAGATACACGCCATCGTCGGATAAACTTATGCGTTCGTTGTTCACGTCCACCACGTTATAAAGTCCTTTGCCGTTATGGATCACGTCAAGGATCACGGTGTCGCCATCAAGGCTGATGCCGGATAACGATTCCCAATCGCCTTCGAGCTCTGTAGCAAGTCCCTTTGCTTTTTCGGCGTCCGCGTTTTCGCTTAAACTTACCTTTGTCGTATAAGTCGAAATATCATTGTTCAGAAGGTCGAGGAACCCCGCCATGGTATCGCGCATACCGAGTCCGCCGACAAGAAGTATCATACAACCCGTCACTCCGAAAAGCGTCATTGCAAGCCGGCTTTTATGCCGCGAAAGATCACGCAGATTCCATTTTGCTCCGAAGTTTGCGTTTTTGAATATTCTCAGACGTTCGACAACGCTCTTTTTGATTCTTTCGGAGTGTAGGGACGAAGCGCGTCAGCCGCGCTGCCTTTAAGCTGTTTTAACACCGAAAGATAGCTGATCAGCGTTAGCAGCGCGACGGTCAAGGCTATGACCGGGTAGCAGAACACGGGCATTGCGGCGGTCCAATCGGGCATATCGAAATAAGTTCCCATCATACCGTTCTCGCTCATTATCGCTTTGCAGACGAGATAACCGAGCCCGACTCCGATCGCGGACCCGGTAAGTCCGATAAACAGCCCGTAAGACGTATAGTGCAGCAAGATCCGCCGGTTTTTAAAGCCGAGCGCCTTAAGCGTTCCGATTTGCTGTTTTTCTTTTGCGGCTATACGGTGCATTGTTGTGACCATAGTCAGGATCGCTATAGCCAAAAACAATACCGGCAGGATCGAACCCATCGTCTTGCCCTCTTCGGCTTCGCCCATAGCTTCCTTATAAACAATGTGATCGTCTTTGGATGTGACCATTATCGTTTTGCCGAGCGCTGCCTTCACCGCTTCCTCGAGCTCCGCTTTGCCCATATCCGAGATCAGATTTATTTGCGCGTATATTTTGTCAAGCGCTTCGGTCTTTGCTTCTTCCGAAAGCATTGTCTTTGACGCTTTCGCCGCATCGGCGGCGCTCATACCGTTTTTAATGAGTTCTTCGGCATAACCGGAAACAAGCCTTTCCTCCACGGCGGCTTTCAGCTTGGCGGGAGAAATATATGCAAAACCGAAGGTATTGTAGTCGGGCATAAGCTGGTTGTTGTCGGCAACACAGATCATATGCTCGCCGGATTTTATAAGTCCCGACACCCTGCCGGTGATCGCCGAGTTCCGGAACGAAAGCGAAATTTCGTCTCCGAGCGATATGCCGTTCGCCGCGGCGAACTTGTCCGAAAGCCACACGCCGTCGCCTTCGGGATCATATTCATTGCCGCTGATAACTACAAAAGTCGATACGGTGAAATTTTCCGAAACGTCCACGGCAAGCGCCTTGTTCTTGCTGCCTTCGACGTCGAGATTGACGGTAAGATACCGCGTTGCGGCGTCCACTCCGTCGATGGCGACGATCTTTTCGAGTTCTTCTTTTGTAAAGCCGCCGGCGGAATAAAGGCGGTAATCGGCGTAATTCGTATTTTCAAAGAACCGGGAAGTATCATATTCAATGGTTCGCCATTCCATATTGAAGCCAAGAAAGATGCCCACGCCCAACGTGATCATAATGAGCATCGAAATAAACTGTGCCTTGTAACTCCGGGCGGTGCGGAGCAGTTTCTTAAAGAGCATCACCACTCCACCTCTTCCGCGCTTAAAGGATTACTTTGTTCTTCGATCGAACGGATCTTGCCGTTTTTCACGCGGATCACCGTATCCGCCATCTTTGCGATATTCTGATTGTGAGTGACAACGACGATGGTTTTTCCGTATTCTTTTGCCATATCAAGAAGCAGTTTAAGCACCATCACCCCGGTTTCGGAATCGAGCGCGCCGGTAGGCTCATCGCAAAGCAGGATCTTTGGGTTTTTGGCGAGCGCTCTGGCAATGGATATACGCTGCTGTTCGCCTCCGGATAACTCCGACGGGAAATTGTCAAGGTGGTCGAGCAATCCGACTTTTGCGATCATATCCTTGGCGTCGAGCGCGTTTGCCGATATTTCCGAAACAAGATTTACGTTTTCATACGCCGTAAGCGTGGGGATCAGGTTGTAAAACTGAAAAACGAATCCGACCGTGGACGCCCGGTAATCCGCAAGTTCGTTGTCGGATAGTTTGGATATATCCCTGCCGTCTACCGTGATCTTCCCCTCATTCGGGCTGTCAAGTCCGCCCAACAGGTTAAGAAGCGTACTCTTGCCCGCGCCCGACGGCCCGAGTATCACAACAAATTTCCCTTCGTCGAGCGTAAAACTTACGCGGTCGAGCGCGCGAAGTTCGTGGTCTCCGCTTACGTAAATCCTCGACACGTTATCAAATTGCACTATTTCCATTGTTTTTCCTCACTTTTATATTAATATCTTTATATCTTCGCCGTGTTAGCACAGGCTAACCCACACCCGACAATCAAGGGCATTTATGCCCTTGATCCATTCTGAGCCCGGCTGAGCCCGGACTTTTGCTTTTGGTTAGCCGCGGCTAACTCATCATTGGATTATAGCACGGTATTCTGTATTTGTCAACCTCACAAAGTGACGTTACGCGTCTTTTTTGCGAAAAACCCCGGCTTTTTACGGAAAAAGCGGCGATCTTGCAAAGACGATTATTTCCGACTGTTATTTTCAGCGCCGTCACAACTTATTCGGGAGCAAAAGCATTGACGCCGAAAAATTTGCGTGGTATAATATAGTATAATATGGATAAGCTGCGATAACACAAATTTTAAAAAGAAGGGTTTATAATGAAGATCGCGATCAGGTATTTTACAAAATCAAAAAAGGGCAACACGGCAAAACTTGCCGGAGCGGTTTCCGCGGCGCTCGGGACGGAAGCGCTTGACGTATCGCACGATCTTGCGGAAAAAGCCGACAGACTGTTTCTGATCAACGCAATGTATGCCGCCGATATCGACAAAGAAGTTGTGCGTTTTCTTGAACGCAACAAAGATATGATTGGCGAGATCGTGAATATGAATACCTCGGCTTCCGGGGCATCAACTTTGAAAGCCGTCAAAAAAGCCGCGGACGCTTTAGGTATTGCGGTTAACGAAAAAGAATTTCACTGCGCGGCTTCCTGGATCTTTATCAACAAAGGACTTCCGTCCGAAGATGATTTTAAACGCGCGGGGAATTTTGCCGTAGGTTTGGCCGGATAGATCCCGGCGGCGGGCTTTTGATTGCAACAGCCATCCACCGTTAACAGAAAAAAGGAGACTGACGATGCAGAACAGCAAATTTTTCCCGGAAATACACGGTAACTTCGGTTTCGGATGTATGCGGTTACCGATGAAAGGCGACAATGTCGATCACGAGCAGTTTTGCCGTATGGCTGACGCGTTTACCGAAGCGGGGTTTAATTATTTCGATACCGCTCACGGGTATATAAACGGCAAATCGGAGATTGCGGTGCGCGAATGCGTCGCAAAGCGATACCCGCGTGACAGGTTTCTGTTGACCGACAAATTGACCGAGCCGTATTTCAGAACCCGCGAGGATATACGTCCTTTTTTTGAAAAACAGCTTGAATGGTGCGGGGTCGATTACTTCGATTTTTATCTTATGCACGCGCAAAACCGCAATAATTATCAAAAATTCAAGCGCTGCGCCGCGTACGAGACCGCTTATAAGCTGAAAGAACAAGGGCTTATTAAGCATTTGGGACTTTCGTTCCACGACAAAGCCGAAGTGCTTGATATGATACTTAACGAACACCCCGAGATCGAAGCGGTACAGATACAGTTCAACTACGTCGATTACGACGACGCCTCGGTCGAAAGCCGCAAGGTTTACGAGGTATGCGAAAAACACGGTAAACCCGTGATCGTTATGGAGCCGGTAAAAGGCGGAAGTCTTGTGAACCTTCCCCCGAAAGCCGACGCCGTGCTGCGCGCGCTCGGCGGCGGGAGCAACGCGAGTTACGCCCTGCGTTTTGCGGCGAGCTTCGGCAATATGGCGATGGTGCTTTCGGGAATGAGCAATATGGACCAGGTGCTGGACAATATTTCCGCGATGCGGGATTTCAAACCGCTCGATAGTAGTGAATTCGAAGCGATCGAAAAGGTCTGCGGCATATTCCGCGGTCTTGATCTTATCCCCTGCACCGCCTGCCGTTATTGCGTTGAAGAAAACGAATGTCCGAAAGGCATACGGATACCGGATATGTTCTCGGCGCTGAACTCGCACGAGGCTTTTCATAACTGGAACTCGGAGTTTTATTACAGCGAGGTCATCACCGGAGACGGCCACGGAAAGGCTTCGGATTGCATACGCTGCGGAAAATGCGAAAAAGTATGTCCGCAGCATCTTCCGATAAGAGAATTGCTTGAAAAAGTTGCGAAAACGTTCGAGGGGCGGGAATGAACATTAAAAAGATCGCAAATATCGAAGAATCGTTTTTCGATATAGACGAAAAAGCCCGCGTCGCCGCGATAGAACTCGAGTTCGGCAGCCCGGATGAAATTTTCGATAACACCTACGTTTCTAAGATCCCGGTACTGAGCGACGATTTTATCGCGTGGATCGGCGACGCGTTCAGACTTGTTTCGGACAAATACAGGATAGCTCTTACGGTGCGGTTCGACGATATGGGCGGATACACCGAAAAGGAACTTTCGGAAATTTTTTATAAGAATATCGATCTTGAGTTCAAAAGCAGGTTTGTCGAGAACCGCGGGAAAAACAGGATCGCTTACGGGTTGATCGCGATCGGGATCGCTTTTTTCCTTGTGATGATGCTTGTTAACCGCCTTTGGGAAAGCGATTCGGTATGGAAAGATATATTTGTTTACGTCAGCGACATTGCGACCACTGTCGCCTTTTGGGAGGCGATAACGATACTTGTCGTTCAGCAAAAAGAAAAACTCGATTATCTTAAAAACCTTAAAAGCCGGTTTGCTTCGATAAAATTCGCGGGCAAGCCGCGGAGCGCGACTGATGTTTGAAGAATTTTTCAATCACCGCAAGCCGAACGCCGAAAAACTCGTCGCTTTCGGATTTACGCCTGTATCGGGCGTGAACCTTTACAAGCGGGCGGTGATGAACGGCGATTTTGACCTGTGCGTCGAAATAAATTCCGCCGGAAAAGTCGATACGCGTTTGACCGAAGCGGAGACCGGCGAAGAATACGTGCTTTATAAGACCGAAGCGACCGGGGTATTTGTCGGGCAGGTGCGCGCGGAGATCGCTTCGGTGCTGCGGGAAATATCCGAAGAGTGTTTCGATCAGGCGATTTTCAAAGCGCCGCAGACCGAAACCGTAATAAAATTCGTCAAAGAAAAATTCGGAGACGATCTTGAATTTCTTTGGCCGCGGTTCCCGGAAAACGCCATCTGGCGCAGAAAAGACAACACGAAATGGTACGGCCTGATAATGACGGTGGACGGAAGAAAGATCGGCTTGGATACCGACGGCAAAGTAGAGGTGATCGATCTTAGGACCGATCCCGGAAAAAGGGACGCGATACTTGCGCTGCAAGGTCGCTTCCCCGCCTGGCATATGAATAAAAACAGCTGGTACACGGTCGTTTTGAACGGCGTTGTACCGGACGGTGAAATAGAATCCGCGATAAGCGAAAGTTATACGCTTGCGGCGGGGCCGAAAGGAAAAACAAATGGCTGAATGGTTTACGGAACTGGATACCGGGTGGAAGATTGCAATTATTGCGATAGCCGCCGCGGTGATATTTTTGCTCGCCTGGGGCGGAACTTATTTGAATAAGAAGCTGTTCAAGAGGATTCAAAAAAAGCACCGCGGGATACACCTTGCGTTTTTTGAAAAGATTTGTTCCGCTCTGATCGTCGTCATAATCATTATTATCGTGATCTCAGCCTTCAACGGCGCGCACACCGTGTGGCAGACGATCTTCGGCGGGACGGCGATAATAAGCGCGGTCCTCGCTTTTGCCGCGCAGGACACGATAAAAGACATTCTTGCCGGGCTGATGCTGAGCATTTACAAGCCTTTCGAGATCGGCGACAGGATCGTTCTGGAGGACGGCACCGCCGGAGTGGTGGAAAATATTTCGCTGAGGCACGTTGTGATGGTCGGGCTTGATTCGCATCATATAATCGTGCCGAACAGCAAGCTGAACGCCATGCAGATAAACAATTTCAGTTATGAATCGGAGCTTTTGTCGGTTCAATTCAGGTTTTCTGTTAGCTACGACAGCAATATGAGTCAGGTCAAGAAGGTCATCGAGGACGCGGTCAGGTCAAGCGATTATTCACGCCCGGGGAAAAACGTTGACGGTGAAAGCAATTACGGTCCGGTCTATTTTATCGCGTTCGCCGACAGTGCGCTTATTATGGCAGTGACGGTATTTTTCGAAAAGAAATACGATCCCGAAATCGTGATCGACGATATAAACACCCGTGTGCGCGAAGCGCTCGTTTCCAACGGCATTGAGATACCTTACAACTACATAAACGTCGTTAACGCGACCGAAAAAAAGTCGTCATAGTTTTGAAAAAACAGCCCGTTGCGGGAACATTTGGAGCAAAATATGTCTGAACAGTATTCAAGGACGGAAATGTTATTCGGCGGGAGCGCGATGGACAAACTGCGCGCTTCACGGGTAGCGGTGTTCGGGATCGGCGGAGTGGGCGGATATACCGTCGAAGCGCTTGCCAGGTCGGGGATCGGCACGCTGGATCTGATCGACAGCGACACTGTGTGTTTATCGAACCTGAACCGGCAGATATACGCCACGAGAAAAACGCTGGGGAGGTACAAAGTTGACATCGCCGCGGAGCGTATCGCCGAGATCGATCCCGAAATAGCCGTAAACACTCACAAAGTTTTTTACAGCCCCGAAACTTCAGCCGGGTTCGATTTTTCGGAATACGATTACGTCGTCGACGCGATCGACACCGTAACCGGCAAGATCGCGCTGGTTTTGCAGGCGCGTGAATCGGGCACTCCCATCATTTCATCAATGGGCGCCGGCAACAAGATCGATCCCACGGCGTTCGAAGTGAGCGATATATTCAAGACCTCGGTCTGCCCGCTTGCAAAAGTGATGCGCTATGAGCTGCGCCGCCGCGGAGTAAAAAAGCTGAAAGTGGTCTATTCGAAAGAACCGCCGATAAAGCCGAAAAGCGGTTCGGCGTTGAGCGGCGAAGTTGAGCCGGCATCGGAAGCGGTCGCCGGGCAAGGGTCTTCCCCGCGCAGAAGCATACCTGGCAGCAACGCTTTCGTCCCCTCGGTCGCGGGGCTGATAATAGCGGGCGAAGTTATTAAAGATCTGATCGGAATACGTTAAAAAACGCCGGATCCGCATATGCCGCGGACCCGGCGCTGTTTTTAGTTAAGTTCAAATACCATATCGCTTTTCGGTCCGATCCCGAAAGCCCGGAAATATTCTTCTTCGAGCGGGATCCACTTGGTTTGGAAGATCGCTGCGGCGGAGCGCCCGTTTCGCTTTTCGATCCGGCGCGCCTGCTCATCCTTTCCGACGGTGAGAAACACTTTTATATCGTATTCTCCTGCGAGGTCGGGATGGCAGGAGTATGAACCCTCTATGACGACCGTATCGCCCGGAACGACCCTGACGGCGGGCAGAAGTTTTCCGGTACGGCAATCGTATTTTCGGAATTCCACCTCTTCCTTCCCGCTTTTTAACGGTGCGAGCAGTTCCGAAAAAAAGCGTTCGCGGTCGACATTGCCGCCCGGCGTTTTAAAACGTTCGGGAGTGCGCTGTTCCGGGCGGAGAAAATAATCGTCCATATGGAACACCGTGCAGCCGGTTTTGTTTTTTAAGGATTCGGCAAGAGCGGTTTTCCCGGAAGCGCATCTTCCGTCTATCGCGACCAGAATACGTCCGCCGGGACGCAGTTTTTTTGTTTGTTTTATTGCGGCCTCCAGTTCCCGTGCCGCCTGTTCAAGGTTCATATCCGACCCCCGCTTGTGAAAAATTTATCAAGATGACAGCACGGAAGAGCGCCGTTGTCGATCGAAGGCGGCACCGCGCCTGATTTTTTTGCGTTTAATCGACAAAAAGCGGGGTGGAATAATATTTATCGCCGCCGTCGGGAAGCAGGACGACCACGGTTTTCCCGGCGTTTTCGGGGCGCAAAGCGACCGATATAGCGGCGTGGAGCGCGGCGCCGGACGATACGCCGACCGATATCCCCTCTCTTTTGGCGATATATTTTCCCGCGGCGAAAGCCTCGGCGTCGGTGACGCGAATGATCTCGTCGATTATTTCGGTATTCAGTACCTCGGGCACAAATCCCGCGCCGATGCCCTGGATCTTATGCGCGCCGGATCTGCCCTCGGACAATACGGGAGAAGAATCGGGTTCGACGGCGATTATCTTTATTGACGGATCTTTTTCTTTTAAAAATTCGCCTGCTCCGGTTATCGTACCCCCGGTTCCCACTCCGGCGACGAAAACGTCTATTTCCCCGTCGGTATCGTTCCATATTTCCGGCCCGGTGGAAGTTTTATGTGCCGCCGGGTTTGCCGGGTTGACGAACTGGCCGGGGATGAACGCGCCGGGGATGCCCGCGGCGAGTTCGTTTGCCTTTTCGACGGCGCCTCTCATTCCTTTTGCGCCTTCGGTAAGTACGATCTCAGCGCCATAGGATTTTAAAATGTTCCGGCGCTCGACCGACATTGTTTCGGGCATAGTGAGGATGATCTTGTAACCTTTTGCGGCGGCTATGGACGCCAGACCTATTCCGGTGTTGCCCGAAGTCGGCTCGATAATGACCGAGTCTTTGTTAAGCAATCCTTTTTGTTCGGCGTCCTCGATCATTGCTTTGGCGACACGGTCTTTTACGCTTCCCGCGGGATTGAAATACTCCAGTTTTACAAGCAAACGGGCTTTAAGATCTTTTTCTCTTTCGATATTTGTCACTTCGACAAGCGGGGTGTTTCCGATCAGCCCGACGGTTCCTTTATAAATTTTCGACATAGCGTAAACTCCTTCCTGTTTTAAGGGTTTTTTGAATAGTAATCTTCGAGCGCCTTTTTGATCGCCTCTTCCGCCAGGACCGAACAGTGCATTTTATAATCGGGCAATCCGTCGAGCGCTTCCGCCACCGCTTTGTTGGTGAGTTCAGCCGCCTCGCTGACGGGTTTGCCTTTTATTAGTTCGGTCGCCATCGAGCTTGAAGCGATCGCGCTGCCGCATCCGAAAGTTTCGAACTTGACGTCGGTTATCACGCCGGAATCGATTTTAAGGTAAACTTTCATTATATCGCCGCATTTTGCGTTGCCGACTTCGCCGACCCCGTCGGCATCCTCGATCACGCCGACATTGCGCGGGTTGCGGAAATGATCCATGACTTTTTCGCTGTACAGTGCCATTGTGCTGCCTCCTAAAGAATGAACTTTGATTTACCGGAACAAAGATCTCGCCATACCGGCGAAAAACTTCGCAGATATGCGACTGTTTCTTTGACTGATCTGATGATATAATCGACTTCTTCATCGGTCACGTCGGATCCCGGCGTAATACGCAGCGAGCCGTGAGCTACGTCGTGTACTCTGCCGATGGCAAGTAAAACATGGCTCGGATCGAGCGAGCCGGAAGTGCAAGCCGAGCCCGAAGAAGCGCTGATCCCCTTGTCGTCGAGCAAAAGCAGCAGCGATTCGCCCTCGATGCCCTCGAAACAGAAATTCACGTTGGAGGGCAGACGTTTTTCCAAATCGCCGTTAAGCGCCGAATGCGGGATTTCGCTAAGTCCTTCGATAAGCCTGTCGCGTACCGATTTAAGCCTTGCGGCATCTTTTTCCATATTTGCAACAGATTCGTCGAGCGCCGCCGCCATGGCGACAATTCCCGCAACGTTTTCGGTACCGGCGCGTTTGCCGCGCTCCTGTGCGCCGCCTTCGATTATGTTGGTTATTCTTATTCCGCGGCGGACAAACAGGAACCCGACCCCTTTCGGCCCGCGGAATTTGTGTGCCGAAGCCGAAAGCATATCGATATTATCGTTTTGCACGTCGACGGGGATATGCCCTACGGCCTGGACCGCGTCGGTATGAAAAAGCAGCTGCTTCGATTTGCAGATAGCGCCGATCTCTTTTATCGGCTGTATCGTTCCGATCTCATTATTTGCATACATCACCGTGACGAGGCAGGTATCTTCGCGGATCGCCGAAGCGATATCCGCCGGGTCGACCAGCCCTTTTTCGTTCACCGGGACGATAGTTACCTCAAAGCCTTCGCGTTCGAGTTTTTTAAGCGTATTCAGCACGGCGTGATGCTCTATTGCATCGGAAACTATATGGCGTTTGCCCGCCTTTTTTCCAAGCTCGGCGGCGGTGATTATCGCCTGGTTGTCTGATTCAGATCCGCCCGAAGTAAAGTAAATTTCGCGCGCGGAGGCGTTGATACACCGCGCGACGATCCCGCGCGACGATTCGATCGCTTCTTTTGCCTTCTGGCCCTCGGAATAAAGGCTTGACGGATTGCCGAAAAATTCTTCTATATACGGCATCATAGCGTTTACGGCGATTTTGCTCATCTTTGTCGTCGCCGCGTTGTCGGCATATATCCTCATAATACTTCCCTTTCTTTAGTATAAACGGCGTCGCACGCCGATTCAGAGCGCAGACAAAGCGGCTATTTACGCACCGATAAGGCACAAATGACGTAAATTGCCCGAGCAAGAAAAAACGCAAAGGGGTTATGCTGCTTTCACCAAAGCCGCGTAAACCATTTAAAAACAGTGCTTTTCCGAAAAGCTCGACTGTCGTACACTTGTACGCCGACGCTCGCTTTTCGAAAAAAATATCTCGCTTCTCTGCACTCTGCTCAGCCTGAAGACAAAGTCTTCAGGCTGAAACGGCGAGTAGCCGTTTTTTGCTTTAAGTTTATTATACAGCCTTTTACCTACCTTGTCAATAGGTTTTCGGACGATTGTTTGTGATTTCTCTTGATTTGTATCGGATAAATGTGTTATAATAAAAATATGAAACGGAGGCGGCGATTATGTTTTCTACAAGAGGGAGATACGCTTTGCGGGTAATGATCGACATTGCAGAGCAGGGCAAAAACGGGCATACTCCGCTCAAGGACATTGCAGAACGCCAGCAGATATCCAAAAAATATCTTGAATCCATCGTTAAAGACCTGGTAAAAGCCGGGCTTTTAAAAGGTTCGAGCGGAAAGGGCGGCGGCTACGAGCTTTGCCGCGACCCGGGCGATTACACCGTCGGCGAGATATTGGAAGCCTCCGAGGGACGGTTCGCCGCGGTAGCCTGCCTTGAAACCGCTTCGGACGAATGCCCGCGATCGGCTTTTTGCAAAACTTTACCGCTGTGGACGGAATTCAACGAAGTTACCCGCAACTTTTTCTATTCCAAAAAGCTGAGCGACCTTTTGAATTGAAAAACCCGTTTTTTGCAGAACGTCCCGTCGGGACGCCCGCCGAAAACGGGTCCTTTTTTATTGAATTTCTTCAAGCCTGCCGGAATCCATCCGGTAGACCTTATCGGAAAAGTGTCCGACTTCCCTGTCGTGGGTGACGACAAGCACCGACGAACCTTTTTCGGCATAGGCGCGCAAAAGCCGAAGCACCAAACCGGTGTTTTCGCCGTCGAGATCTCCGGTGGGTTCGTCGGCGACGATTATCGGGGGAACACGAGCGAAATGACCGTGCCCTTTCCGGGTTCGCTCGTAAGCGAGATGTCGGCTTTGTGGAACTGGGCGGCGTGCTTTACGATTGAAAGCCCCAAACCCGTGCCGGCGACTTCTTTCGAATGGCTTTTGTTCACGCGGTAAAAGCGTTCGAACACGCGACTTTGGTGTTCATATGGGATGCCGATCCCGGTATCGCTCACTTTCAGCACAGTGCCGCCTTCGGTCGGCGAGACCTCGACTTCGACGCTTCCGCCTTCGCGGTTGTATTTCACCGCGTTGTCGCAAAGGTTGAAAACGATCTCGTCGATGAACTGCGCCACGCCTTTCACGCGGCAGCTTTCGCCCTTGACGGTTATACTTACGTTTTTGCTCTCGGCGAATGGCAGAAGGCTTTCGACCGCGCCGGAAGCGACTTTGAAAAGATCCACGCTTTCAAAGGCGGGCATATCGTCCTGCTCATCGAGCTTGGAAAGTTTTATTATATCGCTGACCAAAGCGATAAGTCGCTGAGATTCGCGGTAGATATCGCCCGAGAACTCCTTTACTTTATCCGGGGTGACAAGCTCCTGCATCATCAGTTCGGCAAAGCCCGAAATAGAGGTGAGCGGGGTTTTAAGCTCGTGGGAGACGTTTGCCGAAAACTCGCGGCGCAATCTTTCGCGTTGTTCGCGTTCGGTCACGTCCATAACCAGGATCACCGCGCCGGATACTTTTCCACGGGAGATAACGGGATTTACGATAAGTTGGCGGCTCTGATCGCCGGAAGTGAAAACACGGTCGGTCCGCTTGCCTTCCAACGCGGCTTTTACGGGTTCGGACACCGCCGTTTCGCCGCCGGAAACAAGATCCGCTCCGATCTCGCATCCGGGGATCATCCGTTCGGCGCCGCTGTTTGAAGAAAGCACAACGCCCGAGCGGTCAGTCAGGACGAATCCTTCGCTCATATTCTCGGTAAGCGCCGCAAACTCGCGTTGTTTGCGATTGAGTTCATCCATCTGTTCCTGTATCGTCAGTTTCTGGTCCCTTATACGTTCGACAAGCGGAGCGAGTTCCGGGTAAGTCGCGTTTGCGTCGGGATCGTCAAGTTGAAGCGAGTTGATCGGCTTTATAAGCTGTTTTGCCGACCGGAACGCGAGCACTCCGGATATAATAAGGACGAGAATGAATATCCAGACAAGCGGGCTGACGGCTATGATCGCGTAGCGCACGGCGCTGAGCGGACGTGATAGCCGCAAAACCGTGCCGTCGTCGCAAAGCAGAGCGTAATACATTGTCTGATCGCCGCCGTCGCCGGATTTACGGATCACCTGCCCCTCTCCTTCTTCAAACGCCTCGGCGACCTCCGGAAAATCTTTTTGGTTGGTGACTTCCTCACCGTAAACGCTGTCGAACAGAACCTCGCCGTCCGGCGCGATCCAGGTTATGCGGTAATCCTGCTGCAATCCCGAAAGTGATTCCAGGTATTCGCTGCCGTTGAGCATTACCCCGTTTGAAGCGAAAACCGCTTCCCGTCGCAATCCGGAATAAGCGTTTTCTTTTGCACCGGCGTATTGCACTCCAAAAAAAAGCAGTGCGCAGAGCAACAGCACGGCCGCCCCGATTATAAACGCGTTTTTGAAAATCTTTCCGGTCATATCAGCGCCTCATTCTGTAGCCGACTCCGCGTACGGTTTCGATACATTCTCCGGCGGAGCCGAGTTTTGCGCGCAGCGTGCGTATGTGAACGTCGAGCGTGCGGTTTTCGCATTCGGCGTCCATTCCCCAAATGCGGTCCATTATTATCTGCCTTGTCATAACGTTGCCGATATTTTCGGCAAGCAGGCACAGCAGTGCGAATTCTTTATATGTAAGAGCCACTTCGTTATCTCCGACTCTGACCTCGTGCCTTTCGGGGCTTATAAAAAGTTCGCCGCGGCGGAATTCTTTCCCTGCGGAGCCGTCGTCCGCACGGCGCAGGACTGCGCGAACCCTGGCGATAAGTTCCATCATTCCGAACGGCTTTGAAATATAATCGTCGGCGCCGGCGTCGAGCCCTTCTACTCTGTCGTATTCACTGTTTTTGGCGGTGAGCATAATAACGGGGAGTTTGGAGACCGAAGGATCGCGGCGGATCTTTTTAAGGATCGATATACCGTCTTCCTCGGGAAGCATTATATCGAGCAGGACAAGATCGGGGACGCGGGTCTTTATCGATTCCCAAAAGTCCGAAGGGCGTTCGAACCCGACCGCGGGCAAGCCGCGGTTTTCAAGGGCGTAAACAACGAGTTTTCTGATGCTTTCATCGTCTTCGAGCAAATATATCATAAGACAACCTCAAAACGTTTCTCTGCTTGCAGTATAACACATTTATCGCTTTTTTCAAGTAAAAAACGTCGATTTTCGCCGCATTTAATATAGATTTAACTATTTTCGGGTCGCTTTTTTAACTTTAGCGGCGCATAATAGCAGTTGTAAAAAACAAAAGAATGAGGAATTATATGCAGATTTCGGAAATCATATTGCTTTTGAGCGGGATAGCGCTGTTTCTTTTCGGCATGAAGCTGATGGGCGACGGACTGAAAAGCGTCGCCGGTGACAGGCTTGAACTTATTCTTTACCGTCTGTCGAACACCACATTAAAGGGGATACTGCTCGGCACCGGAGTCACTTCGGTGATCCAGTCGTCCTGCGCCACTTCGGTAATGGTGGTCGGGTTCGTGAACTCGGGAATGATGAAACTCCGCCAGGCGGTAAGCGTAATACTCGGCTCGATACTCGGGACAAGCATAACCGGCTGGGTAATATGTCTTAGCTATATCGACGGCGGCGAAAGCCTTAAAGGTCTGCTTTCGACGTCGACTCTGACCGGTATTGTGGCGGTCGTCGGTATAATTCTTTATATGTTCGTCAAAAAGCAGAAGAGCGGTCATATAGGCGCGATACTTATGGGCTTTGCGGTTCTTATGTTCGGTATGAGCACCATGAGCGGGGCGGTCAGCTCGCTCAGCGAAGGCGACGTATTCGCCACGCTGATCTCCTCGCTTTCGAATCCCGCCGTCGGCGTGCTTGTCGGGTTCGTAATGACCGCGATCCTGCAATCGGCATCCGCCGCGGTAGGTATCATCCAGGCTCTTTCGGTGACCGGAACAATGAGCGTAAGCGCGGCTCTGCCTTTGCTTATGGGCGTGGCTGTCGGCGCCGCGGCACCGGTTTTGCTTTCGGCGGTCGGCGCCAACGTTCAGGGCAAGCGCGCAGCGCTGATCTATCCCGTAGCCTCAACTTTAAGCGTTATGGCGTGCGCCTCGGTATTTTATATACTTAACGCGATTTTCGATTTTGAATTCCTTCAGATAACCACCAACCCCTTCTCGATAGCGGCGGTAAACAGTTTTTTGCGGCTCGCGATCGTATTGGCGGCGGCGCCCTTTACCGAAATGATCGAGGCTCTCGTCACCGCGGTTGTAAAAGAAAAACCCGTTCCCGGAATAAGCGATATGCCGGTTCTTGAAGAACGGTTCATTAGCCACCCCGCGCTTGCGGTGGAGCAAAGCCGCGAGGCGATAAACGAGATGGCGGCAAGTTCGAGAGCCGCGCTTGAAAAAGCGTTCGGGCTGCTTGACGTTTACAGCGACGACGGTATGAACGAGGTATCGAGGCTGGAAGAATCGGGCGATAAATACGAAGACGCTCTCGGAACTTATCTTGTAAAACTCACCGGACGCGAACTGACCGACAAGCAAAATCAGGACGTTTCGATCTTTCTGCACACGCTTTCGGATTTTGAAAGGCTTTCTGACCACGCGATGAACATCGCCGAAAGCGCAAAAGAACTGCACGACAAGGGAATAAAGCTATCGGAAGAAGCGGTAAAAGAGCTTAAAGTGATGACCGCGGCGGTTTCGGAGATAGTGAAGATCACCACGGACGTTTTTGTCAACTCGGATACGGTGAACGCTGCAAAAGTCGAGCCTTTGGAGGAACTGATCGACGAACTGTGCGACGAGTTCAAATCGCACCACGTCGAAAGACTTCAGCAAGGCGTTTGTACCATAGACCAGGGATTTGTATTCAACGACCTGCTTACTAACTGCGAAAGAGTGTCGGACCACTGCTCGAATATCGCCGTCGCCGTCGTCGAACTTGAATCGGACGAATTCGACACGCACGAATATCTTGACAGGGTGAAGACA
>CAMZED010000017.1 GCA_947305675.1 uncultured Clostridia bacterium | reverse complement strand
AGACAAAAGACGTTCGGGGTCGATAAGTTCGCCCGCGGCGACGTAATAAAGGGAAACTTTTATAAATGCGGCGACGAGACTCCCCGCCCCCACTTCGGCGCCTGGTCTCCGATTGAAAACCCGACACCGGATTTTCACCGTCCGGAATTTTTCGGCGATCTTGTTATCGACTGACGCCTGAAAAAGAAGTTCGCGGCGCTTCAAAAGCGTCGCGAACTTCTTATTCTTTAATTAAAACCGTTGAAAACGCTATTACACCGCGGTTACATAAGGAATCGTATAGCTGCCGACAATGTGCCGTTTGATAAGAATATAGTCGGCAACGTCGACGGTTTCGTCATTGTTTACGTCGCCGCACCAATCGGGCACGCTGAATTTATATCCGCTTGCGACGTGACGTTTGACCAGAATGTAATCGGCGGTATCGATGACTTTGTCGCCGTTGACGTCGCCGAGCATGTATTCTTTCAGGGCGATTCTCTGGTCGAAACCGACGAAATCCACGCCCGCGACCTTTTTGAAAACGGCATAGACCTTGGCCATATCATTTTCGGGGACGGTCAGTTGGAACTTCCCGTCGTTGAACTTCATGGGTCCTATCATACCGCTTACGTCATCGGACGGATAAAGCGCGCCGAGCGCGGCGGAGATAACCCCGACGGCTTCCTGACCCGCTACACCGGAATCTTTGGAAAACCTTATAAACACTTTGCCGGGGACGATGTTGTTGATCCCGTCGATGATCTCCTGAGCCTGTTTGATCTCGTCCTCGGTGGGAAGTTCCGCTTCGGCGGACGCGCAGACGGCGAATACCGACAGCGCGAAAACAAGCGCCAGCGCAACCGATAAAAACTTTTTCATGACACTTCACTCCCGTTGAATTATTTCTTTCATACTCATTATAACAGGTTGGGTGAGTTTGTCAACACCCAAAAGCAAAAAAATGTGTCGAAAAGCCTTGTAAACCGTGGGGTTTTTTGTGTTTTTTCGTCGATTGCGGATAGGGGGTTGACAAGGTGTGATATAATAGTTATGGTGAGAGATTTGCGGCCGGTCGGGAACCGCCGCAAAAACCGGTCGGCTGAACATCGGCTGAACAATATCGGTCAGCCGAAAAGCACAGCCATCTCAATGATCACGGAGATATAAAATATGAAAAAATACGCGTTTACGGTTTTAATACTGCTTGCCGTTATCGCGGGGTTCGCCTTCACGGGCGCCTCGGCGGAAAGCGGCGCCGCTCGGGATCAGGATACCTCGATCCCCGAGGATACGCCGGTGACTTACGGATATCTTGAAAAGTTCCGGGAGCAGTTGAAAAAAGAGATCATCGAGGAGCTTCTTGGTTCCGGCGTCGATATCGGCGGCGGATACGAGGAGATAACTCTTCACAAAGGCGAATTCCTCATTCCCGGCGCCGGATGCGAGATCATTTATCGCGGCGGCGGCGCGGCGGCGGTCACTTCGAGCCGGCACCCCGGCGACGGCGTTACCGACGCTTCGACGGAAAAAGAACTTTTCTCGGGAGAAGCGCTTGAATACGGGCATATATACTTCGCTTCTCAAAGCAGCGCCGAAAAGGCGATCGCCGCGCTCGGCGAAAACGTGCGGTTTACGGTGAACGGAAACTATGAGATACGTTAAACGTTCGCTTATCGCCTTGCTTGTCTGCGCCGTGCTTGTGACCGCTCTGCCCGTGGGCGGGACAGGCTATGCCGAACAGTCGGGTGTTTCGACGGCGAATGAGGGACAGACCGTAAGAGTCGGTATGTACGTCAAGACGTCGGTGCTGGATACCCGCCGTTTTTCGGCGCGCAATTCAAGCCAAAGCGGGTTTGAACTGGGCTATTCCGACGGAAGCGGGTTCCACCAGATATTCAAAACTTCCGCAAAAGAAATAATTATACTTCCCTGCGTGAACGCGGAGATCGATTACGGTTCGGTCAGCGGCGACGGCGCCGCCGGCGGCGGGAACTTTATCGCCTGTTCAAAAACCGTATCCCGGCACTCGAGCTATTCCGCCGCGGCTTCGGCGGCGAAGAAGTACGAAGGGGGATTTGTAGCGGCGGTGAACGGCGGATTCGAAGCGAGGACTTCTTCGCCCGCGGGAACGCCTGAAAGCGGTTCGATTGCCGTCCTGGACGTCGAAAAACAGAGCATTCTGTTTGTGTTTGCCGATCCTTCCCGAACTTTCGCCCTCAGAGCCTCCGGCGACGGCGCCGTGACTCTGCCGATGAAGCACCGTTCCGGCTCGGTGAACAATTATGAATATCCCGGCTATTTCGAATATTCGGTCGAAGACGGGCTGTTGAGGATGATAAACTGCCTTGGGCTGGAGCTTTATACAAAATGCGTAATGGCGAACGAGATCGGCGGCGGGTTCACAAAAGAGACGCGGCGCGCGTTCTCGATCCTGGCGCGTACATTTGCGCTCGGGCACAAGCACTCGGAGCAGGGGTTCGACGTCTGCCCCAATTCCGCCTGCTGCCAGGTTTACGCCGGATTTTTCCGTATGAGCGAGGAAAACAACGCGATCGTCGATTCGACAAGCGGTTTGATCTGCGTTTATAACGGCAAACCGATAACCGTGCTTTATACCGGCGCGAACGGCGGGGCAAGCTGTTCCTCGGTCGCGGCGTGGGGCGGGAACGAGGTGCCTTATCTTACCACGGTGTTCCTTGAAAACGACGATATAGAAGAAAGTTCGAAGTGGGAAAAAGTATTTACGCGCACCGAATTCTACGATTACCTCAGCTCGCGCGCGTCGTTTGCATCGCTTGCCGACGACGAAATAACCATGAAGATACTCGACACCGATCCCTACGGGTCGGATTATATCACGGTACTTTCGGTGAGCGACGGCGACGGCAACACCGTAACCATTGAAAACAGCGAAAAAGTCCGCAGCGCGGTCGGTTTTTCAAGCGCCAATTTCAAAATAAAATACGTGACGGACACAGAAGTCCTCACCTCCGACGGAACCGTAAGCGAACGGCGCATCGAAGGCATAATGACTGCCGAGGGATATAAAGAGTTCGACGGGTTCGGCGATTCCTACGAGCTGATCGAGGGCGGATCGATCGCACCGGACAAGGTCATAATAAGCGGAGTCGGTTCCGGACACGGAGTAGGGTTCAGCGCCACCGGAAGCGAAAAACTTTCGCTCGAAGGATACAACTACAAGTATATACTCAACTTCTTCTTTAACGGGACCGAGATCGTCAGCGCGTAACGTTTGGTAAAATATTACGCGATAAAATGTTAAAAAACTGTATATTTCTTTACAAACAGACTTCTTTGGGATATAATGACAAGCGGATTCAGAATATATCCGAAAAGAGGTCTTTTTGTGTCCGACGCGAAAACATCAAAAAAAATAATGACTTTTGCGGTCATAGGCGCCGCGCTGTTCATGTCGGCGCTCCGCTGTGCGGTCGTTATTACGAAAATGGAAAAAAATCTTGTCGATGAAAACACCTATTATCTCCCCGGCGGAAAAGCGGTGACCGCTTTTGCTTTGGGGACGCTGGCTGTATGTCTGGCGTTCACGGCGGTATCGTTCAGGATCGGAAGACGGAAAATATCGGTATATGATACCTCCAACGCACAGTCCAGCGCGGCGGGATTGACTTACGCCTTTACGCTGATCTGCCTTGCGGCGCTTTACGCCTATTTCGTGATATCGGGAAGGCTGCAGAAAAGCGTTTCGGAAATAATACTCGCGGTCGTCACGCTCGCCTCCGGTCTGTTTTATTTTATGCGGTTCGGCGCAAAAAACAGGTCGGCGGAAAAGCTGGCGGTGCCGGCGCTTTTGCCGATAATTTACTGCGCGGTCAGGCTTTTGAGCGAATTTATGCAGAAGAGCGCGGCGCCGATGGAATCTTCCGGCGCTTATCACATCCTTTCGCTGGCGGCGGCGCTTTTGTTCTTTTTTGCCGAGGGGCGTTCGTTGGTCGGTCCGCAATCGCTTTCGCTTTATCTCGCTTACGGGTCGGTTTCGACGATATTGCTTCTGATCTACGCGATCCCTAACCTTGTCATCCACGGGCTGGGGCTTCTGGAGTTCGATTATTACGCATTCACATCGATGGGCGATATTTTTATGGCGGCTTATATCTGCGCCAGAATGATATCCTGCGGGGTTGCTCCCAAAACAGCCGAAGAACCCGGAGAAGGCCCGGAATCGAAATCGGCGTAATAACAAAAAGGACAAGCGAATAAGAATAAAGCAAACAACTTCGGAGGGCGTAAATGAAAAGTTGGTTGCTTTATTTTTTGGCTTTCGCGGCGGCGATCGGCGCCGTTCCCGCGGTCGGCGGACTGTACGGCGAAGACGAACGGAGCGTATTAATCAGTGTAAAACGGTCCGACGGCGTGATCGAATCGGTCGGAATAGAAGAATTCGTCGCCGCGGTAATATGTTCCGAATACGGCGAAGTGAATGAGCCGGAGGCGGCGAAGGCGCTGGCGGTGGCTGTAAGATCGGCGGCTTTATACGTTGATCTTCACGGCTGCAGGCACGGCGATTGCGATTTTTGCGATTCGCCCGATTGCTGTTTTTTGTTCCTTCCGCTTGAAAGCTATCCCGCCGAAACCGCGCGGTTCGCCGTCGAAGCGGCAAAAAGCACCGAGGGCTTTATAATTACTTACCGCGGCGAACCCGCGATGGCGCTTATAACGCTTTGTTCCGGCACGGGGACGCGTACCTGCCGCGAATATCCTTATATCACCGGGGTAAAGCGCGAAACCGAATGTGAAAAGCACAAAACGGTTAAAACTTTTACCGTGGCGGAACTCGAAAAAGTGTTCGGCGGTGCGAAAGAAGAGAGCGACGTTTGCATTGTGAGCGGCGAAAACGGATATTGCGAGTTTATGGTGGTCGACGGAAGAATGATCGGCGGCGGAGAAGCCGCGGGAAAGCTCGGACTGACGTCAGCCAACTTCACAGCAGACCGGGACGGGGACGGGAACGTCGTTTTTGTCTGCCGCGGCGCGGGGAGCGGTTACGGGCTCGACCTGTGCGAAGCGGAAGCACTTGCGCGCGCCGGGAGCGGATACAAAAGCATTATCGGGCGCGCGTTCCCGGAATCCGAAATTTGCGAAAACTATTGACAAACAGCGGTTTTTGTGGTATTTTTTGTATCATTGTTTTTAAAAAAACGCAGATCATAACAAGTATAGAAGGAGCAGAAAATGAGCGAATACAAATTCGAGACTTTACAACTTCACGTCGGTCAGGAACAAGCCGACCCGGCTACCGACTCGCGCGCGGTACCGATTTACCAGACTACTTCATATGTGTTCCACAGTTCCGCCGACGCGGCTGACAGGTTCGCTCTGAAAGCTCCCGGCAACATATACGGAAGGCTTACCAACTCCACCCAGGACGTGCTCGAAAAGCGCATTGCCGCGCTCGAAGGCGGCGTGGCGGCTCTGGCGGTGGCTTCCGGCGCGGCGGCGGTGACTTACGTCATCCAGGCGCTGGCAAAAGCCGGCGAACATATAGTCGCTCAAAAGACGATCTACGGCGGCACTTATAATCTGCTTGCCCACACTCTTCCCGATTTCGGGATAAACACGACTTTCGTCAACGCTCACGATCCCGCCGAGGTGGAAGCCGCCGTCCGCCCCGAAACGAGGGCGATATACCTTGAAACGCTCGGCAACCCGAACAGCGATATACCCGACATTGACCTTATCGCCGGAATAGCGCACAGGCACGGGATCCCGCTTGTGATCGACAACACGTTCGGCACTCCTTTTCTTATCCGTCCGATCGAGCACGGCGCCGACATCGTTATTCATTCGGCGACAAAATTCATCGGCGGCCACGGGACGACGCTCGGCGGGATAATCGTCGACGGCGGCACTTTCGATTGGAAGGCAAGCGGCAAATTCCCCGCTTTTGCCGACCCGAACCCGAGTTATCACGGCGTTTCGTTTACCGAAGCGGCGGGAAAAGCTGCTTTTGTAACGTATATCCGCGCGATAATATTGCGCGATACCGGCGCGGCAATAAGTCCTTTCAACGCGTTTATGCTTTTGCAGGGAGTCGAAACGCTTTCGCTGAGGCTTGAACGCCACGCCGAAAACACAAAAAAAGTGGTGGAATATCTTGCGAACCATCCGAAGGTCGAAAAGGTAAATCACCCCTCGCTCCCCGACCATCCCGACCACGCCCTGTTCGAAAAATACTTTCCCAACGGCGGAGCGAGCATTTTTACCTTCGACATAAAAGGCGGTCAGGAGGAAGCCCACAAGTTTATCGACAACCTTAAAATATTCTCGCTGCTCGCCAACGTCGCCGATGTGAAATCGCTGGTCATCCATCCGGCGACAACGACGCACTCTCAGCTCAACGAAAAAGAGCTTGAAGAGCAGAACATCCACCGCAACACAATAAGGCTTTCGATCGGCACCGAGCACATCGACGATATAATCGCCGATCTCGAAAACGGTTTCAATGCGATCTGAACCGACAAAACTTTCTGTTGCAATTGAAGTATAAAAGGTATATAATATCAGTTAACCCGATCAAAGGAGGCGGCAAAGGTGCCAGAAAAAGCCGTTAAACGCAACATCGCGGCGAACCGTGCCGCTTACCACGAATATTACGTTCTGGATACTTTCGAAGCCGGAGCCGAGCTTTTCGGGACCGAGGTGAAATCGATCCGAAACGGAAGGGTCAACCTGAAAGATTCTTTCTGCCGCATCGAAAACGGCGAACTTATCGCCTACGGTATCCACATAAGCCCTTATGAGAAGGGCAACATCTTCAATCGCGACCCTTACCGTCCGCGCCGGCTGCTTATGCACAAACGCGAGATCAACCGTCTGTTCGGCAAAGTCGGTCAGGAGGGGTTTGCGCTTATACCGGTTTCGATGTATTTTCTCGGCAAGTGGGTCAAAGTCGAGATCGGCTTGTGCAAAGGCAAAAAGCTTTACGACAAGCGCGAAGTCGAAGCTGAAAAGTCCGCCCGGCGCGATATCGAGCGCGCGATGAAAGGCGGCTTCTGATGGCGTCCTGGATCCTGCACCTTCGGATCGCGCAAGCCCTGGACGGTTATTTGAAGCCCGCTGACAAAACCGCTTATTACGTCGGAACGCTTGCGCCCGACAGCGGAAAACTTAACGGCGGATTCGATTACGTTCCGCCGAAGGACGTAACGCACTGGAAACGCGAAGGCGTCACGCACGAGGAACGTATTGAATGCAACCGCGAATTTTTCAAAAAATATATTGCGGACGAACGCGATGAAAAACGCCTTTCGTTTTATTTGGGGTATTACGTTCATATCCTTGCCGACAGTTTGTTCGTGCGCGAAGTGATAAGGCCTTATATACAAAAAGCGACGCGTGAGGTCTGGCGCGCAAATATCGATAAGATACGCGCCGGGTGGTACGAGATCGATTTTAGGTTCATCGCGTCGCATAAAGGATTCCTCCCGTTTGAGATAATATCTGCCGTCAAAGATTTCCCCAACGAATACCTCGATTATTTTGCCCGGGACGATATAACCGAGCGGATAAATTATATCAAACAGCTGTATTCGACTTCCCTGCCCGACGGTTCGACCGAACTGATAACTCTTGATGAACCGGGCGCCGACAGATTTGTCGATACCGCCGCGAAAGAGATAAAAAATTTGATAAAAAACGATATGACCGTTTATCGGGGAGTTTAAACCGCCATGAAAAAATCATTCGCGCTTACAGTTATAATCGCATTGTCTGTTTTACTCGCTCTGACCGCTTTTGCGGACGGCGACCCGATCTTTACACTGCAGCCGTGCGGCGGTCAAACCACGCTCGGGAAAACTTTTACGATAACCTGGAAGACTTCGGACGATTGCAGATATCTGCTTCAGACCCGCGAGGACGATACTTATGACTGGGGCAACATCGACTATATCACATCACCTTATACTCTTTCTGATTATACTTTCGAGTATTCGGCGCAATACCGCATTATGGCGGTGCGCGAATCGGACGGGAAAGAGTTTTACAGCGACGTCATAACGGTATCGTGGGTGCCGGCGGACAACCTTACCGAAGTCGAGATGACCAACGTCGTGTTTGACGATCTGCCGTTGGGATATACCGAAATACCTTCCCTTCCGATAATTTTCAGAAACGTCGGCGCTTACGATCTTGAAAATCCGCGTGTTGAAATGGGATACGGAAGCGATGAATTTTTTGATATTATCGAGTGCTCCGCGCCGGTCAATACGCCCGCCGGATCGTCTGACGGCGAGACCTGGAAGATCGCGCCGAAAAAAGGGCTCGGAGTCGGTGAATACCATGAACTCTTCTATCTTTTCGCAGACAATCTCGCTGAACCGGCAAGCGCTTCCGTCGATTTTTGCGTTACGGAAAGCGACGTTGATATAACCTATGAGATCGAAGCGAACGACGTCGATTTCGGTATTCTGCGCGAAGGCTACGGCGAGCAGAACGATATAACCATTGAGGTGCGCGCGGTCGGCACGGGCAATCTTACAAAAGTCCACATAAAGACCGACGGACAGGATTCGTTCTTCAAACTGCATCAAAACTCTTTGCAGATCGATTCCCTCCCCGCCGGCACCGGGAGCAAAACCAACTGGTACGCGGTCCTTGACGGCGGGCTTGAACCGGGCGATTATTCCGCGGAACTGCTCGTCTATGCCGCCGAGACAGAACAGCCTTATAAAGTTACGGTAAAAGTTAAAATAATCGGCGCAAACGATCCGATGCCGCAAAACGAGGGCGGATCGGATAAAGACGCCGATGATAATATAGCCGATGATAAAAAAGAAAACGGCGGTTTCCCGTGGGTGATCGTGGCCGTGATCGCCGCAATAGTTTTTGCCTCGGTCGCCGCGTTTATCGTTGTCAAAAAGAAGGATCGTTGACAATGCGATATTTGAATGTCGAAGAAGCAAGGACAATTCAAGCCGAACGCCGGAAGAAAGCGGTTTCCGGCTTTGCATTGCACGGGTTTTGCGCCGTCGCGATCGGAATTATCGCTTGTTTCACCATCGGCGATAAAGCCGGCGGAAGGGTGTTTCCGCTGATCGTCGCCGGTTTGCTGCTTTACCTGGCGTTGTCCGTTAAGCTGAGCGGATTTTATATGCTGTTCCGCCCGAAAGAGTTCACCGGCACGGTCACTCGTATCGAAGCGAAAGAAGAAACGGTGAAAAAATATATGTCGTCTCAGCCCGGAGTGGCTTATACGGCGGACCATATCCAAAAAATGGAAATATTGGTAACAAACGAAAAGGGCAAAACGATAATACACAAATTTGTGTTGACAGATGATTACAAAGAACTTAAACTCGGCGATAACGTGACGGTCTTAAGCTTTATCGACCGTCCGGTCATCAATAAATGATATGGGGGCGTAAAGGTTTCGACGGGGGTTTTGAAGCGGGGTAAGCGAGCAGAAGCGCATAACTTCTATAAAATGTGCAAATTAAAATTAAACGCTAACAACAACAAAGTTGCTCTCGCTGCCTAATTAGGCGCGGGCGTCGCCCCGAAGAGGACTGCGGCTTCGGCTGCGGCGTGACTTAGCAGTGAACGTGTACAGGGATAAGCTTTGCCCCCTGTCATGAACTGATGAAGCTACCGGCCGTGTGCGCCTGCCGATCGGCGTGCGCGGCGGGGAATCCCGAAGACCGGCTGCGCTCGGAGAAAACACCGTGAATAGGCTTTCGGACAGGGGTTCGATTCCCCTCGCCTCCACCAAAGCAGTATCAGACGAACACCTACTTTTTCAAAGGCGGCTTTGTCGTAAGAGTTCTGCTCTGATACCGATTACAAAAGCACCGCTTTGAGAAATCGAAGCGGTGCTTTTGCGTTTTAGCAAAAAAATATATGCTTCTTAAACTGAGACTCTCACTCTTTAATTTTATCATTTTTAACGAAAATGATAAAATTAAGACTTGACAAGTCAAATTGAAATTACTATAATGTAATAGCATCAAAATGAATCGAAATGATCAAATTGAATTTGGAGATGTAAAATGAGGGTATTTGATTATAAAAAAGAATATAAGAAGCTTTTGTCTGCCGACATCGTATCGCTTTTGACGGCGATACATGAGTATAAAGGCAAGCAGCTTCAGATCGCTAATGAAAACGCCGACGTGCTGACTCAATTGGTTGAAATAGCAAAGATACAGAGTACGGACGCATCCAACAAAATCGAAGGTATCAGCACGTCAAACGAGCGCCTTCAAAAAATCGTAAAAGAAAAGACGCGACCGAAAACGAGAAGCGAGAAAGAAATCGCCGGTTACCGTGACGTCCTTTCCACGATCCACGAAAGCTACGATTATATTCCCCCACGCTCGTCTTTGATCCTTCAGCTGCACAGAGACCTTTACAAGTTTACAGGTTCTTCTATCGGCGGCAATTATAAGAACATCGACAACGTGATTGCGGAGGAGCACGCCGACGGAACAAAAACAGTCCGTTTTCAGCCGGTACCGGCTTGGGAAACGCCGGAATACGTAAACGCGATCTGCGCCGCATACGACAACGCTCTGCACGACGGCGAGATCGACGCGCTTGCGCTGATCCCGATGTTTATCCTTGATTTTCTGTGCATTCACCCCTTCAACGACGGCAACGGGCGCATGAGTCGATTGCTTACCCTTTTGCTTCTCTACCGTGCAGGCTACACCGTAGGCAAATATACCAGTATTGAAAAACTTATCGCCGACAGCAAGGAAACGTATTACGAGGTCTTGCAGGAAAGCTCCTGCGACTGGCACGATGGCAAAAACGATTATGTGCCGTTCGTTCGGTATATGCTCGGCGTTGTCGTCGCGGCGTACCGCGAATTTGAAAGCCGAACCGCGCTGATCGTTGACAGCGATTATTCAAAGCCCGACAGAGTAAGAGAGGTCATCAAAGGAAGGATCGGACCGATCACAAAATCCGAGATCATGAAAGAGTGCCCGGATATAAGTCAGGTGACGGTACAACGCGCACTCGCCGACCTTTTGAAAAACGAGCTGATCGTCAAGCTCGGCGGCGGCAGATATACAAAATATATTTGGAACCACGATAAGGAGTAAACGGCAATGATTACAGGCGAACTGAAAAACAAAATAGACAGTCTCTGGGAGATCTTCTGGACGGGCGGACTTACGAATCCGCTGGATGTGATCGAGCAGATCACGTATCTTATGTTCATTCACGATCTTGACGACAGCGACAACCTTCGCGCCAAAGAGAGCGCCATGCTCGGACTTCCGTACAAGAGCGTTTTTGCGGACGAGGTGACGATCGGCGATCGCAAGATCGACGGAAGCCAGCTCAAATGGAGCGTGTTCCACGATTTTCCCGCGGGACGAATGTATTCCGTTATGCAGGAATGGGTATTCCCGTTCATCAAAAACCTGCACGGCGACAAGAACAGCGCGTATTCCAAATATATGGACGATGCGATCTTCAAACTGCCCACGCCGCTTATGCTTTCCAAAGTGGTGGACGCGCTTGACGAAATCTATAAACTGATGAACGAAACGCAGTCCGCCGACGTGCGCGGAGACGTATATGAATATCTGCTCGCCAAGATCGCCACGGCGGGCGTGAACGGTCAGTTCCGCACCCCGCGCCACATCATCAAAATGATGGTCGAGCTGATGGATCCGAAAGCGGACGACGTGATCGCCGACCCCGCCTGCGGAACGTCCGGCTTTCTTGTATCGGCGGCGGAATATCTGAAAGAACATCGGAAAGAAGAAATTTTTTATAACAGGGTCAAAAAGGACCATTATATGAACCACATGTTCCACGGCTACGATATGGACAGAACGATGCTCCGCATCGGCGCGATGAACATGATGACCCACGGCATCGACAACCCCTTCATCGAATACCGCGACAGTCTTTCGGATCAGAACCCCGACAAGGACAAGTATTCGCTGATCCTCGCCAATCCCCCGTTTAAGGGCAGTCTTGACGCCGATATCGTTTCGACCGATCTTTTGAAAGTCTGCAAGACTAAGAAAACGGAGCTTTTGTTCCTCGCGTTATTCCTGCGTATGCTTCGCGTCGGCGGTCGCTGTGCTTGCATCGTCCCGGACGGCGTGCTGTTCGGCTCATCGACGGCTCATAAGGACATCCGCAAAGCACTTATCGAGGAAAACCGCCTCGAAGCCGTGATCTCTATGCCCTCCGGCGTGTTCAAGCCCTACGCGGGCGTCTCCACCGCCATCCTGATCTTCACCAAGACCGGACACGGCGGCACGGATAAGGTCTGGTTCTACGATATGCAGGCGGACGGGTATTCGCTTGACGACAAGCGTTCGCCCGTAGCGGAGAACGATATCCCCGATATCATCGCCCGCTTCCGTAATCTTGCGGGAGAAAACGATCGCAAGCGCACCGAAAAATCGTTCTTCGTACCGAAGGACGAGATCGTCGGCAATGATTACGATCTGAGCATCAACAAATACAAGCAGACGGAGTATAAGCCCGTCGAATATCCGCCTACGAGCGAGATCATGGCGGAACTGCGGAAGATCGAGAGTGAGATTAAAACGGCAATGGATGAATTGGAAAAAATGCTATGATAAACAACAAATTATTAGACTGCCAGGAAATGTTCCGGCACGCCTGCGCGTTTGCAGAGACGGCGGATCTGGCGACGGGAAAATTCAAACACGATACGGCTGATATATCTTGGTATACCACTCCGGCGGCTGTGAATTCCGCATTTGCCTGTGAAGTGTTTTTGAAATCGATTCTGAAGTATTCAGATATCGATTTCAAAAAACAGCACGATCTGAAAGGACTATTTAAATTGCTCCCCGAGCGAATAAAAACGTTTGTAAAAGATACCGCTGCGGTAAATTACGGCGGCAATTGGACAAATTGGGCAGGTTTTGAATATTTGGATAACGTTTCAAAAGCTTTTGTCGATTGGCGATATTGTTACGAGATGGATTGGGGAAAGATTATGAGTGTGCGTATGGAAACGGGCTTTTTAACAGCTTTTCGCAATGCCTTGCGTGAAGCAAGCTGTCAATTGTTCTTTCAAATGACTTGGGAAGAATATAAACAATAAAATCGGATTTGTAGGGATGAATATGAAAGTTAGATTAGGCGATTACATACAGGAATACTCTGTGCGTAACAAAGCAGTGGAAGACATACCCGTTTATAGCGTAACAAACACTCAGGGGTTTTGTCAGGACTATTTTGGAAAAGAAGTCGCAAGCAAAGACAAATCTACATACAAGATTGTCCCAAAAGGATGCTTTGCGTTCAATCCATCGAGAATAAATGTTGGGTCTGTGGACTGGCAACGATATGAAGAAAGAGTTATCGTTAGTCCCCTGTATAACGTCTTTTCAGTATCATCGCAACTGGATCAACAATACTTATATTACTATTTGAAAAGCGATTTTGCTCTTCAACGAATCAGGGCAGTAGCGACTGGAAGCGTTCGGGATAACCTTAAGCTTGATATGCTTTATGAATTTCCTATAGATCTTCCTGATATTGAAACACAAAGGAATATTGCTCATCGGCTTGATAGTGTAAAAGGTGTGATTTCTTTGAGGCGAAAGGAACTTCATACCCTTGACGATCTCATCAAAGCCCGATTTGCCGAGATGTTTGGTGGAGAAAAATACAAAACTGTTAAATCTGCTGAGGTATGTGATTTTATTACTAAGGGGACAACTCCACCTCCTGAGAAGATCGTATTGGAGTATGAAACTGGTTTAATCC
Source organism: uncultured Clostridia bacterium (assembly GCA_947305675.1). Classification (GTDB taxonomy): domain Bacteria; phylum Bacillota; class Clostridia; order Oscillospirales; family CAG-382; genus Coliplasma. The sequence goes on along the minus strand of CAMZED010000017.1, from coordinate 5,737 downwards.
CATTCCTAAAGGTCTACAATTTAAGCTCTACGGGAGAGCTCCTTTTTGATGCTGAACCGCAGTATATTACAACAGAGATTCACAATGGAAAATTAGCTCGTTCAAAAGTATATCCGAATGATGTGTTGATGAATATTGTTGGACCACCGCTAGGAAAATTTTCACTTGTTACTGACGAGTTTGAAGAATGGAATGTCAACCAAGCGATTGCTATTTTTAGGTCGAAAAAAGATGTCCTCCCAAGATATTTGCTAGCAGCCTTGATGCAACCAAAAGTCCTAAGACCTTTTTTGCAACAGGCTGTTGGGATTAGGCAATTAAACTTGAGCCTTGAACAATGTAGGAATCTTGAGTTCCCATTGCCACCTATTGAAGAGCAAGAAAAGTTCGTTGAGTTTTCTGCTCAAGTCAACAAAACAAAATCTGCCGTGCAGCAGGCGCTTGAAAAGGCGCAGTTGCTGTTTGACAGCTTAATGCAAAAATATTTTGGATGAGGTATAAAAATGAAAGTGCTTCTATTAGGCAACGGTTTTGACCTTTACCACAAATTACCGACTACATATTTGGCGTTCTTGAAAACTACGGAATATTTGACAAAGAGTTTTCTTGCTTTTCCTTTAAAAATAGGCGAGGTTTTCGCGCAAGCAGGAAAAGATTGCCGAACTATAAAAGATAGTTATGAAAAATACTCGGCGATATATGACAACTTTGAACTGGATATCAAAAAGGTTGTTTCGCTTGTTGAATTATGTGAGAGCAATTACTGGTGGAGTTATTTTTGCAGTTGTTACAATAAAGATGTCGGGTGGATAGATTTCGAGCAAGAAGTTTCAATGGTTCTACAAGAATTCAAACGGTTCTTTGACAATAATAAGAATAGCACAATTAAAAGGGATTTCAGTGCAAAAGAATTAGGGAAGCTTGCTTGTTTTGGCTTTTTGTTTAGCTCACGGCCCGTAGGCCATAGAGCGGGCGTTGCTGAAAACTACATTATAAAAGAAATAAAAGAAGAATTTTTTAAAAATCGTCAAGGAATATATACCGTCGAACCGTTAGATGAAAAGAAAATCGTTGCGCGTTTGTTTAACGAACTAAAGGAGTTTACAAAAGCGTTGGACTTATACTTTCAAGCGTTTGTTAATGATCCTTTCCAAGAGATCTTAAACAAAAATGCAATAGATACAAAGGAAGAAATCTTCAATGGCTTCGACGAGGTTATAGATTTCAACTACACTTTTACATATGAGAGCTTATACCAAACTACTGCAAAAACCCCTCCGTTTCATATACATGGCGCACTCGACGAAACAATGGTGCTGGGTATAGAGCCGGACGAAAACGATTGTGCAAACGGAAATCAATTGTTTATAGATTTCAAAAAGTATTACCAGCGTGAATATATGTCAAAAAACGACGTGGTACCTTCTATTATCCATCGAATGAAAAGGATTCGAAAAGCATCAAATGGTCAAGAGCTCAACACCACTTACGTTTTTGGACACTCGCTGGACATAACTGATGTCGATATAATAAAACCAATTCTTGAAAATACGGACGACATCGTAATATTTTATCACAACATAGAAGCTAAAAAAGGACAATTAAGAAATCTGTATAAAATATTCGGTAAAGAAGGATATGAACAGTTAAAAGGACATAGCATATTGCGTTTTGTCCTGATAGTATAGTTGAGGAAGAGTATCATGACCAACTTTGATTTCTTGAAATCCGACGAGCGGTTCGCGTCGTTTGCCGACGTGGCGATCGCCGCCGAGAATCTGTTACATATTGATATCGACTCCTGCGTCTCAAACTGCCGCAGGGCGATGGAATTTGCAGTCAAATGGATGTATTCCGTCGACCGTGATCTTGAAATGCCCTATCAGGATACGCTTGTCGCGCTGATGAACGACGAGAAATTCCGCGACATCGTAGGAGACGATATCTGGCGTCGGATGGATTTCATCCGCAAACTCGGCAATACCGTCATGCACGGCGGCAAAAAGGTCACGACCGAGCAGGCGGAGCTCTGCCTTGAGAACCTCTATTATTTCCTTGACGAGTTAGCGTATTTCTACGCCGACGGTTATACCGAGCGCCCGTTTGACAAAACGCTTCTGACGCTTACGCCGGAGGAAGCGCTCTCCTACGTTCCCGATTCGGGCATCGATCTCGCCGCGCTGATCGAAGAAAACAAGACGATGAAGGCGGAACTGTCCGCCCGCCGCGCCGAGCAGCAGCAGACCTACGTTCCGAAGCCGCTTGAACTATCCGAATATAAAACGCGCAAGATCTATATCGATTTTATGCTTCAGGACGCAGGTTGGATCGAGGGCAAGGACTGGCTGAATGAGGTCGAACTACCCGGAATGCCGAACAATTCCGGAGTCGGTTTCGCCGATTACGTTCTTTACGGCGACGACGGCAAGGCGCTTGCCATATTGGAAGCAAAACGCACCTGCGTTGACGTGGCAAAAGGACGCCAACAGGCGAAGCTGTACGCCGATATCTTGGAAAAGAAATACGGCCGTCGTCCGGTGATCTTCCTTTCAAACGGTTTTGAAACGCATATTCAGGATAATCTTTACCCCGAGCGTAAAGTCGCGTCGGTTTACTCCAAGCGCGACCTTGAAAAACTTTTTAATCTGCAGACGATGCGAACAAGCCTGGCGCATGTTATGGTCAACAAAAATATTGCGGGACGTTACTATCAGGAGGGGGCGATCAAAGCGGTTTGCGATTCGTTCGGCAATAAAAACCGCCGCAAAGCCCTGCTTGTTATGGCGACCGGTTCGGGTAAAACGAGGACGGTCATCGCGCTGTGCGACGTTCTTTTGCAGCACGGTTGGGTGAAGAATATCCTGTTCCTTGCCGACCGCAATTCGCTTGTTACGCAGGCGAAGCGCGCCTTCGTGAACCTGCTTCCCGATCTGTCCGTTACAAATCTCTGCGAGGAGAAAGACAACTATACGGCGCATTGCGTCTTCTCTACCTATCAGACGATGATGAACGTGATCGACACGGCGAAGGACGACAAAGGCAAGCTGTTCACCGTCGGGCATTTCGATCTAGTTATTTGCGACGAGGCGCACCGCTCGATCTATAACAAATACCGCGATATATTCAATTACTACGACGCGCCGCTCGTCGGCTTGACCGCCACTCCGAAGGACGAAATCGACAAAAACACCTACGAGGTCTTTGAGCTGGAAAACGGCGTTCCGACTTACGGTTATGAGCTGGCGCAGGCGGTCAAGGACGGCTATCTTGTTGATTTTATGTCGGTTGAAACACGGCTGAAATTTATCGAGCAGGGGATCGTTTACGACGAACTATCTGAAGCGGACAAAGAAGCATACGAAAACACATTCGAGGATGAAAACGGCGAACTGCCGGAAAGCATCGCCTCCTCTGCTCTGAACGAGTGGATCTTCAACGACGACACGATCCGCGAGGTTCTCCACGTTGTAATGGAGAACGGAATAAAGATCGATTACGGCGCAAAGCTCGGCAAAACGATCATATTTGCGAAGAACCACACGCACGCCGAAAAGATCTATGAGGTGTTCAATAAGGAATACCCGCATCTGCCGGGATTTGCTAAGGTCATCGACAATTATATGACCTACGCGCAAAGCGCGATAGACGAGTTCTCCGATCCGAAAAAACTGCCGCAGATCGCTATTTCCGTGGATATGCTCGATACCGGTATCGACGTGCCGGAAGTGTTGAACCTCGTTTTCTTCAAAAAGGTGATGAGCAAGGCGAAATTCTGGCAGATGATAGGGCGCGGAACCCGCCTTTGCCCCACTCTGCTTGACGGCAAAGATAAAGAAAAATTCTATATTTTCGACTTCTGCGGAAACTTTGAGTTCTTCCGCATGAACAAAGGCAGACCGACAGCTAATATGATTGCACTGCAAGGCGCGATCTTCCATTTGAAATCCCAGATTGTTTTCAAATTGCAGGATCTGGCATATCAGACGACCGATCTGATCTCGTTCCGCAAGTCCCTTGTTGACGATATGGTGCGCAAGGTCAAGGAGTTGAACAAGGAGAACTTTGCCGTCAGACAGCATTTGAAATACGTTGAACTGTATTCAAATCCCGACAATTATCAGGCGCTTACTTACGAAGATACGTTGATCATCGGGCAGGAGCTTGCACCGCTTATCATCCCGGACGAAGACGATGCGAAAGCGGTGCGTTTCGACGCGTTGATGTACGGTATAGAACTTGCTTATCTTGCCGGAAAGAAATTCGGTCGGTATCGCAGCGATCTTTATAAAAAGGTTTCCGCTGTTGCGAGCGTTGCGAATATTCCGGAAATCATGGCGCAGTCCGATTTGATCGAAAAGATCCTGCATACGGATTATCTCGACAACGCTGGCATCAACGAATTCGAGCATATCCGCGAAAACCTGCGCGATCTGATGAAATATATTCCGGTTAGCAGAATCCGCTACGATACAAACTTTGACGATGATATTCTGTCCATTGATTGGAAAGAATCGGAACTTGAAAACGACGATCTGAAAAATTACAAAGCGAAGGCGGAGTTCTATATACGTCAGCATCAAGACAATGCGGTAATAGCCAAGCTGAAAAGCAACCAGCCGCTGACGGCGGAAGACGTTAAATCACTTGAAGATATACTTTGGAGCGAAGTCGGCACCAAAGAAGATTATGAAGCGGAATACGGGCAAAAGCCGCTCGGTGAGCTTGTGCGCGAAATAGTCGGTCTCGATATGAACGCGGCAAAGGCGGCGTTTTCGGAATACCTGAACGATGTCAATCTTGATTCGAGGCAGATCTATTTCGTTGACCAGATCGTTGAGTATATCGTTCATAACGGCTTGATGAAAGATCTGTCCGTGCTGCAGGAATCCCCATTTACCGATCAAGGCAGCATCGTAGAGATCTTTACGGATATGTCCATTTGGATGGGCATCCGAAAAGCCATCGAACAAGTCAACGCCAATGCGCTTGCCGCATAACAAACCTAAGCCAAACCAAAAGGTGATTATCATATGAGTAAGAAGTATCATTATTATGCCTGTAAAAATCGCGCAAGAAAGAATGTGACAAGAAGATCGTCGGGAAAGAGTATATCAAGGATCGGGTCATTCAAGTCTGTCTGGATCTGCTGACGGAGGAGAATTGCAAATTCATCGCTGAAAAGGTAACGGAAGCCGTGAGCAGCGACCGGGATATCCTGCCGATCCGAAATCTGAAAAAGGCGATCAAGGACGCCGACACCGCCATCGAAAATCTTTGGCAGAGCCTGGAGCGCGGCGAGACGTCCGACCTGATCTCCGAGCGCATCCGGGAAAAGCAGGCGGAAAAGGAAAAGTATCTTGCCGAGCTTGAAAAGGAAGAACGCAAGATCACCATTCTGACCGAACCGCAGGTACTGGCGTTTCTCGATTATATCCGCAAGCTGCCGAACAACGACGTAAACAAGCTCCGGGCGATCATCAATAATTTCGTCAACGCGATCTATCTCTACGACGACCGCTTTACGGTCATCTTCAACAGCGGGAGCAGGATGCTTGAAGTCAAGGATATCCCGCTGGACGACATCGAAACAGCCCTTGCCGGCTGTTCCGGTGTCCTACATACGGGTTCGTTGGGAAGCCAACTCGCTCCACCAAAATATGAGGGACGCCCCTTGTGGGCGTCCCTCATATTTTGATAGAAAGCAGTAAATGAGATAATACATTGACTCAACAGATCC
>CAMZED010000016.1 GCA_947305675.1 uncultured Clostridia bacterium | reverse complement strand
CACTCGTTGCAGTAGCAGGCTCCGCCGTGGTTATCAAAACCCGCAGATAAGTAAACACTTATTAAAGGCTTAAACTAAATAAATAAACGCTCCCGCGCTTTGCAGCGCGGGAGCTCTTTTAATGTCTAATGTCAATTTTTGGATATCAATTTCGGGGTTCCAGCGCTGAGCCGATAACGCGGCGGTACTCGTCCGCGACGGGCTGAGGCGAAACTATCCTTACTCTGCCGCCGAATCCGGCAACCCAGCCGTAAAAAGTTTCGCCGGGGACGATCTTAACGTGTATGCGGAAGGTATCGCCGTCGTTCAGCACCGTTATATTTCTCCCGAACCGGTCGACCATTACGTTGGCAAGCGATTTGTCACAGCGCAGCGTTACCGTTTCGGTTTTCCCGCCGAACATACCGAACATCGATCCTTCGCAGGCGGTGCCGATATCAAACCGGTTGAATTCATCGCTTCCGGCGCGTTTTTCGCCGCGCTTGCGGGTCACGTTTTCCATCTTGTCGACGCGGTAATGTCTTATTCCGCCGGAATCGCGGTCATAACCGACAAGGTAATAATTGCTGTCGTCCCACACCAACGACCAGGGGCTGACCGAATAATAGTCTCCGCCGCGGTGATATTCTTTTTGCTTTGCCGCGTTCCAGCCGAAATACCTGAACGATATATCCTCGTCCTCGGCGACGGAATCGAATATTACGTCGATACTCTTATAGATCTCCTCGTTCCTGTTCCTGCTCCGCCTGCTTATGGAGACCGCTCGGTTCAGCGATTGCCGGTCGTTCGCCCCGGCGAGCGACGCGAGTTTTTCAATAAGTTCCCGGCTCTTTTTTTCGGTTATGAATTTCGAGGCGCTTACGGCGTCCGCAAGCAGTTTAAGCTCCGGCAGTTCAAAATCGCGCCCGGCAACATAATATCCCACGCACCTCCCGCGCACGCTTCCGTCGAGGCGGGTCCTTACGTCCATCCCGAGTTCGCGCAGAACGGCTATGTCGTCATAAATGCTTTTACGCTCGGCGCTTATCCCGTAAGAAGCAAGCGCGCTTATCATCTGTTTTACCGTAAGAGTGTGTTCCGCGTCGGTGCGTTCGAGCAGCAGCGAGCGCAGTATTATCAGTTTCTTCTTTTGATTTGCCGATCTTGCCAATCGCTTCACCTCCCGCAATATTATATAATATCCGCGCGGATTTTGTCAACAGCGAAGGAAAACGCCTTTTCGGAACAAAAAATGTAAATTTTCTGGATTAAATTAGTAAAAATACTTGACAAGGGCTTGATTCGGTGTTATTATTATAAACTGCATTATAATGCGGATGTTATGCCGTTCATTATTTTATACGAACGACAACATCTGCCGTTATTCGCGCCGGATAAAATAACACCTTGGATAACCGCCCGGCGGATCGGGCGGAATAAATGAATGGAGTGATTGGTCAATATGGTGAAGGAACGGCTCCTCGGAAAGACAATGCGCATGTCTTTCTCCAAAAACGATGAAGTTCTCGAAATGCCCAATCTTATTGAAGTACAGAAAAAGTCCTTCAAAGAGTTTGTGGAACGCGATATCGGGGATGTATTGAAGGATATTTCGCCCATGGCGGACTATTCCGGCAATCTCATCATCGAATTCATCGATTATTCCCTTGATGAAACGCCGAAGTACAGCATCGAGGAATGCAAATCCCGCGACCTTAACTACGCGACTCCTTTTAAAGTAACCGTAAGGCTCACCAACAAGGTTACCAACGAAGTCAAGGAGCAGGAGATCTATATGGGGGATTTCCCGCTTATGACAGACAGCGGCACGTTTATCATCAACGGCGCCGAACGCGTCGTCGTTTCCCAGATCGTCCGCTCGCCCGGTATCTATTACGAACCGATCGACGACAAATCCGGGAAGCATCTGTTCGCCGCCACGGTTATCCCCAGCAGGGGCGCGTGGCTCGAATACGAGACCGACAATTCCGACGTTTTCTATGTGCGTATAGATAAAAACCGCAAAATCCCGATAACCGTTCTGCTGCGTGCGTTCGGTCTGGGCTCGAACGACGAGATACTCGACAAATTCGGTGACGAGGCGGTCCTCAAAGCCACCTTCGAAAAAGATACTCTGCTTCAGGAAGTAGACAGGATCATCCAGACCGGCGGAATAACCAACCCCGTCGACGAAGCCCTTAAAGAGATCTACCGCAAACTCCGTCCCGGCGATCCCCCCATCGTCGAAAGCGCACAGATACTTATAAACAACCTTTTCTTCGACGAGAAGAGATACGATATTTCTCCCGTCGGAAGGTATAAATTCAACAAAAAACTTGCGCTCACCAGGCGTATAATGGGTCATACCCTTGCTCGTGACGCCGTCAGCCCCATCACCGGCGAAGTTATTTACGAGGCAGGCCGTAAACTTTCGCGTTCGGAAGCCGAGAAGGTCGAAAAATCCGGCGTTTACGAAGTTTATCTCAACGTCGAAGAAGACGAAAAAGACGTTGAAGTGAAAGTTTTCTCCAACAAAATGGTCGATGCGTCCGCCGTTACGGGGATACCCGCGTCGGAGCTCGGCTTGGAAGAATACGTTGCGATCGAACCGCTTATGCGCATTATCGGCGAAGTAGGTCTCGACGATAAAGAAGAGTTTATCAGAGCGCTTGCGAAAGCGAGAGATGAACTCATCCCCAAACACATCACCATCGACGATATCATGGCTTCGGTGAACTATATGATCTGTTTGGGCCACGGCGTAGGTCAGGTGGACGATATCGACCACCTCGGCAACCGCCGCCTGCGTTCGGTCGGTGAACTTCTGCTGAACCAACTGCGCATCGGTTTCTCCAGAATGGACAAGATCGTAAAAGAAAAGATGACGACTCAGGACATAGACACCATCACTCCTCAATCGCTCATCAATATTCGTCCGATCGTCTCCGCGATCCGCGACTTCTTCGGTTCAAGCCCGCTGTCCCAGTTTATGGATCAGGCCAACCCGCTCTCCGAGATCACCCACAAACGCCGTCTTTCGGCGCTCGGTCCCGGCGGCCTTTCGCGTGACAGGGCAAGCTTTGAAGTCCGTGACGTACACTATACCCACTACGGCCGTATGTGCCCGATCGAAACGCCGGAAGGCCCGAATATCGGCCTTATCACGTCGCTCGCTTCGTTTGCGCGCGTGAACAAGTTCGGGTTTATCGAGGCTCCTTACCGCATAGTCCGCAACGGAATAGTCACAAAAGAAACCGTTTATCTCACCGCCGACGCCGAGGATGAATTCGTCGTTGCCACCGCGAACGAACCTATCGACGCGGAAGGGCACTTCCTCAACCGAAAAGTCGTCGCGCGCCACAGGGACGAGATCCTCGAATTCGAGGCCGCCAAGATAGATCTTATGGACGTTTCGCCGAAGATGGTCGTTTCGGTCGCCACCGCAATGATCCCCTTCCTTGAAAACGACGACAATACCCGTGCGTTGATGGGCTCGAACATGCAGAAGCAGGCTGTCCCGCTTATGATCAACGAGGCGCCCATCATCGGTACCGGTATGGAATACAAAGCCGCGTATGACAGCGGCGTGCTGGTCATCTGCCGCAACGACGGCATTGTCGAAAGCGTCACTTCCGACTGCGTCGTGGTCCGCAAGGACGACGGCATGACCGACGTATATAAACTTATAAAATTCACCCGCAGCAACCAGGGCACCTGCGTCAACCAGCGCCCGATAGTCGAAAAAGGTGAACGCGTCCGCAAAGGCGACGTTATCGCCGACGGCCCGGCTACCGATCACGGCGAAGTTGCGCTTGGTAAGAACGTTCTTATCGGCTTTATGACCTGGGAAGGCTATAACTACGAGGACGCCGTTCTTCTTAACGAACGTCTTGTTAGGGACGACGTCTATACTTCGATCCACATCGAGGAATATTACTGCGAATCCCGCGATACCAAACTCGGACCGGAAGAGATCACCCGCGAACTCCCGAACGTCGGCGACGACGCACTTAAAGATCTCGACGCCGACGGTATCGTACGCATTGGCGCGGAAGTCCATTCCGGCGATATCCTTGTCGGTAAGGTCACCCCGAAGGGCGAAACCGAACTCACCGCCGAGGAAAGACTGCTGCGTGCGATATTCGGCGAAAAAGCCCGCGAAGTCAGAGATACATCGCTCAAACTTCCGCACGGCGAATCCGGCATCGTCGTAGACGTACAAGTCTTCTCGCGCGATGATTGCGACGTTTTGGGCCCCGGAGTCATCAAAGTCGCCAGAGTCTATATCGCGCAGAAGCGCAAGATCTCCGTCGGCGATAAGATGGCAGGCCGCCACGGCAACAAGGGCGTTGTCTCCCGCATTCTGCCGCGCGAGGATATGCCCTATCTGCCCGACGGCACTCCGCTCGATATAGTCCTTAACCCGCTGGGCGTTCCTTCCCGTATGAATATCGGTCAGGTACTTGAAGTCCACCTCGGCAGAGCCGCGAAAGAATTGGGCTGGAAGGTAATGACTCCGGTATTCGACGGCGCCAACGAAAAGGATATTGAAGAATGCCTGAGCAAAGCGAACCTTTACCGCGATCTAAGATACGACGAGACCGCGGAAGGCAAAGCGCTTTATAAAGAAATAACCGACGAAGAGACCGGTAAAAAGCACATCGAAAAACTCACCCCGGAATGGATCGCCGACAACCGTGCGGAATTCGACGAACTCCGTGCGCAGAACCTTGTAAAAGTCGTCGACGGCAAGACCGTCCTCTATGACGGACGTACCGGTCAGCCTTTCGATAACCCCGTCACCGTCGGATATATGTACTTCCTCAAACTTCACCACCTTGTCGACGATAAGATCCACGCCCGTTCGACCGGACCCTACTCGCTCGTTACACAGCAGCCTCTGGGCGGCAAAGCTCAGTTCGGCGGTCAGCGTTTCGGCGAAATGGAAGTCTGGGCTTTGGAAGCATACGGCGCCGCATATACTCTGCAAGAGATACTCACCGTCAAATCCGACGATATCAAGGGCAGGGTAAAGGCGTACGAGGCGATCGTCAAAGGTCAGAACATCCCCACTCCCGGCGTTCCCGCTTCGTTCAAAGTGCTGGCAAAGGAACTTCAGTCGCTCGCACTGGACGTACGCGTGCTCGATAAAGACGATAACGAGATCCCGCTCAAGGATTATTCCGACGACGACGGTCCCGACGAAAGACAGTTCAGCGAAGAAGAACTCGGCAAGAGCGTTCTCGAAGATCCCGACAGCGTTATGTATGACGACGAAAAGGGCACCGTCGAAGGCGAATCGGACGACGACGATTATCCCATCGGTGATGAATCGGTCGAGCCGGAAGAAGAGATTTACGTCTACGATGAACACGAAAACGATTATGATGAATAAGGAGATGCGATAAATGGAAAACAACATTGAATTTGAATCCATACAAATAGGTCTTGCTTCTCCGGAAATGATAAGATCTTGGTCTTACGGCGAAGTGAAAAAGCCCGAGACCATCAACTACCGCACGCTCAAACCCGAACGCGACGGCCTCTTCTGCGAACGCATTTTCGGTCCGACAAAAGATTGGGAATGCCATTGCGGAAAATATAAAAGAGGCGCCCGCTATAAGGGCAAGATCTGCGAAAAATGCGGAGTCGAGATAACCACCGCGCGCGTCCGCCGCGAAAGAATGGGTCACATCGAACTTGCGGCTCCCGTTTCGCACATATGGTATTTCAGGGCGATCCCGTCCAGGATGGGTCTGCTCCTTAACCTTTCGCCGAAGCTTCTGGAAAAGGTGCTTTACTTCGCACAGTATATAGTCACCGATCCCGGCGAAACTCCTCTTGCGAAATATCAGCTTCTCACCGAAACTCAATATCGCGAATATCGCGAAAAATACGAGGACGATTTCGAAGCCGGAATGGGCGCGGAAGCCATTAAAAAACTTCTCGCCGAGATCGACCTCGAAGCCGAATCCGAACGTCTGAAAAAAGAACTTGTCACCGCTCAGGGGCAGCGCAAACTTCGCGACATTAAACGCCTTGAAGTCGTCGAAGCGTTCCGCCTTTCCGGCAACCGCCCCGAATGGATGATACTCGAGGCGCTTCCGGTCATCCCGCCGGATATCCGCCCGATGGTCCAGCTCGACGGCGGCAGGTTCGCCACCTCGGATATCAACGATCTTTACCGCAGAGTCATCAACCGCAACAACAGGCTGCAAAAGCTGATGGAGCTCCAGGCTCCGGATATTATCATCCGCAACGAAAAGAGAATGCTGCAGGAAGCCGTCGACGCGCTGTTCGATAACGGTCGCCGCGGCAGGCCCGTAACCGGTCCGAACAACCGACCGCTCAAATCTCTTTCCGAAATGCTGCGCGGCAAACAGGGGCGTTTCAGACAAAACCTGCTCGGCAAACGCGTCGACTATTCCGGCCGTTCGGTTATAGTCGTAGGACCTGAACTCAAGATATATCAATGCGGCCTGCCCAAGGAAATGGCGCTTGAACTGTTCAAACCGTTCGTAATGAAACAGCTCGTTTCCACCGGCAAATCCTCCAATATCAAAGACGCTAAAAAGCGCGTCGAACACGCCACCCCCGAAGTTTGGGACGCTTTGGACGTTGTGATAAAAGAACATCCCGTTCTTCTCAACCGCGCTCCCACGCTCCACAGGCTTTCGATCCAGGCTTTTGAACCGATCCTTGTCGAGGGCAGAGCTATCAAACTCCACCCGCTGGCTTGCCCGGCGTTCAACGCCGACTTCGACGGCGACCAGATGCCGGTACACGTTCCGCTTTCCGCAGAGGCTCAGGCCGAGGCGAGGTTCCTTATGCTCTCACCCAACAACCTGCTCAAACCGGTTAACGGGCGCGCTGTCACGGTCCCTTCGCAGGATATGGTCCTTGGTTCGTTCTATCTCACTCTCGACAAGAGCGGCGAACCCGGCGAAGGAAAGTATTTCAACAGCAAAGACGAAGCCGTTATGGCTTACGAGAACGGCGAACTCGGTCTGCACGCAAAAATAAAGGTAAGGATCACCAAAACGTTCGACGGCGTTGAACGTACAGGTATCACCGAAACCACGCTCGGACGTCTTATATTCAACGATCCCATACCCCAGGATCTCGGCTTTGTCGACAGAACAAAACCCGAAAACGATTTCAAACTCGAGATCGACTTTGTTACCACCAACTCCGAACTCGCCACCATCGTCGACAGATGCATCCGCATACACGGCGCCGCCGTGACCTGCGAAGTGCTCGACCAGATGAAGGCGCAGGGGTTCAAATATTCCACCAAGGGCTCGATAACCATCTCGGTTTACGATATGACTATCCCGCCTGAAAAGAAGGGATTGCTTGAAGCCGCCGACCAGAAGGTCGACATTATCACCGATTTTTACCGCAAAGGTCTGCTTTCCGACGAGGAACGCAGCCAGCGCGTCATAAGCGTTTGGGAAGAATGCACCAAAGACGTTGCGACCGCGCTGCAGAAAAACCTTGATAAATTCAACCCCATCAACATGATGGCGGTCTCCGGCGCCCGCGGATCGATAAAACAGATCAGGCAGCTGGCGGGTATGCGCGGACTTATGGCGAGCGCTACCGGTAAAACCATTGAAATGCCTATAAAAGCCAACTTCCGCGAAGGAATGAAGATTCTGGAATACTTCACCGCGGCAAGAGGCGCGCGTAAAGGCCTTGCCGACACCGCGCTCCGTACCGCCGACTCCGGTTACCTTACACGCCGTCTTGTCGACGTTTCTCAGGACGTTATCATCCGCGAGGACGACTGCGGCGACCGCGAAGGGCTTTGGGTCAGCAAGATCGTCGACGTACTTCCCGGCGGCAAAGAAGAGGTCATCGAACCGTTCGAAGACCGTCTGCGCGGCAGGTTCACCATCGGCGAAGTGATCGACCCGAGGACCGGCGAAGTCATAGTCGGCGACAACGTGATGATCAAAGAGGACGATATTGCCCGCATCATCGAATCGGGTATCGAACGCGTACACATCCGTTCGCTCATCAACTGCCGTGCTAAACATGGCGTATGCAAGCATTGCTACGGCGCAGATATGACAAGCGGCAAACCCGTGAACATCGGCGAAGCGGTTGGCATCATTGCCGCGCAGTCGATCGGTGAACCCGGTACCCAGCTTACGATGCGTACCTTCCACTCGGGCGGCGTCGCCGGCGGCGACATCACCCAGGGTCTTCCCCGCGTCGAGGAGATCTTCGAGGCGAGAAAGCCGAAAAAGACCGCGGTGCTCGCCGAATACGACGGCGTGTTCCACGTTGAGGAAAGCAAAAAGACAAAACAGCTTATCGTTCGCAACGAAGAAACCGGCGAAGAAAAGGCTACCGGCGTTCCGCTGCTCACCAAGATCGCGGTGGAGGACGGCGCTCACGTCGTGAAGTGCCAGAAGCTGACCGACGGCACCGAAAGCCCCGCCGACATACTCCGCATAAAAGGTCTCGACGCTGTCTATGATTATATCATCAAAGAGATTCAGCGCGTTTACCGCCTGCAGGCGGTTGAGATCGCCGATAAACACATCGAAGTTATCGCAAGGCAGATGACCCGCAAAATCAGGATCGATTCCTGCGGCGACACCGATCTGCTTGTCGGATCGCTTGTCGACGTTTCGGAATTCTATACCGCTAACGACGCGATCAACGCCTACAACGCCGAGCATCCCGAGGAAACTCCCAGGATCCCCGCGGAAGGCACCAGCCAGCTGCTCGGTATTACAAAAGCCTCGCTTTCTACCGAATCCTTCCTTTCCGCCGCTTCGTTCCAGGAGACCACGAAAGTCCTTGCCGAAGCCGCCATCAAAGGCAAAAAGGATCCGCTGCTCGGGCTTAAAGAAAACGTCATAATCGGTAAACTCATCCCCGCCGGCACCGGTATGCAAATGTACCGCAACGTCAAGATCGACACCGGCGACGATGATATTCCCACCGAAGGCGTTTTTGAAGCAGACTGAACTTAAAACGATTCTCTCCCTGCCGTCGGCACGGCAGGGAGGAAAGGGAAAACATTTACGCAATGAAAGAAAAACCCGGTTCGCGGAACTGCGTCGCCGGAATAAACCAGTTTTATAAACTGGTCAGGCGCGGCAAAGCCGCAAGGGTGTTGCTCGCTTCCGACGCCGATCTGCAGTTCGAAAGAGCTGTCCGCGCCGAATTGGCGGACAAGCCCGATATCGGTCTTGACGTCACGCGCGATTCCGCTCAACTCGCCGAAATGGCGGGCGTGGAAGTACCCACGGCGGTGCTCACTTTTACAAAATAGGCGTTTTATATGGAAAATTTATATAATTTTCACCGCCGCCTTGCTTAAAATGAGCAAAAACACCATTGACAACATAATTACCTTGAGGTATAATCGTAATGTTGCAAATAATTGACACGAAGGGCGTTTTGACGCGCTTTTCGCGTTGAAGAAAGGAGAAAATAATGCCTACATTCAATCAGTTAGTAAAACACGGCAGGCAGGACAAGACTTATAAGTCCAAATCCCCCGCTCTTCAAAAAGGCACGAACTCGCTTCGCAACGTCGCGATCGATCTCGCCAGCCCGCAGAAGAGAGGCGTTTGCACCAAAGTCGCCATAAAGACCCCTAAAAAGCCGAATTCCGCGCAGAGGAAGATCGCCAGAGTAAGACTTACGAACGGTCTTGAAGTCACCGCCTACATCCCCGGTATAGGCCACAACCTGCAGGAACACTCTGTTGTTCTTATCAGAGGCGGCAGGGTCAAAGACCTCCCCGGCGTGCGTTACCACATCATCCGCGGCAAACTTGACACTCAAGGCGTCGCAAATCGCAACCAGGCCCGTTCCAAATACGGCGCCAAAAGGCCCAAAAAATAATAGATTTTGTGCCTGACAGGAACGATAATCTCGTTTTCTCGTGCTGATAGAGAAAAGTTTTATATATATCGGCACTGACGGGAAATGGTTTTTTCGAGTACCTGTGAATTCATTTCAGCAGTCGGAACGCCGCCGCGTCCGGCACCCGCGTCTTTAAAAGGCGCAAGGTGAGCGGAACGGCTCGCAGAAAAGCTTCCGACGCACATATTTAATGAAGGAGGGAAGTAAAAGTGCCCAGAAGAGAACATGGTTTTAAAAGAGAAGTGCTTCCGGATCCGATGTACAATTCTCAGTTAGTAACCAAACTGATCAACAACATTATGTACGACGGTAAAAAAAGCACAGCCCAGAGGATCGTTTACGATGCATTCGCCGCAATCGAAGCAAAGACAGGCGAGAACGCTCTTGAACAGTTCAAGAAAGCTCTCGACAACATTATGCCTTCTTTGGAAGTAAAAGCGGTCCGCAGAGGCGGTTCTAACTATCAGGTTCCTATGGAAGTTCGCGCCGAAAGAAGGCAGACCCTCGGTCTGCGCTGGCTTATCACCTATGCGAGAGCAAGGAGCGATAAGAAGATGAGCGAACGTCTGGCCGCCGAGATACTCGATGCCGTAAACGGCGTCGGCGGCGCGGTCAAGAAAAAAGAAGATACGCACAAAATGGCGGAAGCCAACAAGGCATTTGCCCATTACAAGTGGTAATCTTCGATATTTGCGCAAAAATTTAAGGAGATTTTTATGTCAAGACAGACTCCGCTTGAGCTTACGAGAAATATCGGCATAATGGCTCATATAGACGCGGGTAAGACGACCACCACCGAAAGAATACTTTTCTACACTCACAAGACCCATAAGATCGGTGAAACTCACGACGGTTCCGCCACTATGGACTGGATGGAGCAGGAACAGGAACGCGGAATAACCATTACTTCCGCCGCCACCACCTGCTTTTGGAAGAACCACCGTATCAACATCATCGATACTCCCGGCCACGTCGATTTCACCGTCGAGGTCGAAAGATCTCTCCGCGTGCTCGACGGCTCGGTAACGGTATTGTGCGCCAAAGGCGGCGTTGAACCTCAGTCCGAAACCGTATGGAGGCAGGCTGACAAATACGGCGTTCCCCGTATGTGCTATGTCAACAAGATGGATATCATGGGCGCGAACTTTTATCGCGTTGTTGATATGATCAAAGACAGGCTTAAAGCGAACGCTGTACCGATCCAGCTCCCCATCGGCGCCGAAGCGGATTTTGTCGGGATAATAGATCTTGTCAAGATGAAGGCTTATTATTATCTTGACGACCTCGGAGAAAAGATCGAAGAACGCGATATCCCCGAGGATATGAAAGAAAAAGCCGAAGCCTATCACCAGGAACTGCTCGAACACGTCGCCGAATTCGACGACAGCCTGCTCGAACTCTTCCTCGAAGGCGAAGAATTGCCGATGGACGACGTTAAAAAAGCCATTCGTGCCGCTACTATTTCCGGCAAGATGGTCCCCGTCACCTGCGGTACTTCTTATAAAAACAAGGGCGTTCAGAAACTGTTGGACGCCATAGTCGATTACCTGCCTTCGCCGCTCGATATCCCCGATATCAAAGGCGTCGACAGCAAAACCGGCGAGGAGACAACGCGTCCCACTTCCGACGACGCGCCTTTCTCCGCATTGGCGTTCAAGATCGCTACCGACCCGTTTGTCGGTAAGATATGTTTCGTGCGCGTTTATTCCGGCGTGCTTACTTCGGGCGCGACGGTTTATAACTCGACAAAAGGGGTGCGCGAGCGCATAGGCAGAATATTGCTTATGCACGCCAACCACCGCGAGGACGTCGAGGAGATCCGCGCGGGCGAGATAGCCGCGGTCGTCGGTGTGAAAAACACCACGACGGGCGATACGCTCTGCGACGAGAAAGCCCCAGTTGTCCTTGAATCGATGGAATTCCCCGAACCCGTTATTCGCGTTGCAATAGAACCGAAGACAAAAGCGGGTCAGGAGAAGATGGGGATCGCGCTTTCCAAACTTGCCGAAGAAGATCCTACTTTCAAGGCATATACGGATGAAGAGACCGGTCAAACGATAATCGCGGGGATGGGAGAACTTCACCTTGAAATAATCGTCGACAGATTACTGCGCGAGTTCAAGGTGGAAGCCAACGTCGGCAAACCCCAGGTCTCCTACCGCGAAACCATTACCAAACCCGCCACCGAAAACTGCAAGTACGCACGTCAGTCGGGCGGTAAAGGTCAATACGGTCACGTTATCATCACTATTGAACCGAACCCCGGCAAGGGTTATGAATTCGTCAACGAGGTCACCGGCGGCGACGTTCCGAAGGAATATATCCCCGCCGTCGACGCGGGTATCCGCGGCGCGATGCTCACCGGCGTCGTTGCGGGATATAACGTTGTCGACGTAAAAGTGACGCTCACCGGCGGTTCCTACCACGAGGTCGACTCCTCCGAAATGGCGTTCAAGATCGCCGGCTCGATGGCGTTCAAAAACGCAATGAAGAACGCCGGCCCGATCCTGACCGAACCGATAATGAAAGTCGTCGTTACCGCGCCGGACGATTATCTCGGCGACGTTATCGGCGATCTGAACTCCCGCCGCGGCAGCATAAGCGGTATGGAAGTCATCGCGGGCGGCCAGCAGGTTACCGCGTACGTTCCGCTTTCGAGGATGTTCGGTTATGCGACAGATCTCAGGTCGAAAACTCAGGGCAGGGGACAATACGTTATGGAACCCAGCCATTATGAGATAGTACCCAAGTCTGTGCTTGACGGTATTCTTAACGGCAAATGATGCCTCAAATTTAAAAAAAGCCTTGACATAGGCGAAAAATTCAATATAATTATCTTATAACAAAAAGTTTAACACGGAGGATTTATTCAATGGCAAAAGCTAAATTTGAAAGAAGTAAACCCCACGTCAACATAGGCACTATCGGCCACGTTGACCACGGCAAAACTACTCTTACCGCCGCTATCACTAAGACTCTTGCTCTCAGCAACTCCAACATCGAATTCCTCGCTTATGACCAGATCGACAACGCTCCCGAGGAAAAAGCAAGAGGTATAACAATCAATACCCGTCACGTTGAGTACGAAACCGACAAGAGACACTATGCGCACGTTGACTGCCCGGGCCACGCCGACTATGTTAAAAACATGATCACCGGCGCCGCTCAGATGGACGGTGCGATCCTCGTCGTTGCAGCTACCGACGGTCCTATGCAGCAGACCCGTGAACACATTCTGCTTGCCCGTCAGGTCGGCGTTCCCGCAATGGTCGTTTATCTCAACAAGACTGACCTTGTTGACGACCCTGAACTTCTCGAGATCGTCGAGATGGAAGTTCGTGAACTTCTTTCCGAGTACGATTTCCCGGGCGATGAAATTCCGATAATCAAAGGTTCCGCAAGAGAAGCTCTTCTCTCCGAATCCAAAGATCCTTCCGACCCCGTCTATGCTTCCATTCACGAACTTATGGACGCTGTCGACAGCTATATCCCGACTCCCGCCCGCAACGACGACCTGCCCTTCCTTATGCCGGTTGAAGACGTGTTCTCCATCTCCGGCCGCGGCACCGTTGCTACCGGTCGTGTTGAGAGAGGTATCGTTAAGATGTCTGACGAAGTTGAAATCGTCGGCCTCTCTGAAGAATCCGCCAAGACCGTTATCACCGGTATCGAAATGTTCCGTAAACTGCTCGACTTCGCAGAAGCCGGCGACAACGTAGGTTGCTTGCTCCGCGGCGTTAAAAAGACCGACATCGAAAGAGGTCAGGTTCTTGCTAAACCCGGTTCCATCCATCCTCACACCAAATTCGTAGGCCAGGTTTACGTTCTTACCGAAAAAGAAGGCGGCCGTCATAAACCGTTCTTCCCCGGCTACCGTCCTCAGTTCTACTTCAGAACTACCGACGTTACCGGTGTTATCAACCTTCCCGAAGGCGTTGAAATGTGCCGTCCCGGCGACAACGTCGATATGAAAGTTGAACTTATCACCCCGATCGCTATCGAAAAAGGTCTTCGCTTCGCTATTCGTGAAGGCGGCAGAACCGTTGGTTCCGGCGTTGTTATCGAAATCGACGCGTAATTATTAAGCATAAGTTAAAAGGAACTGTTGTAACGCAGTTCCTTTTTTGTTTATTATTCACTTGTGCGTAAAGCGCCGCTTTCTCTGTCTCTGACTCTGAACATAAATACTATGTCTTAAAGCTTATTGATTTAGTTCAAACAACGCGTCTGCCGCAGATAAACCTCGATTTCCAATAGGGAAGGTTCATATTCTGTTCGCAGGTCGGGTGTTCGGGATTGTTCGCCGAGATGAATTTTCCGCCGCCGATATAAATACCTACAAAAGCCGCCGGTCCGCCGATCTCGTTGCTGTAAACGACAATATCGCCGGGGGCGATCTCTTCGCGTGTGATCTCTTCGCCGTATTCGGCTATCTGTGCGGCGCGGCGGGGAACGTTTATCCCGTATTTGCGGCAGCAATAATATACCAGCCCGGAGTTATCGAATTGGTCGGGGCCGTTTCCGCCGGTTTTGTATTCTGTGCCGATGAGCTCTTTTGCCGTCGCGGCGATCAATTCCGCAACGGTGTATGTAACGTCGTCCGACGTATCGGGCTGCGAGTTGTCAGCCGGATCGGACGTGTCGGGCGCGTCAGGCAGAGACGAATCGTCCGGATAACTTTCAGACGGTTCGGGTGTCGATCGATCATCGTCGGAAATATCGGGCTCGTCCCGGGATTCAACCGGTTCCTCACTGCTTTCGGCGGGGATGGTCGATTCGGTTTTTGATTCGCTCGGTACGACGGAACTTTCCGTGGGTTTGTCGGTGCAGGATGCCAGCGCGAGCGCAAGCGTCACCGCCGCGACGATAATACATAATATTTTTTTGAACGTCATTTTGAATAACCTCTTTTCTGCTTTTTTCGGATGACGCGTTTTTGAATACAAATCTTCAAATCATCCTACTTTATCATATATGCTCCGAAAAATCAACGCCGGGGCGACATTTTTCTCTGTTTTTTTCGGTTTCCCGCCGCTGTTTTCTTTTATCGGTTTAGTCCGCCGAATTATTATTTCCACATACGGATCAATTATTCCCGCGCCATAAATGTTCGCCGCAAATACTTATTTTTTCAAAAACACGCATAGCTCCCCGTTTCAACCGCGAGTTGCTTGACAACGCCGCGTATATATGATACAAATATAATACATGGGTGAGCGGCGATAAGGACAAATCGGTTTTGGGCGGTAAAATTTTCCGGATACTTTGCCGCAAAGCCTCGGAATACGCCGGTATACCTTCGTTTTGCGGCTTTGTCTGCGAAAAATTTTCCTGCTCCCAAAACTGCTTCGCACCTGAAAACGAGAAAAATTCGTGAGCTTTTCGGTGCGAAGGACGCAGCTTTACCGGCGTAAAGCAAGGACGACAAACCGAAAAGTGCCGGATTTGGCCGTTTTTCAGGCGGTTTGTCCTCATCACCGCTCACCCATATTGGAGGGAATACTATGAAAAAAACGGTTTCTTTATTGTTTGCGTTTATTATAATTCTTTCGGCACTGTGTTTTTCGGTATCAGCAGAAGCGTCAAGCGCCGGTAAATGCGATATAAACGGCGACAAACGTGTTTTCGACGCGGCGGGCGATCCCGAAAAGTGCGCCGAAGCGTTCACCGAAACTTTTGTCGATTACAACTTTCAACTGAACAAAACCGAATAGCTTCCCGGCGGGGCCGCGACGGTCCCGCCGATTTTTTTGTTTTTGCCTTATGCGTTATTGACGGCGGCGGATATGAATGATATAATCTTAACAACAACCGAACGGAGGATAAAAACATGGGATATTATAACGATTTTGAAATCGAAACAGTCGAAAACGCACCCCGGCGCAAAAACGCCTCTAACGAAATAAAGAACCTTATTCTCGGCTTGCCGATCTACGGCTTGACCGAAAACGGCATACTTGAAGAGAATATGCAGACCGAATATTTCAACACGCCCGACTCTTCGCCTTTGCTTACCGACGGCAAATTCGCCGCGGCGCCGGATTATCTCGACGGGGCGTATTTTCACTTCACCCGCGGGGTGGGCAGAACCGTAATTTTCCGCCTGCCTTATCTTTCTGCGGCTACCGGCGCGAAAGTTTATATGCTCCGCCAGGACGAAGTGGGGGTGCATCTCCCGCGCAGGATAGAAGTACTTGTATCGCCGAACGGCAAAGATTGGCAGTGTGTGGGCAAAACCAACGGCATTTATTGCGACGAATTCACTCAGAAACACTGCGTCGAAATAGATTTTTCCGGCGGTTTCAAAGCGCTTTACGCCGCTTTCAGGTTCGAAACTTCGGGTCACGTCTGGCTTGACGAACTTGAACTTTATGGCAGCGAATCGGTCGAAAACGCTTCGGACGTTATCGCAGGGGAAGGCGATCTTAAAGGCAGCGGGATAAATTTTGTGAACAAATATCCGGCCCCTTCGGATTTTCTCGGCGTGCGCAACGTGCTGCTTTCTTACAATTGCAGCACCACCCACGTGGAGGGCAAGGATCACGTCGGGCTTATCGACGAGGAACAGTATCTGCCCTATGCGGCTTATATAAAAGACGGCAAAATAGCCGACTATATGTTCGACAGTTTTCTTTATCTGCCTTATTCCAACTATACTTATTCAAAACTTTACAAATGTGCCGAAGGCTGGAGATTTTATATCGACAACGTATTTGCTGAAGGTTATAATCTTGACGCACTGGACAAGACGGCGGCGCGCGTTGGCGAGGCGCTCGGCAACCCTGATTACAAAGTGACGGTTTTCTTCTCGATACTGCACACAAAAGTCCGCTACGGCGAACATCCCGATAAATTCGGCGATCTCGACGGCGATGGGATCGACGAGGATATGACCTCGTTCGAGGACCGCCGTAAAGCGACAAAATGGTGCATCGACGAACAGATCGCCAGGTTCAAAGCGCGCGATCCGAAACATTGCGTATTAAGAGCTTTTTATTGGTTCGAAGAGGATATAAACTACGGCGACAAATACGAACTCGATCTTATAGCCTTCGCGCGCGATTATCTCCATTCGCTCGGATATAAACTGTTCTGGATTCCTTATTTCGAGGCTTCGGGGTTCCAGGATTGGAAAGAAAACGGGTTCGATATCGCCTGCATGCAGCCGAACTACGCGTTCAACGACAAAGTGCCGCTCAAACGGCTTTACGATAACGCAAAACTCACCAAACAGCTCGGTATGTGCTACGAAATGGAGATCGGCGGGTTCGACGCTCATCACGCCGATAAATTCCGCAGTTATATGGATTGCGGCGCCGAGACCGGATATATGAACTCCATCAAAATGTATTATCAGGGCGGCGTCCCCGGCGAGTTTTACAAAGCCTTTAAATCCGAGGATCCCGACCTCCACGCGCTTTACGATGAACTTTATCTCTTCTGCAACGATAAATACGTTTCCCGCAATTGGCGGAACAAATAAGTCTCAAAAGATTATGTAAACTCCGTGGCTTGCGGAGGCAAGGGGGATATATGAGCATTTTCGGAAACAAAAAAGCTTCGACCGTCGAATCGTTCAGCTCGGTATTACTGCGAACCGCGGGAATGCGCGCCACAAACGAATACGAGATCGTTCCGAAAAACGGCGAAGCCGAAGTCACTCTGTACAACGTCACATTTGAAAAAGGCGGCGAAGCGCGTGTTCCGCGGCTTCGCGCAGTGTGCCGCGAGTCCGAGATTATAGATCTTCTCAACGCCTGCCGCGTCGTTTCGTGGGACGGGTTCGAGGGCAAACATCCGCGCGGAGTGCTCGATGGCGTTATGTTCCGCTTTAAGGCGACCGTCAACGGCAACGTCGCCGTGACCGCGCACGGATCGCAGAACTTCCCGCGGCATTACCGCGAATTCACCGACGCGCTCTATAATATACTCACAAGGCGGGGCGGGCAAGAACCGCCCGCCGCGGGCGTAAAGACCGTTGAGATACTCGGGTCGAACCGCCGGCCGGAATTCAGCCAAGTCCGCGTGGCTTGCCGCGCGTTTATTGAACGTGAAGGAAAGCTTCTGGTCTCGCACGAGGTCAATACAGACATTATGTTAACCCCGGGCGGCGGTCTGGAAAACGGCGAAAGCCTTGAAGAATGCTGCCGGCGCGAGGTTGCGGAAGAAACAGGGTTTGAAGTCGAAGTCGGCGCGGAAGCCGCGCGGGTGATCGAATATTACGGCGATCATAAATTCGATACTCATTATTTCATTTGCACAGTAACCGGCAGCGGCGAGCCGAATCTTACAGAACTTGAATCCGAACACGGCCTTGTAAGCCTTTGGGTGGACAAAAACGACCTTGCGCGGATATGGTCGGAATACGGCTGCTATCCGGAGGAAAAACGCGGCGCCTATCTGCGCGAATACAAGGCGCTTGAGGAATACTTCCGTGTTACCGGCGACGCGATATGCTGAGCGTACGCGCCGCCTCGCCCGAGGATTTCCAAACAGTAAAAGAAATATATCGCCGCGCGCGTGAATTTATGATCAGCACCGGAAACCCCAATCAGTGGGGAACCGATTATCCCGACAGGCGGTTTCTTTTTCTCTTTCTCCAAATAGTTTTCCTCCTGCCTTTTGGATCCGGACAGCAAAAAAGCCGGTGAGTATTTACGCTCATCGGCTTGATTGCTGTATTGGGTTTTTGTGTTATCTTTCGGGATCGTCCCGCCGTTTTGCTTTTTTTGCAGGACGGCGGAAATTTTTCTTGACAAACAGCGCTTTATATGTTAGATTAAAATTGCGGAGAGGGGAAGACACCCATTATAAAAAACGCAATACCGCTTTGACAATTTAATATATCGGTTACAAAGGGGGAGAAACCCATGGAAAAAAACATTGTTGTAACGGATGCAAAAGGAAACGCCATCGGCTCAACGTACCCGAAAAGGGCGCGCGGGCTGGTAAAACACGGTCGGGCAGTGTATGTCGACGACTGTACCATATGTCTTTTGCATACAACTGCTCCGTCCGTTGTCACTAAAAATGATAACAAGGAGCATTTTTTTATGGAAAACATTATAGAATTCAAAGCTAAGGATTTCAGATTCGGTTCTCAAAACAAATACGGCGGACGTATGTTCGTCACCTTGAACGGAAGGAACCGCGAGGTGTTCGAACTTGGAACGGTAGATCCGTACAACGGTTCGCCTGCACAAAACCGCAACCACTACGGCACATGGATATTTACAAAAAAAGCGCTTGAGCCGCAGACCGATTACGTATTTCGCATCGAAGTCACCTGCGACGGTACGATGAACGACAATTCCGACCTGCGCGTTGCGATCTTTGACGTTCAGGATTACAATGACAAAACGATCTACCCGCTGGGGCAGAGCCGTTTTCAACCGACGGTATCCAAAAAAACAGAGGACGGCGGTTTGGTGCGCGTATACGAACTGCCGTATTCCACCGGCGACGGGAACGAATACCAGATCAACATTTTCGCATACGATTGCAAGGTCACTATGGCCAAGCCGGCCGATCCGGAAGCATATTCTTCGCTTGAGGATTGCAGCTACCGCGAATGGCGCGACGGCAAACCGGAACCAGTTAAAGAACCCGTGCACGGCAAAGAAACCGCCGTGCCGGTCGGAATGCCGAGCGAAGAACAATTTGCGAAGATCCAAAGGCTTTACGAACTTAGACTTGTCAACGCGTTGAGCGCGGACGAGTTCAAAAGTATCAAAGCTGCCATACTCGGCGGGTTTTTAGACGGAACGTCGATCGCTGAAGATCCCGGAGATATGGGAGAGACGGGTGACATCGGAGATATCGGAGATATCGGAGATCCCGGTGATCCCGTAGAGCCCGGTGATGAAGCAAAGTTGGAATCGATCGCGCGGAAAGCCGAAAAATGGGATGATTATGATTACGACGAGGACGAGGATTACGACGAGGACGAGGATGTTGAATTTGATTTTGAGGTTGGCAACTGTCTTTACGACGATAAACAGTTTGCCGCTCAGCTCAGCAATCTTGACGATGGGCAGTCGATCAATTTCGGGAACATAACCGTTAAGCGTTCATCAAAATTCGGCAAGAAAGCCGATCCGGGCGACGCCGTGGATGGCGCAAGGATCGATATCGGCAACGGTTTTCTTTCCACCGAAGCGTTCAGGATTGCCGTGTCCAAGCTTGGCGACGACAGCTGCCTAAGCTTCAATAACTGCACCGAGTCTTACGACGGCTCGTCGTCGGTCAAACCCGATTCCCGCTCAGACGGTTGTACGGTCACTTTCAGAAACGGCAGGATATCAAGCGTCACGTTAGCAAATGTTTTGGCTTACGTCGGCGATGGATGTACAATCAACCTTATCAACACCTATATAACGCGTGTCGGCGAGATCATTGACCGCAAAGTCGGCGTTTCAAGGCTTTTGCCCTTGGATATCGACGGTTTCTATCTGAATATCGCAAACGCACATATCCCGCACGAGATAATGGAAGAGCTTCGCGCCGAGATCGCAGGCACATCGAACGTGATCAATGCGGCGA
>CAMZED010000015.1 GCA_947305675.1 uncultured Clostridia bacterium | reverse complement strand
GACAAATGCGGTGCCGTGATGATCGAAAAGACCGGGCGCTACGGGAAGTTCGCCGCCTGCCCCAATTACCCTAAATGCAAGAACACAAAGCGGCTCGACGATCCCGCCAAACCCGCGGAAAAAGCGGGCGCCGCCGTCGAAAAATCGCCTGAGATCATCGCCGACGAAAAATGCCCCAACTGCGGAAGCGATATGGTGCTTCGCAAAGGGCAATACGGTCAGTTCTTCGCCTGCCGCAACTATCCCGAGTGCAAAACCACTCTGCCTTTCCGCCGCGACAGCGGGATCACCTGCCCGGAATGCGGGAAGCGGATCCTTATAAAACAGACAAAGAGCCGCAAGAATTATTATTGCTGCGAGGATTATCCCAACTGCGGGTTCTCGTCGTGGGACGTGCCGACCGACCGCAAATGCCCCAAATGCGGCGCCCCGGTGCTTAAAAAGAAAAACCGCGAGTATTACTATTGCAAAAACAACTGCGGATGGAGCGAAGCGAAATGAGTATCAGGATCGCTGTTGATATAATGGGGGGCGACGCTCATTTTTCGGTCCTTGCCGCCGGCGCGCTGGAAGCCGCCCGCGAATGCGGCGCGGAACTTATATTCGTCGGTACCGAAGAGGCAAAGAAAGAACTGTCGCAAACGATAAACGGCTGCGAATTCGTCACCGCCGGAAGCGTTGTCGAGATGACCGACGAACCTTCGGCGGTAAACAAAGAAAAATCCGACAGTACCGTTGTGAAAGCTGTGAACCTCTGCCGCGACGGAATTGCCGACGCGGTCGTCAGCTGCGGGAACACCGGCGCCTTGTTCACCGCCGCCTCGCTCAACGTAAGGCGCATAAAAGGCGTTCGCCGCGCGGCACTGGCTACGGTAGTCCCTCTTGAAAAGCCTTTTGTGCTGCTCGATTGCGGCGCGAACCTTGACGCCACTCCCGAAATAATGTGTCTCTATGCGAAAATGGGCGCTATCTACGCCGAGAACGCTTTGGGAATAAGCGATCCGCGCGTGGCGCTTGTGAACAATGGCGTCGAAATTCACAAAGGAACGCCGCTCTACCGCGATACCTTCACCGCCCTCAGCAACGAACCGGGCATTAACTTTGTCGGCAACTGCGAAGGGAAATCCATCCCGTTCGGCGAATGCGATGTCCTTGTCTGCGACGGATTCACCGGCAACATTATTTTGAAACTTGTCGAGGGTATGGCATACTTTATGTCAAAAACGTTAAGACAGCTGCTCACCGGTAACACCGCCTCCGCCGTAGCCGGAATGCTTACGAAAAAACGCACCGCGCGGCTCAAAAAAGCGCTCGATCCCGCCGAATACGGAGGAGCGCCGTTCCTCGGGTTGGCTAAGCCGGTGATAAAAGCGCACGGCGGATCCGATTCGCACGCGTTCTGCTCGGCGGTGAAACAGGCGGTTGTTTATTCCCAAAGCAGAGTTATCGAAAAGATCGCCCGCGCCATGGCAAAAGAAAAAAACAACGAAGAGGACCCTGAAAATGCAGGAAATTAAAGAAAGAGAAGTGCGCGATCAGTCCGAACTTCAAAAAATTATCGGTTACCGGTTCAAAAACGAACGTCTGCTGACGGTTGCGCTCACGCATTCTTCATATTGCAACGAGAACCGCCGCCGCGGCTTTACCGTAAGCAACGAACGAAGCGAATTTTTGGGCGATTCGGTGCTTTCGGTGATCACCTCCGATCTGCTTTTCCACCGCTTTCCCGAGGCCGATGAGGGGTTCCTTACCAGGACAAGGGCGGCGCTGGTTTGCGAAGACGCGCTCGCTTCTTTTTCGGAATCGTTTTCGCTTGGCGACTATATGTATTTCGGCAAAGGGGAATCGTCGTCGAGCGTGGGACGTCACCGCAAAAGCACGGTAGCGGACGCGTTCGAAGCGCTTATCGCCGCGATATATCTCGACGGCGGTATGGAGGAAGCACGCAGGTTCGTTCTACCTTTCATTACAAATATGCTTGAATCGGTCGTAAAGTCCGGCGCGGAGGATTATAAATCGCGTTTACAGCGGATCGTTCAGCAAACCCCCGAAGAAACCCTTACCTACAGCCTTGTAAGCGAGGAAGGACCTCCCCACGACAGAACTTTCGGGTACGAAGTCTATCTTAACTCCAATCTGCTCGGCAAAGGCAAAGGCAAATCCAAACGCGAAGCGGAACAGGCCGCCGCGCGTGAAGCGCTGATCCTTATCGGTGAGTTGGATGAAGACGCACCGTAATATACCGTTTTTCGTCCCGCACGCCGGATGCCCGCACTGCTGCGTTTTTTGCTCGCAGGTGAAGATCACCGGTCAGCGCGCCGACAAGGATATCGCTACCGAATCGAAAGAACTGCGCGAACTGCTCGAAAACGCCGGCGACCCCGGCGGAAGACAAAGCCGGATCGCGTTTTTCGGCGGCAGCTTCACCGCGATCGAGCGCAAAAGGATGGAAACGCTCTTGTCGATCGCAAACGAATATATCGATAAAGGCGTCGCCTCCGGGATCAGGATCTCCACCCGCCCGGATTGCATCGACTCCGAGATATTAAAGGTTTTAAAATATTACCGCGTGACCGAAATCGAACTCGGCGTTCAGAGCACCGACGACAAAGTCCTTTCCGCTTCCGAGAGGGGACATACCGCGAAAGATTCTTTCAAAGCGGCGGAACTGATAAAAAATCAGGGCTTTTTGCTCGGCGGACAGATGATGGTCGGGCTTCCCGGGGCGGATCCCGTAAGCGAACTGCAAACCGCGAAAGATATTGTAAGTATGTCCTGCGACGAAGCGCGCATTTATCCCTGCGTGGTATTTGCAAACACGAAACTTTACGATATGACCGTTGCCGGGGAATATAAACCGCTTTCAACCGAAGAAGCCGTCGCGCGGTCGGCGGATTGCTATTGCGTTTTCCTCAACGGAAAAGTAAACGTTTTGCGCGTGGGATTACACTCTTCGGAAAGCCTTGCCGAAGCCCCGTTCGGCGCGACTCACCCCGCCATAGGCGAACTCGTTTATTCAAAAGTGTACGAGAACCTCATTGCCGAACGCATCGGTACGGCGCGCGGCGCGACTGCAAAAGTCATGTTCAGATCCGGCGATATTTCAATGCTTACCGGCAACGGCGGTGAAGCGCTTAAAAGAATAAAAGAACGGACATGCGTAAAAGAGATCGAACTTATTCCGTCGGACCTCGACAGGTTCGATATTAAAGTTACTGTTACAAACAAATAGACGGATAGACGGAGATTCAAAATGCGTTTAAAAGCGATAGAAATGCAGGGGTTCAAGTCGTTCCCCGATAAAACAAGAATAACGTTCGACAGCGGCGTAACGGCTATAATCGGCCCTAACGGGAGCGGAAAATCGAACATTTCCGACGCTATGCGCTGGGTACTTGGCGAAATGAGCGTCAAATCATTGCGCGGCAGCCGCATGGAGGACGTTATTTTCAACGGTACAGCGCAGCGCTCCGCCGCGAACTGCGCTTCGGTATCGCTTTGCATCGACACGGAAGAAGAATATAACCTCGCCAACCACCAAACCATAGCTCCGCCTTCCGAAGAACAGAACGACGGAAGCGAACCGGCAAAGCACGCGGCTTACAGTCTTTCGGATGGGCCGGAAGTGACTGTTACACGCAAGTATTACCGCAGCGGCGAGAGCGAGTATTATATAAACAAAAAACAGGTAAGGTTAAAAGATATCTACGAACTGTTCTACGATACCGGCATCGGCCGCGAGGGCTATTCGGTCATCGGTCAGGGCAAGATCGCCGAGGTTTTATCGCAAAAGGACGACGAGCGACGCAGTATTTTCGAAGAAGCCGCCGGAATATCCAAATTTCGCTATAAAAAACTCGAAGCCGAGCGCAAACTGCGCGATACCGAGGCGAACCTTGTCCGGGTGAACGATATCCTTTCCGAGATATCTTCCCGTATCGGACCTTTGGCAAAAGAAGCCGAAAACGCAAAACAGTACCTCGTTCTGAACGAAGAGAAAAAAGGGCTTGAAATAACTCTCTGGCTCGAAAGGATCGAATTTCTCCGGCAGCGCAGGGTAGAATGCGAAACCGATCTCGCCGCAGCCAAACTCGCTTTGGATAACGCCGAACGCGAAGTTGCCGATTGCGAATCGGCGACCGACAGGATGCTTAACGAGAGTTATGAATTCGCCAGGGTAATGAGCGAATGCGAACGCGAAAAATCCGAGGCGATCCACAAAAAAGGCGAAGCCGAGGGAAGAAAAGCGGTCTGCGCCAACGATATTTCCCACGCGAACGAAACCGCATACGCCGGGAAAACAATGATCGAAGGCGCCGAACGCGAACTTGCCGAAGCCAGGCAGAACGAACTGGATTGCGAATCCGCTCGCCGCGAAGCCGAGGAAAAACTTGCCGAGGTAAGCGAAAAATGCATTAAAGCGGAATACGATCACGAATCCGCGCGCCGCAGATCGGCGGCGGTCGAAGAAGAGCTTTCAAAAGCGCAAAATGCCGCCGAGATCCTAAACGGTGAAAAGAGCGCTCTTAACGCAAAACTCGCCGCCGTCAACGCCTCGCTGGAAGCGAGCCGCAGAACCGAGAGTGAAAACCGCGAACGCATACTTGCCGGGGAACGCCGCATCGCTTTGCTCGAATCAGAAGCCGAACATATCGCCGCGGAACAAAAAGCCGCCGGAAAAGAACTTGACGCGCTGCGGAAGGAATACGAATCGGCTTCCGCCGCGGTCGTTGAACTTAACGGCAAAATAAACGAAATAAACGAAAAAATCACCGCCGGAAAGGTCGCTCTTTCCGCCGATGAACAGCGCCACGATCAGCTTCAAAGGCTCGAACAGCTTCTGGAAGGCTATTCCGACAGCGTAAAGCGCGTTATAAACGATTGCGCTTCGGGCATTGTAACCGACAACGGCAGAAAGATCGAACCTTACGGCACGGTGTCTAACGTGATCTCGTCCGAAAGCGAATACGTTATCGCGCTGGAAACGGCGCTTGCCGCTTCGGTCCAGTTTATTGTCGTCGACAAAGAAGCCGACGCCAAGGCGTGTATAAAATATTTAAAAGACAACAAACTCGGCAGAGCGACCTTCCTCCCGCTCGAAAGCGTCGAGGGCAGGGTGTTCGACGTATCCCAGATCAAAAATATGTCCGGGTACGTCGGACTGGCTTCCGAGATCGCAAAATACGATAAAAAGTTTGAAGGAATAGTCAACGATCTGCTCGGCAGAACGGTAATAGCCGCCAATATCGAGTTTGCCTCCGCGATCGCCCGCAAGACCGGATTCAGGGTAAAAGTTGTCACGCTCGACGGGCAGATCATCAACGCCGGCGGCAGTTACACCGGCGGTTCCGTCCACGGAAAAGTCGGCGTGTTCACCCGCGCAATGG
This sequence comes from uncultured Clostridia bacterium, assembly GCA_947305675.1. GTDB lineage: Bacteria > Bacillota > Clostridia > Oscillospirales > CAG-382 > Coliplasma. The sequence goes on along the minus strand of CAMZED010000015.1, from coordinate 16,544 downwards.
ATATCGAACGCATTGCAAAAGAAATCGCCGTCCGCCGCAAAGCCATCGCTTCGCTCGAATCGGAACGCACCGCCGCCTTCGGCATCCTGCGTGATCGCGAATCCGCGATAAAAACGCTTAATTCCGATATTTCCGACAAATCGTTAGCGCTTAACGATATCGCCGCGAGATACGCTTCGGTCGGAGTCAGGATCGACGAGGAACGCAGCCATATATCGGCGCTTTCGGGCGCCGGAGAGGACGCCGCGCGGCTCGGGGCGGAACTCGATTCGGTGATAAAAGAGATCGAACTGGTCGATTCTTCGATAACCCACGCGGCCGTCGCGCGCGATAAGGCCCGTGCCGGGGCTGAAACCGCCAAAGAAGCCGAGGAAGAGGCTTTCCGCCTTGTGAACGACGCGAGGATGGAACTTTATACCCGCCGCAACGAACTCGCCGTCGCCGGAGAAAGACTGGACCTCTGCCGCGGCAGGACAAAGGAACTTGAAGCGAGGATAGAACTCGGCAAAAACTCGGTTTTAAAAGCCGAAGAGATAATAAAAGAACGCACCGCCGAAACCGGCAGGCTGAACGCCGAATGCGCCGAATGCGATTCGGTCATCGCTTCCTGCGATTTACGACTCAAATCGCTTATGTCGGGCAGAGAGGAAAAAGAAAGAGAACTTAACGCGATGCGCGCCCGCCAAAAAACGGCGTCCGCCGTCAAAGAGGAAGCGTTCCGTGCTTATACTACCGGGGAATCGAAGCGCGATTCGGTCAATTCCGAATACGACTCCGTCTCCGCTAAACTGTGGGACGAATACGAGCTTACTTATTCCGACGCGCTTTCCTTCCGTCTGCCGAAAGAAAAAATGGACAAGGCTCCTTCGAGGCTCGCTTCGCTCAGATCGAAGATCCGTTCGATGGGCACGATAAACGTTAACGCCGTCGAGGAATACCGCGTTACGAAAGAGCGGTTCGATTTTCTTACCGCGCAGACCGAGGATCTTAACAAGACCCGCGCCAGCCTCGACAGGACGATAAACAAGCTCGCCTCGGGAATGAAAGAGACCTTCCTCGAATATTTCGATAAGATCAACACCGAGTTCAACGCCGTTTTTACCGAGCTTTTCGGCGGCGGCAGCGCAAGGGTCGAACTGACCGATCCGCTTTTGCCGCTCGAATGCGGGATCGAAATAATCCTTAAAGTCCCGGGTAAGAGCGTAAGAAGCATTTCGCTTTTGTCGGGCGGCGAGCAGAGCTTTGCCGCGATATCGCTTTATCTCGCGCTGCAGCGCGTGAATCCGGCGCCTTTCTGCGTGTTCGACGAGATCGAAAGCGCGCTTGACGATGTGAATATAATCAAATTCGCCTCTTACATACGCCGCAACAGCGATAAAACGCAGTATATCATCATCACGCACCGCCGCGGCACGATGGAACACGCCGATACCCTTTACGGCATAACGATGCACCAGAAGGGCATTTCGGATTATATGCGCCTTAATATGGCGAAACTCGACGACAGATTCAAGGAGAATATCAACTGATGAGTTTTTTCGATAAATTAAAAAGCGGATTGAAAAAAACGAAAGACGCGCTTCTTAAGCCGGTGAACGATTTGTTTTCCAGCTACGACAAAGTCGACGACGATTTTTACGAGGAACTGAGCGATCTTTTGATAATGGCTGACGTCGGGGTCGAAACTTCGGAACGGCTCGTAAACACGCTGCGCGAAACGCTTAAAGAAAAAAAGATAAAAGAAACTTCGCTTGCGCGTGAAGAATTCAAAGCCATTTTGACCGATTCCGTCGGGGAACGCGGCGATCTTATGATCGGCGAAGGGCTTTCGGTAATACTCGTTATCGGAGTGAACGGTGTCGGGAAAACCACCTCGATCGGCAAGATAGCCCACGTTCTGAAAGAACAGGGCAAAAACGTTATGCTCGCCGCGGGCGACACGTTCCGCGCCGCCGCGGCCGAACAGCTTGCAATATGGGCGGACCGCAACGGCGTTGCGTTGATCCGTCAGGGCGAGGGAGCCGACCCCGCCGCCGTCGTTTTCGACGCGGTCGCCGCCGCAAAAAGATCCGGAGCCGACGTGCTTATAGTCGATACCGCCGGCAGGCTTCAGAACAAAAAGAACCTTATGGAAGAGCTCGCAAAGATCAACCGCGTTATCGACCGCGAAAATCCGGGCGCCGCGCGTGAGACGCTTCTTGTGCTCGACGCTTCGACGGGGCAGAACGCCCTTATTCAGGCGAAAGAATTCAGCCGCGCCGCGGCGATCACCGGGATCGTGCTTACAAAACTCGACGGCACCGCAAAAGGCGGCATAATACTCGCTATCCGTCACGAACTCGGCATCCCGGTCAAGTTCATCGGCGTGGGAGAGGGGATCGACGATCTTCGTCCTTTCGATCCCGCCGAGTTTATAAACGCCTTTTTCGAGGACGAACAATAATGAAAGCGATACTTGCGACAAACAATATGCATAAAGTCGATGAATTCAAACGCTTTTTTGCCGACGCGGGCATCAGTATCGAGCTTATACCGATAAAAGAATCGGGTTTTACCGGCGAGATAATCGAGAACGCCGACACGTTCGAGGGGAACGCTTTTATCAAAGCGGACGCGCTTTGCAGGTATTCGGGCATGATCTCGATCGCCGACGACAGCGGGCTTTGCGTCGACGCGCTCGGCGGCGCTCCCGGCGTATATTCATCGCGTTATTCCGGCGCTTTTGCAAACGACGCAAAAAACAACGCCAAACTTCTTTCGGAACTTAAAGACGTTCCTTTTGAAAAACGCACAGCCCGGTTCGTAAGCGTGATCTGCGTCCGCCGCCCGGACGGCAAGGCACTTTACGTCCGCGGCGAAGCGGAGGGCTTTATTCTTGAATCTCCGCGCGGGAAAGGGACTTTCGGTTATGATCCGCTGTTCTATTATCCGCCGCTTAAAAAAACCTTCGCCGAACTCGAGGGCGGTGAAAAAAACGCGGTCAGCCACCGCGGCAACGCTTTGAAAGCGCTGGCGGAACACAAAGAATTTTTTGATACGCGCTGCGAGTGATATAAATTAATTAAAGGGGAAAATCCATATGAATGCGGTTTCGGAGTATTTTGAATATGTGTGGACGCAGTTGAAAGGCATCGGGATAATCGATATAATCGATATCCTTTTGGTCGCGCTGTTTTTCTACTACGCCTTTAAGTTCGTAAGGGACCGCAGAGCGGGAAAACTGCTCGTCGGCATTGTGATACTCGTTATCGTATTGCTTATCAGTTCGCTCCTGCAGATGCGCGCCGTAAACTTTTTGCTTTCCAATCTGTTCTCGATCGGTCTGATCGCGCTGGTCATAGTGTTCCAGCCGGAATTGCGTTCCGCATTGGAAAAGGTGGGCGGCGAGTCGCTCCGCGGGTTCAAAATGCGTTCCGAAAGCGACGGAGTCGCAGCGCTCCGCTCGGCTATCGGCGAGACCTGCACCGCCGTCGAGGATCTTTCGCGCACAAAGACCGGAGCGCTGATTATTTTCGAACGCGGGACCAAACTCGGAGATTATATCCGCACCGGTACGCTTATCGACGCGGTTACGACTTCGTTCCTGCTCGGCAACATCTTCTTTAACAAAGCGCCGCTGCACGACGGCGCGGTGATAATCCGCAACGCGCGCATACACGCGGCGGGGTGCTTCCTTCCGCTTTCCACCAATTCCGAGATCGTAAAAGAGCTCGGTACGAGGCACCGTGCGGCGATCGGAATAAGCGAAAACAGCGATTGCGTGGTTGTCGTCGTATCGGAGGAGACCGGTGCAATTTCGGTCGCAATTGACGGAAAACTCCAACGCGGGTACGACCGTGGATCGCTTGAAAAATACCTTGAATCGCTTTTAGTCGTCGAGGATAAGAAGGCGATAACCGAAAGGGTAAAAGGAAAATTCAGATTCAAACAAAAGAAAGGCGGCGACGGCAAGGATGAATAACGAAAAACCGGTCGGCTCCGGCGGGAGCGAAAACGGGCGTCTTTCACGCACGGCAAAGGTGTTGGCACTTATCGCCGCGGTGCTCGGCGCCTTGCGGGTATGGATCTATGCGATAGGTTACGACAACACGCTTTTCGAAAGCACCTTTTCCGGCGTCGAAGTGACCGTCACCGGTGAAGATGAGCTTGCCTCAAACAGCGGTTTTACACTTGCCGAAGGCCAGCAGCTTTCTTCGATAACCGTTGTGGCAAAAGGCAAAAGGTCGGAACTTAACGCTTTGACAGCAAGCGATTTTAAGGCGGTGGTCGATATTTCTTCGGCGACGCGCGCCGGGGAACAGACTTTTAAAATAAATGTGACTTCGCCGAATGGGATCGAAGTCGTCTCGCAATCGTCCGACACGGTCATCCTTTTTGTCGACGAGTTCACTCAGCGCACCGATATGCTTTCGGTCACCGTCGATACCGGGAGCGATTACGTTATGACCGAAGGCGTCACTTTTGTCGAAGCCGCGGCAAACCCCGTTTCGGTGCTGGTCACCGGACCGCGCTCGAAACTCGACGAGATCGAGGGCGCTTACGTCCGTTTTAATCTCGACGGGGTGAGCATCTCGCACGCTTTGTACGGATACGGCAGTATCGAACTGCGCGATAAAAACGGCATAGTCATAAACAATCCTTATATTTCGGTTTCGGAATCCACCGCTTACGTTTCGGTTACCGTTACAAAACAGAAAAATGTTCCGGTGCGCGTTTCGTTCACCGGCGGAGTGTTTTCATCCGGGGACGCGGCGATACAGCTTTCTTCCGAAACGCTTACCGTGTCGGGCGATCCCGATTTGGTTGACGCGCTCGACGAAATCGTTCTTTATATCGACGAGACGACTGTCGACGGAAGCAAATCGTTCGAATACACCGTCGCTTCGCTTCTGCCCGACGGGATATCGAACGAAAGCGGCTTTTCAAAACTGACTCTTACCGTAACTTTGCCGAAAATGGCGGTGAGGACTTACACCGTCGGTACAAAATCGATAACCGTCGAAAATCTTCCCGAAAACGCCGAATACAGCGTTATTTCACCGATAAACGTCGTCCTTATGGGCGCGCGCGAGGCATTCGATTCAGTCGATCGCAACGCGATAAGCGCCTCGGTGGATTTCAGCCGGGTCACCGTGAACAGTGACGGAAGCTATTCCGCCCTGCCCAAGATCGACCTCGGCGAAGGAGTCACCGGCGTTTACGTGTTCGAAATATCCGATTACGTCAATTTTACGGTCGCTTATAACGAGCCGGAATTCGAATAAGAGGTGACCTGATGAATACCCGCAAATGGTTGATCAAAGAATCCGACAGGGAACTGTGCTCCGCGCTTGAAGGTGCGACGGGGCTCAAACCGCTCACCGTCCGGCTGCTGGTCAACAGGGGAATAGACACCCCGGAAAAGATTAAAACTTTCCTTGAAAAATACGATATACCGCTTTACGATCCTTTTCTTATGAAGGATATGGATAAAGCAGTCGCCAGGATCAGGACTGCAATAGAGAAGAAAGAAAGAGTGTGTATCTACGGCGATTATGACGTCGACGGCGTGACAAGCACCGTAATGCTTTATTCCTATCTTAAATCAAAAGGACTTGAATGCGATTATTTTATTCCCGAACGGCTTTCCGAGGGATACGGGCTAAGCCTTCCGGTTATCGAAAAAATGAAGGGACACGTTGACCTTATTATCACCGTCGATACCGGAGTCACCGCTTTGGAAGAGGCTGATTACGCCGCGAGCATCGGGATAGATATGGTCATAACCGACCACCATTCTGTCCGCGAGAAGCTTCCCAAAGCCGCCGCGGTTGTCAACCCTCACCGCGAAGACGACGTTTATCCTTTCAAAAACCTCGCCGGGGTCGGAGTGGTTTTCAAACTGCTCTGCGCGCTGGAAGGCAGCACCGAAAAGATTCTTTCGCTTTATTCCGATATAATCGCGGTCGGCACCATCGCCGACGTTATGCCGATCGTAGACGAGAACCGCCGCATAACCGCAGTAGGGCTTAAAAAGCTTACCGAAACCGACAATATCGGGCTTTTGGCGCTTATGCGCCAGGCGGGGATCATCAAGCCGGGCAAAAACAGCAAAAAAGTCACTTCCGCCACCGTGGGATACGTACTCGCTCCCCGCATCAATGCGGCGGGGCGCATTGCCTTCGCTTCGCGCGCGGTGGAGCTGCTGCTTGCGGCGAACGAGCGCGAAGCCGATGAAATCGCTCTTGAACTCTGCGAGATAAACAAACTGCGTCAGTCCACCGAGCAAAAGATATTCGAACAGGCTATCGAACTTATAAATTCACGTTATTCCGACGATAAATTCATAGTTCTCGCTTATGACGGGTGGCATCAGGGCGTTATCGGCGTTGTCGCTTCGAAGATAGCCGAGAAATATTCGCGGCCTTGCATACTGTTCTCACTCGACGGCGACACGGCAAAAGGCTCCGGAAGGAGCATAAAAGGTTTTTCGCTTATGGATGCGCTTTCGGCGTGCGGCGACGTGCTTATCGAATACGGCGGGCATGAACTTGCCGCCGGACTTTCGGTCGAACGGGCGCGCATCGATGAATTCCGCCGCCGTATAAATGAATACGCCGAACCTCTGCTCGACGTGAGCAACGCCGCTTTGCCGCTGGAGATCGATTGCGAGGCCGGATTTACCGATATCTCTGCCGAAGGGGTGGAGGAACTGCTCAAACTTGAACCATTCGGGCTTTCCAACCCCCAGCCGCTGCTTTTGATGCGCGACGCCGAAATAAAAGATATCGTCCCGCTTTCGATGGGTAAACACGTAAAATTCCGCCTCTGCGGCGGAAATTCGAGCGTTTCGGCGGTTTATTTCGGCATGAGCGTCGATTCATTCCCTTTCTGCGAAGGCGACAAGTGCGATATAGTCTTTAACGTCGATATGAACGATTATATGGGAATAAGGACTCCTCAGGTGTTTGTAAAATCAATGATGCCTTCGCGCAGTACCGCCGAACTTTCGGAAAAGGGTATGGAAGCGTACGAGCGAATGATGTCCGGCAAAATGGCTGAAGAAGACGCCGCGAACATCCCCGATCTTTCCTGTTTCAGAAACGTTTTCCGCTGCATAAAACGCGATTCGGCGCGCGACGGGGGAAGAATATCGGTCCAGCATATAATCAACACGTTAAGAGACGAATATCTTACGCCGGTCACTGTCTGCCAACTCTTGATCGTCCTCGACGTGCTTTTCGAGCAGGGACTGATCGATTATAAGAACTACAACGGCATATCGGTTTTCATAAAAATGCTTCCGACGTCGGCAAAGATCAATATTGACGAATCGGAGTTACTTAAAAGATTGCGCCGCGAAGCCGGCGAGATCTGAACCCGCAAAGCTAATATATATTATTAAGGTACGAAAATGCTGAAACAAGCCGAGGAACTTCTTGAAAAAATAAAAAATTCGGGGAGTTACGATTACGATAAAATATTAAAGGCCTATCAATACGCCGAATCTCTTCACGAAGGGCAGAAACGTATCTCCGGCGAGGATTATATTATCCACCCTGTTTCCGTCGCCGAGATAGTTTTCGATCTTCAGCTCGATACCGATTCGATCTGCGCCGCGTTCCTTCACGACACGGTCGAGGATTGCGCCGAAAAGATCGACCTCGCCACAATAAAAAAAGAGTTCGGGGACGACGTTGCCGAGATCGTCGACGGCGTTACCAAACTGCTGCATATCCCGTTCGAGACAAAACAGGACGAAAGTATCGAAAATCTGCGAAAGATGTTCCTTGCCATGAGCAAAGACATCCGCGTTATTTTCGTAAAACTTGCCGACCGATTGCACAATATGCGCACTCTTTCGGTAAGGACTCCCGAAAAACAGCGCTCGATCGCGTTGGAAACGATGCACGTCTACGCTCCGCTGGCTCACCGGCTCGGTATGCAGAAGATAAAGCAGGAACTCGAAACGCTCGCGCTGTTTTATCTCGACCCGATCGGCTATAAAGAAGTCAAGGACGATATAGAAAAACGTTACGGCGAAAATAAGGATTTTCTCGACAGAGCCACCGAAAAAGTTGCCGAAAGCCTTAAAGCATACAATATTAAATTTTCGATCTCCGGCAGGGTAAAGACGATCTACAGCATCTACCGGAAGATGTATAACCAAAGCAAGAAGTTTGACGAGATATACGATTTTTACGCCGTGAGGATAATTGTCGATACCGAGCTGGATTGCTACACCGCGCTAGGCGTTATCCATGAACGGTTTAATTCCATCCCCGGCAGATTCAAAGATTATATCTCGACGCCGAAGCCGAATATGTACCGCTCGCTCCATACCACGGTCATCGGCAAAGAGGGCATTCCTTTCGAAGTGCAGATAAGGACTTGGGAAATGCACCGCGTCGCGGAATACGGCTTGGCGGCGCACTGGAAATATAAATCCGGCGAACAGGCAAAGGCGGATATCGATACAAAACTGCAATGGATCCGCACCCTGCTCGAGACCGACAAGGACGTCGACGACCCGGACGAATTCTTCCGTCCGCTGAAGATCGATCTGTTCGAGGACGAGATATTCGTTTTCACCCCGAAAGGCGACGTAGTCAACCTTCCCAACGAGGCTACTCCGATCGATTTCGCATACGCCATCCACTCCGCCGTCGGCAACAAGATGGTCGGCGCGAAGGTCAACGGCAGTATCGTGCCTATCGATACCATCCTGCAGACCGGGCAGATCGTCGAGGTACTCACCAGCGCCTCGTCGAAAGGTCCCAGCCGCGATTGGCTTAAGATCGCACGGTCCGGCGAAGCAAAAAACAAGATCAGGCAGTATTTCAAAAAAGAGATGCGCGCCGAAAATATCGTCGTCGGCAAGCAGGAACTCGAACGCGAAATAAAGCGTTACGGCAGGCATTACACCGAATCGCAGAAGAACGAGATAATGAAAAATCTCGCATCACGGCTGTCGATGCCCGACGTCGATGATCTTTATAACAACATAGGTTACGGCGGGCTTAGCGTATCGAAGATCGCCACCCACCTGCGCGAGGAATTTATGCGCGTAGTCGCCCCCGTCCAGGAGGAAATATCCGCTTCCGATATCGTTGCGGCGACAGCCAAATACGATAAATCCGCCCGGTACGAGCGTTCCTCCCGCACCAACGCCGAAAGCGTTATCGTCGACAGCGTCGAAGGCTGCACCGTGAAATTTGCAAAATGCTGCAATCCGCTTCCGGGTGACAGCATTATCGGCTATATAACACGCGGATACGGAGTTTCGATCCACAAATACGATTGTCCCAACGCCCGCGCCGGGCTTTCGCGCCCGGAGGACAAGGACCGCTGGGTGGTCGCTTCCTGGTCGGAACGCATTTCAAAACAGGATTACGGCAATTTTGAGGCGATGCTCACCATCACCGCGGATTATTCGCCGCATATAATCGCCGACGTCACAATGCAGCTGAACGATATGAAAGTCGCGGTGACTTCTATCGCCACGCGTGAGAATTCCGGCGAGATAATAATTACCGTCGGCGTAAAATGCAGCGGCGTCGAACATCTTAAAAACATAACCACGGGGCTGAACAAGATCAAAAACGTTCACGAGGTTTCAAGAGGCAGTCTATGAGAGCGGTCGTACAAAGGGTAAGCTACGCGAATTGCGTGGTAGAAGGGAAGTCGGTTTCCTCCATCGGCAAGGGGCTTGTCGCATACGTCGGGGTTTTCGACGACGATACCGATGAAGATATTCTTAAAATGGCGAACAAGATCGCCGGGCTGAGGGTTTTTGTCGACGAAAACGGCAAACTCGCCAAATCGGCGTCCGACGTCGGCGGAAGCGTTATGCTTATTTCGAATTTCGTCCTCGCCGGAAGGGTAACGCGCGGCTTCCGTCCCGATTGCACACACGCCGCAAAATACGAATCCGGATTGTCCGCTTTCAACAAGCTTGCCGCAAATATCGCCGAACGTCTGCCTACCGTTACCGGGGTTTTCGGCGCACATATGGAGATAGAGGTTCATAACGACGGACCTATCAACGTGGTTATAGATACCCGCGAACTGAGAAAATGAAGCTATTTATCGACAACAGAACCGAATATCTTAACGACTATTATTTCCAGACGCTTTGTCTGCTGTATTTTCCGGGCGAGAAGTTCAAATCGACCGACGAAGGCGTAAACGCCGCCGGGTTCACGCTTTACCGCGCCGGAAGCGAACCGAACGATTATTACGCGCACGTCTGGCTTAAAGCCGGCGAAAAACGCACCGAAGCGGATTTCCGCACCGCGGGCTATATCCCTGCGATCCCCATGGACGGCGAGTTTTTTGCGGTCAACGCGGTAGGAAAGGCTTTTCTCAAAGCCGGGGAGGAGATGTTCGGGTTCGGGCTTCCCTGGGGGTATCTTACCGGATTGCGCCCGGTAAAAAGGGCGAAGTATTACCTCGACCGAGGTTATACTTCCGCCGAAGTCAAACGCCTGTTTACCGACGATTACTGCGTATCGGCTGAAAAAGCCGATCTTTCGGTCGAAACCGCTCTTGTCGAAGAAAGAATGCTTTCCGACGTTTCGGACAGAGAGTGCGGGCTTTATGTATCCATCCCGTTCTGCCCCACGCGCTGCGATTATTGCTCGTTCGTCTCTTACAGCAACGCCAAACTTTTTTCGCTTATACCCGATTATCTCGTCAGGCTCCGCCGCGATATAACTCTGACCGGAGAGCTTATAAAAGAACTCGGGATGAAGGTCCGCGCCATTTATATCGGCGGCGGCACTCCTTCGATCCTCACTCCGACCCAGACCGACGAACTGCTTTCGACGATAGAAAAAGCAATCGATATTTCGGATAACACCGAATACACTTTCGAGGGCGGCAGACCGGATACTCTCTCCGCCGAAAAACTGGATGTCGTGCGCCGCCACGGTATCGGCAGGATAAGCATAAATCCGCAAAGCACCAACGACGAAGTGCTTGCCAATATCGGACGCAAGCACACTTTCGCCGATTTTTTGCGTGCGTGCGAGATCGCTTCGCGGTTCGGATTCCCGTCGCTCAACGCCGATCTTATCGCCGGTTTGCCGGGCGATACCGCATCAACTTTCGCAAAAAGCCTCGAGGATCTTATTTCGCTTGGGTTCAAAAATATAACCGTACACACGCTCAGCATAAAAAACGCCGCTCCGATAAGGTTTATCGGCGAAGGCTTTTACGACCCGCGCGGGAAGCTCGCGCGCGAGAGCGTGGAATATGCGCGCGAAAGGCTTGCGCACTCGGGCTTTTCGCCATATTATCTCTACCGGCAGAAGAATACCGTCGGCAACGCCGAAAATACCGGGTTCTCGCTCCCCGGGTATGAAAACCTTTATAACGTTATGATGATGGAAGAATATTCCACGGTTTTCGCCTGCGGCGCGGGAGCGATAACAAAACTCGTCAACGGTGCGAAGAACGAGATAATCCGAATAGCGTTCCCGAAATATCCTTTTGAATACCTGCGCGACGACAGGGGAGTCGGCAGGGAGGAAGCGATCGAATTTTTCAAACAGTCACGGTGAAATAATGGAAGAAAAACAGGAAGTAAAACAAGGCAAAAGTTTTTTGCGCGAAGCGGTGATACTTACCGCCTCGAGTTTTGCCGTTAAGATAATCGGAGTGGTGTTCAAGATCCCGCTTACGAACATACTCCAGAACAATATGGGCGTATTCACCGCCGCTTATTCGATCTATGCAATGCTGTTTATGCTGAGCACAAGCGGGCTGCCTGTGGCGATCAGCCGGCTGGTTTCGGCAAGCAACGGGCACGGACGAGGGCGCGAAGCCGACAGGATCTCGATTATCGCAATAGTTCTGTTCGGCCTTATCGGGTTTGTATTCACCGCTTTGCTTATGCTGTTCGCGCCGCTTATCGGCGAACTGACCGGGCACGAACAAAGCGTCGCCGCGATGCGGGTAATAGCGCCCGCGCTGTTCTTTATCTGCGTTTGCGCGTCGATGCGCGGTTATTATCAGGGATTGCGCAATATGTATCCCACCGCGATCTCGCAGTTTATCGAGGCGTTCTTTAAAATGACAGTCGGACTTGCCGCGGTAGCCGTCGCTTCGGCGAAGGGCGCTTCGGTCGAGATCCAGGCGGCGTGCGCGATAAGCGGCGTCACCGCCGGGACTTTCTTCGCCACGGTTTTTATTCTGGTTTATCGCAGGTTTTCCAAAAAAAGCGTCCCGGATTATTCCGACAACACCTGCCGCACCGACAAACAGCTTACAAAGGCGATACTGCTTGTGGCGATGCCGGTCACTCTGACCGCCGCGGCGCTTTATTTCTCGCAATTCCTCGATACTCTCATCATCGTAAACGTATTGCACGGCGCCGGCGAGACAAAAGAGACCGCCGGGATCCTGTTTTCGGCATACACCGGGCTTTCGGTCCCGCTTTACGATCTTTTGCCCGCGACTTTGGTGTTTCCGATAGCGACAAGCATACTTCCCGCTATTTCAGACGCGCTCGCCCGGCACAAAAAAGCTCTTGCTTCAAAACTCACCAAACAGTCGATAAGGATTAGCGGCATAATCGCCGTCCCCTGTTCGGTGTTTCTGCTTGTATGCGGAAGATGGTGCATTTCGCTTATTTATGATATCGACAAATGGCAGGAACCGATCACAATGGCTTCGGGCAGGGTCACCACCGCGTTCGACGAGGCTTCCGCGGCACTTGCGGTGCTCGCGTTCGCAGTGTTCTTTATTTCAATAGTCTCCACCGCCAATTCGCTCCTCAACGCCTACGGCAAACAACACCTGCCTTTTATCGCGGTGCTTATCGGAATAATCGTGCTGACCGTTTCGGAAATCATCCTGCTTTACAGTCCGCTCGGCATAATTGGCGCGGCGGCAAGCTCCGTCATATGCTACGTTATCGTAATGCTTATAGATGTTTTCTTCCTGCGCAGATACTGCGGGGTCAAATTGAAGCTCGCCGGAATGTTCGCCCGCCCGGTGCTTTGCGGTGCCGTTACGGCGGGGTTCACCTGGTTGGCAAGGACGGGTGCGGTCGCGCTGTGGAAAAAATTTGTCGGCGAAGGAGTTCAGACGCGCGGCGCGTCTTTGGTCATATTGCTTATCAGCGGCATTACGATGGTGCTGGTTTATATCGCTGCGATGCTTTTGCTCCGCGGTATAAAAGAAAGCGAAGTGAGATTGCTTCCCAAAGGCGATTGGCTGGCAAACAAACTTATAAAACTCGGCTGGCTTAAAGCCGAACCCGAGATCGCGGAGGCGCAGCAATGATAGATAACGAAATTACAAAAAAACTGCTTGCAAAAAAAGAATACGGGTTCGACGACCTTGTGACGATAATCGGTCTGCTGCGCGCTCCGGGGGGCTGCCCGTGGGACGCCGAACAAACCCACGCCTCGATTCGCAAAGATCTTATCGAGGAGACCTATGAACTTGTCGAGGGGATCGACCTTGCGGATAACGCGATGATGCGCGAAGAACTCGGCGACGTTTTGCTTCAGGTGGTGTTCCACGCGCAGATCGCGCGCGACGAGGGCGCTTTTGACATAAACGACGTCTGCAACGATATCTGCGAGAAACTGATCGTCCGCCACCCGCACGTTTTCGGCGAAGTCACCGTAAAATCCAGCGAAGAAGTGCTCAAAAATTGGGACGCGATAAAAAACCGCACCAAACACCGCGATACCGATACCGATGTTCTCCGTTCGATCTCACAAGCCCTGCCTTCGCTTATGCGCGCGCAAAAACTCGGGTCCAAGTGCCGCAAATGGGGCTTCGACTTTGAAAACGTTTATGACGCGTCCGAAAAAGTGCGCGAAGAACTCGGCGAATCCATAGCCGCATACGAAAGCGGCGATAAATCCGCGACAGAGGAAGAATTCGGCGATCTCCTTCTTGCCGTCGTCAACGCGGCGCGACTCGCCGGGGTCGACGCCGAAAAGGCACTTTATAACGCGAACGAAAAATATATCTCCCGGTTCGAAAAGGTCGAAAAACTCTGCCTCGAACACGGCAAATCGGTTTCCGAAACTTCTGCTGAACAAAAAGAAGAGTTTTGGCGCCGTGCGAAAGAGTCTTCAACAGGAGAGCGGGATAATTAAGATCACACTTGAATGCGGATCGACGGAACCGAAATGTACCGCAAAAATACCAAAGTCGGTCGAATATTGACAAAAAACACTAAAAATCAAAACGAATTGAACTTATTTTGACAAAAAATACGAAAAACCTCTTGAAAACGGGGAATAATCGTGATATAATCAAGCCACGGAATAAAATTAACCGAAAGGATTTTTATTATGAACAAAACTACACTCGTTGAAGCTGTTGCAGCTAACGCAAATCTTAAAAAGAAAGAAGCAGAAGCAGCCGTTAACGCCGCTATCAAAGCTATCGTCGACGAACTCGCCACCGGCGGCAAAGTTCAGATCGCGGGATTCGGCACTTTCAAAGTAAAAGAAAGAGCTGAAAGAGTCGGCCGCAACCCCGCTACCAAAGCAACAATAACCATTCCCGCTTCCAAAGCTCCCGCGTTCACCGCAGGCAAAGAACTCAAAGAAGCAGTTAACAAATAAGAAAAACGTCGGGGCGGGGGTTTCCCCGCCCGTTATTTTTTAAACTATGCGTCTGGATAAATATCTTAAAGTTTCAAGAATAATCAAGCGCCGCACCGTCGCGAACGATGCGTGCGAACAAGGGCTTGTTTCGCTCAACGGCAAAGTCGCAAAACCTTCCGCCGAACTTAAGATCGGCGACGAGATCGAGGTGCGTTACGGCAGCCGGACAACAAAGTTCCGCGTGCTTTCGCTTGAGGAATCGGTCCGCAAAAACGAGGCCGCCGAGATGTACGAGGTGTTGTCATAAATCATCGCCCCTTTGCGTATATATTTTTCGGAAGGGGACGAACCTGATATGAACAATCCGCAGAACTCTCAACGCAATTCCCGCCATTCTCTTAACCTCGATCAACGATCGGTGCTGAAGATCACCGCGGTGGAAGAGGTTATCAGCTTTGACGAAACGCTTATAAGCCTTTCGCTCGGCGAAACGGTGCTTAACGTCAGCGGAGACGGTCTTTCGATCAAAAACCTCTCTATCGAGCAGGGCGAAGTGACTGTCACCGGCAGGGTCGACGCGGTCGTTTATTACGACGATAATCCCCGCCGCAAAAAGTTCGGCTTGTTCGGCAGAGGGCAATAGCTTGCAAGGCGGTTTTTCCGAAGGCGCCGTTCTGGCGGCGTGGTCGTTCGCGCTCGGGGTGGGGTTGTGCGTTTTGTGGGACCTTTTCAAACTGGTGCGCGGCGGCAGCAGGAACCGGATCCTGCTGTTTGTGTGCGACCTTGTGTTTTGCGTTTTTGCGGCTTGCGCGTTTTCGGTATTGTTCTTCAACCTAACTTACGGGCGTCCGCGCGTTATCGCTTTCGCTTGCGCGTTCGCCGGGGCGCTGGTCTGGCGTGCAACCGTCGGCAGGCTGCTTTTCTCCCTGGCACAAAGGTTTTTATGTGTTTTGTCAAAAGCGTTTCGCTCGCTTTTGCACCGTCTGAAAAAGAAAGCAATATATTTTCGGCGCGAACGCGCGACAAAGCGTTTTCGCCGCGCGGAAATAAAGGAAATAAAAAGACTTGTTCGGAAAGGAATCGTTACCGGCAATGGGAAAGAAAAAAATTCACCGCAGTAACCTTATAATAAGGATCGCGTTCGTGCTTATATTCATTTTCTTGTTTATATCCGTCGTGAACCTTCAGTTGGAGATGCGCGACCTCCGCCGTGAGCGCGATCGCCTTGCCGAAACAGTCCAGCAGTATCAGGACAGCATCGACGAACTCGAGCTCCGCATCGCCACTCCGCTTGACGACGCATATTACGAGCGCATCGCCCGCGACCGTTTAGGTTACCGCAAACCCGGAGAGGTAATTTATTACAACGATATCGCAAATTGATTTTAGGGGCAATGTCTGATGTCATATAAAATAGGCGAAGAAGTTAAAGGCACCGTTTGCGGGATAACCGCGTTCGGCGCCTTTGTTAAGTTAGAAGGAGGTTCCACCGGGCTTATACATATTTCGAAACTGTCCGAAAAATTCATAAAAGAAGTCGGCGAGGTATTGTCGCTCGGGGACGAGGTGAGCGCTACCGTTATCGGCGTTTCCGGCGGAAAGATCGCGCTTTCGCTTGTTGCGCAAAAACCCGGCGCCGCAAAACAAGCGCGCAAACCGGATTTTGAATCGCTGCTCTCCTCGTTCAGATCCGCCAGCGACGAAAGGCTTTCGGCATTGCCGAAGCAGACGCGCGCGGCAAAAGAACGCCGCAGGAAAAAATAACGCGTTGCTTACCGTTTTGTAACATTTTAGACAAAAATGTTAAAACTTGATAAAAACGTTTTAGCCTGCTTGACAAAACGGCGGGGATGTGGTAACA
Organism: uncultured Clostridia bacterium; assembly: GCA_947305675.1. Taxonomy (GTDB): domain Bacteria; phylum Bacillota; class Clostridia; order Oscillospirales; family CAG-382; genus Coliplasma. The sequence goes on along the minus strand of CAMZED010000015.1, from coordinate 128 downwards.
TATAAATGCAGGGAGGACCTGTCAATTAATTCAAAGGAGATGGCGAAATGAAAACCAGGATCATCACCAAAAAATTCACGCTGACGGACGACGTACGCGATTGGCTCGACAAAAAACTTAAAAAACTC
>CAMZED010000014.1 GCA_947305675.1 uncultured Clostridia bacterium | reverse complement strand
TCGACCGAGGCGGCAAGAACCGTTCCGCGGTTGTGGTCGGTATGGTTGCCCGAAAGTTCCGTCCTGCCGGGGACCGAAAAGAGCGTCACTTCCCTTTCGCCGTAAAGTCTTTGGAATTCGTTCAGCACCCTGATATAGCGGTCGCGCTGGCGCGAAAGCGCCGAACCGGAATAAAGCGAAACGAAAACGTTATCGAACCCGCCGCTCGATATTTTTTCAATCAGTTGTGATGTGACCATATATGTAACCCTTTTTATAAAATATTATCTAAAGATCGGTGCGCATAGCGTACAGAAACACGTCCCACGCGGGGAGGCACTGCTTTTTCCGAAGGAAAAACCTGTATTTATAATCGCAGCTTCGCAAAAGGCGCGGGATCGCAGTCAGATCGCCGCAGCGGTGATAAAGCGCGACGCAAACGTTGGTCTTGCAGCAATAAACGGTATTCGCCGCGCCGCAGATGACGTCTTCGTCCATACCCTCTGCGTCGATTTTTATGCTTGTCACGCGCGGGGCGTCGGAAGAAATGTTTCCGAACCCGCAGTACGAATCGACCGTGACGCAATCGACGGTTTCGCCGCAGGGCGCCGCGTGCGAAGCTCTTCCCGATCCGGAAACGAACGGGACGGCGCCGTTTTTCGAGCCGACAAGCGCGTTGACGGCGGTGATATTCTTGATATCTTTTGTATTTTCGAGCAGTTTTTTAAAAGTCTTTCTGTCCGGTTCGAAAGCTATCACCCTGCCGCGCCGGTCTTTTGCGCAGGCGAGATATTCCGCAACGGTATCGCCGTCGTAAGCGCCGACGTCAATATGTATCCCCCCGCGGGAATAAAAGCCTTCGGGGATCGCGTCGGCTCCCGCAAGTTCGAGTTGAGCGGGGTCGCCGGTGATATTATATTTCAACAGCGAATCGAAAACCGAAACCGACAAGCCGTCGGCAAGTTCCGCGCGGAGTTTTTCGAAATCTTCCTCGCGTTCGGAAATATAATCGGCGTCGCAGCAGCCGCCGCCGAACACCGGAAGGTTGGGCGAAACCACGCGGTTGCCGCGCGCGGTCAGCGGGTCGAGCACAAGGTGCCGGTCGTCCTCCAGCCCGAAGCACAAAACAAGGCAGAGAGCGCCGTGAGTTTTTTCGGCTTCGGAAACCGAAATCACTTTATACCCCGCGAAGCTCTGCCCTCTCACAAATCCGTCTGAGGCGACGACTCCTTTTATTTTTATTCCGCGTTCAGAAAGATATTTCATGATCTTTTCCGCACCGTCGCCCATTCCGTAAAGGAACACCGGGCGTTTTTCGGCGGCGAGCGACGGGACAAGGTGTTCGTATTCCCGAAGCAGCGAACGAACCGTACCCATATTCAAAGATCCTCGGAATCGTGATTTTTGAACCCTTCGCCGAAAACGCTGGTCGCTTTTGTAACGATCATAAACGCGTTTTTGTCCTCGTCACGGACTATTCGGCGGACTTCCGGCAGGGTACGCATCTTTACAACGCACATAAGCACTTCTTTGCGTTTGTCGGTATAAGCGCCCTCGCCGTCGATATAAGTCGCTCCGGCGTCGAGTTCAAGCAACAGCCTCTTTGCGATAGCGCGGTCATTATCGCTGATGATATAGATCAGCCTGGCCTCGTCAAAACCGTAGAGTAAGCGGTTCATGACCACGCTCTGAATTGCAAGGGCGATGGCGGCGTACATGGTGATATCGAACCTTCCGAACGCGGCAAGCGTCGCCGCGACGATAAGGCCGTCGGTTATCATAAATACCGCGCCGGTGGAAAGATGTTTGAATCTGAGTTTGAGCATCCTTACCACCACGTCGGAACCTCCGGTGGTGGCTCCCTCGCGAAACACCAACCCCAACCCTATCGCCATAAGGATCCCGCCCGCGATCGCCGCGAGCATAAGGTCGTCGGTAAGCGGATCGATATACGCCGAAAACAGGTTGATCGCCGCCGAAGAGACGATGACGGAATAAATTGTCGATATCAAAAATCTTACTCCGAGCAAAATTGCTCCGAGCAGCAAGATCGGCACGTTAAGGATGATCACCCAGGTCCCGGTGGGGATCGATTCGGTGAAATTGCTTATAATTATAGCAACGCCGGAAACTCCTCCGGGGGCGATGTTGTTAGGGTCGAGAAAAACGGCGACGCTGAATGCGAACACCAGGCTCCCGACGGTTATCCAGAAATATTTGCGCAGTAATCCGAGCGCTTTGGTTTTATGCATAAATCCTCCGGTCAGGCAGAAACTTCATCGTAAAAACCGAGATCGGTGCAGAATTTGACCGAAACCGCGATCACTCCGAACCCGCTGTTCTTCCCATCGAGGAAAGTAACGATAAGGTCGTAAGGCATCTGGTCGATCTGAACGATATATTCGCAGACATACACCCTGCCTCCGAGCAATTCGTCGTCGATATAGCGTTTGTTGCCGACAATGAAGTTATCAAGCGGTTCGCCGACAAAAACATCGAAATTTCCAAGCGTTTCATAGAACGCGTCGTCATAGACCACTTCTTCGAGATGGTCGGGATGGGTAAATGAATCAAGCGTTTGTGTGTCGCGGACAAGGATGGCGCCGATAAGCTCGCGCGCGATCCCGTCGGCGCGGTCAATATTCTTTTCGCCGCAGGCGCAAAGCGCCGAAAACAGCGCAAAGGCGAGCAGCAGAGCAACGATCTTTTTCATATTATTTACCGCCGACGTCATTAATATTATATGTGCCCAGAACGTGCCGCTTTATTTTTATATAATCGGCGGTGTCTGGCCGTTCCTCGCCCGAAAGGCTCAGCGCGCGTATCTGCGCCGCGGAGGGCGTATAGGTCTCCAGGACGATCCTTTTTGTTATGATGTAATCCGAAACTTCCACTTCGCCGTCGCCGTTGCCGTCGCCGCGGACGATGACCGTGTATCCGGCTGAGCCGCAGACCAGCTTATATCCGGTGCAAACGTATCCGGAAGCTTCTTTGCCGTCGGAATCAAGCAAAGAGCAGTTTGCAAACTCCGACAAAAACACCGTGCAATCGGTCTTTTCCGGCACGCCGAGCAGAAATCCGCCGTCTACGTTGTATTTTTCGGGGATCACGGGATCGGTCTGCGCCGCCTTTTCTTCAAGCGACACCCGGAACGAATCGCCTCTCCCGGCGATTATGCCGGTCAGCCCGTTCACGCCCATAACGGAATCAGTCTTAACGGTAAACGCCGCGGTGGATCCTTCGGAGCCGGTCACCTTGAACGGCACGCGCAGTTTTATCTCCCCTCCGGCGGAAAGCAGTTCCTGAGCGCGGGTGCCGGCGTTAACGGCGGCGAGCCGCAGAGTATAAACCCCGCTCGATAAGTCGAGCGAGCACATTTGTTCCCAGGAAGAATCGGGCGATTGGACGATAAAAGCATCCATTTCGCTGTTTTTGTTGGTTTTCACTTCCGGATCAAAAGCGGTTTTATCGTATTCCAGGCGGAACTGAACCGCTATTATCCCGGTTACGTCGCCGAGGTTGGTGACGGTTATATCAAGCGGATAATCGCCGCCGATAAGCGCTTTTTCCCCGCCCGAAAGCACAACGCCGATTTTTTCGGTATCGCTCGAAGCGACAGCCGTAACGCTGCCGCCCGTACCGCCGAGTATGTCAAGCGGATCGGACGCCGGGACAGCGATCACGTCGGAAGAAGGCGAGTGGAAAACCACGCTGCCCGACCCTATGACGTTGAACCTTATTTCGATGACGATCTGCGCCGCGAGCGTAAGGACGTCGCCGGATTCGGTCGCGGCATAGCGCAGATAAAACTTGTGCTGTTCGGGATCGTGAGAGCACATCTGTTCCCAGCCGGACGGCAGTTTAGCGGCAAAAACGTCCATTTCGCCGTTTGTGTTGGAACTTATCGCAGGCGAAACGAGTGCCGGATCGTAACCGAGCGAAAACTCGATCGCCTGCAAAGCGACTTCCGGTTTGCCGACGGTCAGCCGCACCGTCGTCTGCCCTCCGACAAAAAGATCTTCCGGGCATTCCGGCGTGACCGACACAGCGGTGCTTCCTTTTGCCGACGCGGCGGGGCGTACCGGCAAAAAAACAAGCATAAGCGCAAGGAGCGCGGTTAGCGTTTTTTTCATAATTTCACCCTTTCCCCCAAACAAGGGAACGATCCGGTGAGAAGCGGATTTACTGTTTGCTGACCTCGGCGTATATTTCGCTCTTGCCGACGCCGCGGTCGCGCGCCGCCTGTTTGCAGGCGTCCATTTTCGAAAGCCCCAAAGCCATATACCGTTCGACGTGCTGCGAAACGGTAAGCTCCTTCCAGAACTCGTCGTCAGACGCCATACCCTCGCAGACAAGCAGATATTCACCGCGTTTGTCCTGATCGGGCAGAGCGCCGAACTCGGCTGCGACTTGCGATAAAGTCCCGCGGAAATAGCGTTCGTGGATCTTGGTGATCTCTTTTGCAAGAACGCATTTCCGGTCGCCGAACGGTTCGCAAAGCTCTTCAAGATAGCTTTCGATATCGTGCGGCGAAAGATATATTATAAAAGTTCGTTTTTCGCGGCGAAGTTCCTCGATACGTTCGGCACGCTCGCTTTTTGAATCGGGAAGGAAGCCCTCGAAGCAAAAGCGGCGCGAATTCAGCCCGGAAGCCGAAAGCGCTGTGACCGCGGCGCAGGCGCCGGGGAGCGCGCAGATCTTTATCCCGCGCGCGGCGCATTCCGCCACGAGTTTTTCACCGGGATCGCTCACCGCCGGGGTGCCGGCGTCGGTTATCAACGCGCAGGATTCGCCGCCGATGATCCGTTCGGCGATCTTTTGAACGATTATCGCCGGCGTATGCTCGTGACAGCTTACCAGCGGTTTTTTTATTCCGAGCAGCATAAGCAGTTTGCCGCCGACGCGGGTATCTTCCGCGGCGACAAAATCGCACACGGCGAGGACTTCTTTCGCCCGTTCGGTCATATCGGACATATTGCCGATCGGAGTGGGGACAACGTACAACGCCGCCATTTGATCACCCTTCGGCTTTCTTGCGGTGCTTCCAGACGCGCAGTTTCATATAAAGTTTGGGCAGGTGGTCGATAACGAAAGCTTTCACCTTGCTTCTGCCGTGAGCATAGATATCGTGCAGCTTCACAAGGAACTTATAAGACCACGGTCTGCGCTTTGTAACGCGGCGGTCAAGCCATTTTTCGTACCACTTTCCTATTTTGCCTTTCATTGCGAAAGCACGGCGGTAGCGGTTCATAAAATGCTGGAAATAAGCCTCGATAAACAGCACCTCGTGTTCCGGGAACTGTTCCTGTATAAGCGGGACGCGCACGTCGGGCGAGATCACCTCGGGGAGATATCCCGCTTCTTTCGCCGTCTCGTAAAGCACCGTTCCGGGATAGGGGTAGAAGATGTTGGGAATGACCCGGTCGGCACGCATACGCGCGTTGAGTTTTATGGTTTTAAGGGCTCTGTATTTATCCTCGTGAGGCAGCCCGATGATATTGTAAGTCAGCTGCGCGATACCGTATTTGTGGAACCATTGCGAGCAGTTGATCATCATTTCGTCGGTCATATAGCGTTTGAGATATTTGAAACGCATCTCCTGATCGCCGCTCTCGAGCCCCATATCGATAGTGTAGCATCCCGCCTCTTTCATACGCCTTACGGTATCTTCGGTAAGGATGTCGAAACGGATATTCCCGGTGAAGGGCAGATGGATTTCCTGTTTGTAAAGTTCGATGAATTCGTCGAACCATTCCGGGATCATATTAAAGATCGCGTCACGGAAATTGATGACTTTTATCTGCGGATGTTTTGCAAGCAGCGTTTTGAGATAAAGTATGCCGTTCTGCGGCGAGCGGAAACGGGAATAGATTTTTTTGTTGGGATAAACGTTGCGAAACTGCGAATTGCCGCAATAAGTGCAGTTATACCTGCACCCGCGCGACATCATTACTATGGCGGTGCCGACTTTTACGCTGTCGAGGTTGTCGTAATCGAACAACTCGAAATCGGGTATGGGAAGCCGGTCGAGATCGGCAAACAGCGGGCGCACGGGATTGCGTTTTACTGTCCCGTCGGGAAGCTTGAACCATTTGCTCTCGATATCGGTATAATCCTCGCCCGCGGACATTTTGTCGCACAGTTCGAGTTCGGCGTATTCTCCGTCGCCGATGGTTATGGCGTCGACCCCGTCGACGGCGATGACCTCCTCCGGCGCAAGCGTCGCGTGGTAGCTGCCGCAGGTTATAAATACGTCGGGACAGACCTCTTTTGTCCATTTTATATATTGCTTACAATCGGGGAACGCCGTGGTTCTGATCGAAAACCCGATTATATCGAATTCGCCGAGCGATTTGAGTTTTTCCTTGAATTCATCCTCGCCGTGCAGATAAAGCAGGTGCATCAGTTTGACGTCGTGTCCCGACTGTTTCAGCACCGCGGAGATGGAAGCCAGTCCCTCGCTGTAATTGCCCCCGGTGAGTTTACCCGAAAGCTCACGGTCGGTGTAATCGGGATAAACAAGCAGCTCGCGCGCTTTTCTTCCGTGCAGATCTTTAAGTCCTTCCATTTATTTCTTTCCTTCTCTTTCTTTTAAATCTATCCAGTAACGCAATACGACGGTCCCGTATTCCTCGTCGAAAAATTCGTTTTCAAGAACGCCGCCGTTGTTGATGATGCTCTTTTTCGAACCGATATTGTCTTTGTCGCAAACCATAAGGACCCGGTCGATGCCGAGCTTCGCACATTCGTCCAACGCCAGCGCGATCATTTTCGTCGCTATACCTTTTCTTCGCTCGGAAGGGCGAACGCCGTCGCCGATATGGCCGCCGGCACGCAGCAGATTCGCGTTGAGATAATGCCTTATGTTCACCGCGCCGACGATGATATTTCTTTCGGCGTCAAGGCAGAAAAAAGTCGAATCGGGAACCAAACCGTCCTTCGGCTCGGTCAGTTCAAGGTTTTTTGCGTAATTGTCGAAATCGTGATAATCGTTTTTCCTGATGGCGTAAGGGATTATCTTCTCGCCCGTCGAAGTCCATTCGTCCATCATATCGGTTATCTGCCGCCGATAATCATTCGATGCTTTAACAAGGATCAGATCCATTAAAAAACTCTCCCGTCTGTCACTGTTTCGCGTCGTACCAGCTTTTGCCCACGCCGATATCGACTTCGAGCGGGACTTTCAGTTTCGCCGCTCCGACCATAGCCTCGCGCAGGATAGCGCTTGCGCGTTCGACTTCGGAATCGGGCGATTCGATAATAAGTTCGTCGTGTATCTGAAGAATGAGCTTTGATTCGAGCCCCGCCGCCGAAAGCATGTCCTCGGCGCGGATCATGGCGATTTTTATAAGATCCGCCGCGGCGCCCTGGATGGGGGTGTTCATGGCGACGCGTTCGCCGAAAGCGCGGGTCACGGCGTTGCGCGCCGTGATCTCCGGCACGTATCTGCGCCTGCCGAAGAACGTGGTGACGTATCCGTCGCGGCGGGCGGATTCTTTCGCCGATTCGAGATATTCGCGCACACGGGGATATTTTGCAAGATAGTTTTCGATATATTCGGCGGCGACTCTGCGCGGAACGTGAAGATCCTGCGACAGAGAATAATCGCCAATGCCGTAAATTATGCCGAAGTTGACGGCTTTTGCGCGTTTGCGCATATCCGGCGTGACCGAATCGGCGGGAACGCCGAACACCTGTGAAGCGGTTATGGTGTGGATGTCGTCGCCGCATTCGAAGGCTTTTATAAGCGTTTCGTCGCCCGAGACGTGCGCCAGTACCCGAAGTTCGATCTGAGAATAATCGGCGTCGATAAGCAGTTTGTCCTCGTCGGCGACAAAGAAACGTCTTAATTCCCTGCCCTTGTCGCTTCTCACCGGGATATTCTGCAGGTTCGGCTCCGCCGATGAAAGCCTGCCGGTGAGCGTTTGGGTCTGTTTGAACGTAGTGTGTATCCGTCCGTCGGGCGAGATCTGTTTGGAAAGCCCGTCGCAATAGGTGCTTTTCAGTTTTGCGTCTTTGCGGTATTCAAGTATAAGCCCGATTATCGGGTGGTAAGGCAAAAGCCTTTCCAAAACCTCGGCGTCGGTGGAATAACCGCTTTTTGTCTTGCGCGAGGGCGGAAGCCGGAGTTCCTCGAAAAGCACGTTGGCGAGCTGTTTGGGAGAATTGATGTTGAATTCCCCGCCCGCGTGCGAATAAATCGCCTGTTCCTCGCAGGAGATCGACGAATTGAGCTTTGCGGCGAAGTTGTCCAAAGCGGCACGGTCCACGCGGAAGCCGCGCAGTTCCATATTTGCCAGCACTTTTGCAAGAGGCAGTTCGGTCTCTTTATAAAGTCTGAACATCTCCGGGGTAAGTTTTTCATTGAGTTTTTCAAAAAGCCGCGGCAGCAAAGAAATTTTTACGTCGTTGCTGTTTACGCCGAGTATATCGAGTGCGACTTTGCCGAAGCTGACCCCATTGTCCGCCGGGGAAGCCACGTAAGCCATAAGCGAAATGTCTTCGATCTCGCCGCTTATTCTGAATCCACCCGTTTCCGCAAACGCGAATACTTCTTTTGACGACCAGCAGACGAGCCTCCCCGCGGATGAGAGGATGTCCTTTGCGGCTTCTTCGTCGCCGGAAAAACATTCGCCGTCGGAAAAAACGCTTATCCTGCCGTTTTCGCGGTTTATATAAACGGTTTTTCCGCTTACGTCGCCGACCGAGCCCAAAGACTTGTAAACCTCTTCGGCGGCTTCGGGCGCGGTTTCGGAAAGTTTATCAAGAAAGACCTTAAACCCGAGCCGGGTATAAAGCGCGCGCAGGGCGGCGGTATCCGGCCCGTTGTAAGCACAATCGTCCAAGCCGCATTCAAGCGGAGCGTCTGTTACGATCTTTGCCAGGAAAAGCGAGTTATAGGCGCTTTCCCTGCCCTGTTCGAGTTTGGCGCGGGTGGAACCGTTTATTTCCCCGATATGGTCATAGACCCCGTCGAGCGTAGAATAAAGCGAAATGAGTTTAAGCGCGCCCTTTTCGCCGATTCCCGGAACGCCGGGGATATTGTCGGACTGGTCGCCCATTATCGCTTTGACGTCGATAAGCTGCTTCGGTTCGACGCCGTATTTTTCGGATATGGCGGCGGGATCCATTACCTTTGTTTCGTCGTTAGACGCCAGAAGCACGGTAACCTTGCTGTTTATTAATTGAAAGCTGTCGCGATCGCCGGTGACGATAAAGCATTCGTCCCCGCGCGCCGAAAACCCTTTTGAAAGCGTGCCGAGTATATCGTCCGCTTCATAGCCGGGGCAAACGATGACCTTCAGACCGAGATCCGCCGCGAGTTCCTTGGCGAAAGGAAGCTGCAAAGCGAGTTCTTCCGGCATACCTTTGCGGTTGGCTTTGTAGTTCGCGTCGGCACTGTGTCGGAACGTTTTTTGTTTAAGGTCGAAAGCGACCGCGGCGTAGCCGACTTTGCTTCCGACTGAATTGAACGCTTTTGAGATCATATTGATAAAGCCGAAAAGCGCGTTGGTCGGAAGCCCGTCCGGCGCGTTCAACGGGCGCACTCCGTAAAACGCGCGGTTGAGTATGCTGTTCCCGTCAAATATCAATGCCTTGCCCATTACGGTCTCCTTTTAAGAGCGTATTTATACAAATTCATTCTATCACCATAAACCTCCAAAGTCAACCCAAAATGCTTTGCGGCTATTGCAAATATAATTAATTTATGGTAAACTTTTTGCGGAAAAAGTTGTAAAAGGGACGCTTTATGAAACGTTTGTTCAAATACTTGAAAAACTACCGGCGCGAAACGGTCCTCGCCCCGCTTTTTAAACTTTGCGAAGCGGTCGCGGAACTTTTTGTGCCGCTTGTTATTGCCGCGATGATCGATAACGGGATCCGCCTTTCGGACGAAGGCTTTGTCCTGAGATCGGCGGCTTTGCTTGCGGTTCTCGGCCTGATCGGGTTCGGTCTGGCGGTAACGGCACAGTATTTCGCCGCAAAAGCCGCGGTAGGGTTTGCAAAAGAACTTCGCTTTGCGCTTTTTGAAAAGATACAGAAATTTTCCTATTCCCGGCTCGACGGTATCGGGATATCCACTCTGATCACCAGAATGACAAGCGATATCGACCAGATCCAAGCCGCCGTGAACCTTACGCTGAGGCTGCTGCTGCGCTCGCCTTTTATTGTGTTCGGCGCGGCGATAATGGCTTTTACCGTCGATCCGGACACGGCGGTCGTGTTCGTTATAGTGATCCCGCTGCTTGCCGCCGCGGTGTTCGGAATAATGCTCGTCTGCCTGCCGATGCAGAAAAAGATACGCGCGTCGCTCGATAAAGTTTTAAGCAAAACGCGCGAAAACCTTTTGGGTATAAGGGTAATACGAGCGTTTTGCAAAGAAAAAAGCGAAGTGTCGGAATTCGACGCCGAAAACGAAAACCTTGCGAGAATTCAGAAATTCACCGGCAGGATATCCTCGCTGCTGAATCCTTTGTGCTTCCTTTTGGTGAACCTTTTTGTAATTCTTCTTATATACAAAGGCGCTTTGCGGGTGGAACACGGGATGATGACTCAGGGCGCCGTCGTCGCAATGTACAATTATATGTCGCAGATACTTGTCGAACTGATAAAGCTGGCAAACCTGATAATAAATGTAACCAAAGGGATCGCCTGCGGAAACCGCGTGCAGGCGGTGCTCGATTCCGCCGAAGGCGAACCGAAAGCCGCGAAAGCGGCGCCGGAAAGCGGCGGTCTGATCGAATTCCGCGGCGTTTCGTTCCGCTATGACGGCGCGGCGGGCGACGCACTTTGCGATATTACGTTCAAACTCGGAAAGGGCGAGACTCTCGGAGTGATCGGCGGTACCGGATCGGGGAAGACCACGCTTGTGAACCTTTTGGCGGGGTTTTACCGCGCCACCGGCGGCAAAATACTTATCCGCGGAGAAAACGTCGATTCGGTCGACGGCAAAGAACTGCGGAAAATCATCGGACTGGCGCCGCAGAAAGCCGTGCTGTTTTCCGGCACCCTGCGCGATAATCTTTGCTGGCGCGACCCGGGCGCAACGGACGACGATTTGTTAAAGGCTTTGGAAACGGCTCGCGCACTCGATACTGTCGGGTCGAAAGACGGCGGGCTGGATTGCACCGTCGAACCCGGCGGCTTGAATTTTTCGGGCGGACAGCGCCAGCGGCTTGCCGTCGCGCGCGCGCTTGTGGGCTCGCCGGAGATACTTATTCTTGACGACAGCGCGTCGGCACTCGATTTTGCCACCGAGGCGGCGATGAGAAAGGCATTGAAAGAAGGGGCGGGCGACCGTGCGACGGTGATCGTTTCGCAGAGGACTTCTTCCATCGCGCACGCTGACAGGATCCTTGTGCTCAACGAAGGCAGGCAAGTCGGTTTGGGCACCCACGACGAACTTTTGGAAAACTGCGAAGTTTACCGCGAAATTTACGAATCGCAGTTCAAAAAGGAGGCGGCGGTATGAAAAAAACGGTCGGTTCCGAAAACACATTAAACAGGATTTTCTCGCTGTTGAAGCGCAATATCGCGCTTGCGACGCTTTCGCTTCTGCTTGCGGCGGCGGGCGTTGCACTTTCGCTTTATATCCCTGTTGCGGTCGGCAGCTGCGTCGACGCGATCGCCGGCGAAAACGAAGTCGATTTCGAAAATCTCTTCCGTCTGTTTGTAAACATTGCCGTCTGCGCGGGCGGGGGCGCTTTGATACAGTGGGCGCAGGGAATGATAAACAACCGGGTGGTATATCACACAGTGCGCGATCTGCGCGCAAAAGCGATAAGAAAACTGCAAAAAACACCGCTTTCTTATCTTGATCCGCGCCCGGCGGGCGATACCGTAAGCCGTATGGTGTCCGACGCCGAAACTTTTGCCGACGGTCTGCTTCTGGGATTTTCACAGCTGTTCACCGGAGCGGCGACGATAATCGGGACGCTTATATTCATGTTCGGTCTGAACGTAAAGATAACACTCATTGTGGCTTTTCTTACCCCGGCGACTCTGTTTGCCGCGAGATTTATCGCCAAACGCACCTACAAAACCTTCAGACTGCAATCTCTGCTTCGCGGAGAGGCGACGGCTTTTATCGACGAGTCTGTTTCCAACCAGAAGACGGTAAAGGCTTTCGGCAGAGAGGAAGCGAACACCGCGAGATTCGCGGATATCAACCGCAGGCTTTCGGCGGCGGCGCTTAAAGCGACTTTCTTCTCGTCGCTGACAAACCCGACGACGCGCTTTTTGAACGCTTTGATCTATGCGGCGGCGGCGCTTGCCGGGTCGCTTATGATCATCGGCGGAGAAGGCGCGCTTACCGTCGGCGGACTAAGCGCTTTCCTCAGCTTTGCGGCGCAATATGCAAAACCTTTCAACGAAATATCCGGCGTTATTACCGAACTTCAGAACTCGATCGCCTGCGGGGAAAGAGTGTTTGAACTGATTTACGATTCCCCCTGCGAGACCGATCCGGAAGGCTGTTCGGAGCTTCGCGGCGCAAAAGGCGATATAAATATCGAAGACCTCGATTTTTCCTACGACAAAGCAAAAACGCTTATCAAAAGACTGCGGCTCGACGTGAAAAAGGGAGAAAAGATCGCGATCGTCGGTCCGACGGGGTGCGGCAAGACGACTTTGATCAACCTGCTTATGCGGTTTTACGACGCCGACGGCGGAAGAATATATTTTGACGGTCAAGACGCCGCCGGTTTGACGCGCGGCTCTGTAAGGCGTAACTTCGGGATGGTGCTTCAGGACACCTGGATAAAAGAGGACACCGTCCGCGCCAATATTGCGTTCGGGCGCCCCGACGCGAGCGAGGAAGAGATCGTCGCCGCCGCGAAAGCGGCGCACGCCGACGGGTTCATAAGCCGTCTGCCGCAAGGATACAATACGGTTATATCCGATTCCGGCGGGCTTTCGCAGGGCGAAAAACAGCTTATCTGCATTGCGAGGGTAATGCTTTGCCTGCCGCCGATGCTTATTCTCGACGAGGCGACTTCTTCGATCGACACCCGCACCGAATTGAAGATTCAGGACGCTTTTGCCGGGATGATGCGCGGCAGAACGAGTTTTATCGTTGCGCACCGGCTTTCGACGGTACGCGACGCCGACAAGATACTTATGATGAAAAACGGCGAAGTCGTCGAGCAGGGCAGGCACGCCGAACTGCTGGCGAAGAACGGCGAATACGCCGCGCTTTACAACAGTCAGTTCGAGTCTTGACATTCGGCGTTTATTGGAGTAAAATTATCAAAAATTTAAATACGGGAGCAAAAAAATGTTCAGAATCGGTACTGTTAATATCGACACTTCACACGCGCCCTCTTTCGCAGAGATATTTTTAAAAGGCGACGAAGGGCGTTATACCGCGGTGTATAACGACGCCTTCCGCACCGACGAAGAGGTTTCGGCTTTTATCAAAAAATTCGGGCTTGAAAAACGTTATTACGATCTTGACGAGATGGCGAAAAATATCGATCTCGCGTTTATTCAGGGCTGCAACTGGGACAGACATCTCGAATTGGCGAAACCGTTCATAAACGCCGGGATCCCTGTGTTCGTCGACAAGCCTCTGGCGGGAAATCTTAAAGACCTTAAAGAGTTCGAACGTCTGGCGGACGAAGGCAAAAAGATCATCGGCACCAGCGCGATGAGATATACTTACGAGCACGAATCTTTCTTCGCGATCCCGAAAGAAGAACGCGGCGAGATAATGCATATTTCGGTCACCGTCGGAGTCGACGAGTTCAACTATGCCATCCACGCTGTCGAATCGATAATGGGATTTTTGGGCGACGTCGATCCCGAAAGCACGGCTTATATCGGGACCGGCAACGTCGACGGAGCCGATTGCGACAGCTATTTTATAAGATTTGCCAACGGCGCGACAGCGGATTACCACATTTGCAAGAGGGGTTGGCAGCCTTCGACCGCTCTGGTAATGACCACGAAAACCGGGTTCGCCTATAAGATCGACAGCAACAAGGTCTATGAGGCGATGCTCAAACAGGTCTGCGCTTATATGAAAGGCGGGGAAAACCGTATCGCCACCGTGAAACAGATGACCGATTCGGTAAAAATAATGCTTGCCGGAATAAAGAGCCGTGCAAACGGCGGCAAGCCCGAAAGGATCTGTGATCTTACCGAAAGCGATCCCTCTTTTGACGGAGCCGCTTTCGAGGAATTCTACGCCGCTTCACAGCGTAAATAACCTATTCGGATCTGTTGCGCAAGGGGTAAATAATGGCTTTGAAAGCGCTTATAGCAATGAGCGGCGGAGTTGATTCATCGGTCGCCGCACTTATTACCAAACAGGCGGGATATGAATGCGTCGGATGCACCATGCGCCTTTTCGACGGCGAGGACGGAACAGAAGGGAAATGCTGTTCGCTCGACGACGTGGAGGATGCGCGTTCTGTGGCGCGGCGACTGGGTATGCCCTATTACGTTTTTAATTTCACGGCTGATTTCAAAACCGCCATAATCGACAAGTTCGCCGGATATTATCTGCGCGGGCTTACGCCGAACCCCTGCATCGACTGCAACCGATATATGAAGTTCGGCAAACTTTCGGAACGCGCCGCGGTACTCGGCTGCGACAAGATAGTGACCGGGCATTACGCGCGGATCGAGCAAGACCCCGCGAGCGGACTTTACAAGTTGAAAAAAGCGCTCGATCCCGCCAAAGACCAAAGCTACGTGCTTTATTCGATGGATCAGCATCAGTTGGAGCACACGCTTTTCCCGCTTGGCGGAATGGATAAAAAAGAGGTCCGCGCGATCGCCGCCGAAAACGGATTTCTTAACGCGCACAAGCCCGACAGCCAGGATATCTGCTTTATCCCCGACGGCGACGTCGGCGCCGCGGTGAAAAAATACGCCGGCGTTTCGCCGGAACCCGGCGATTTTGTCGACGAGGACGGCAAAGTGCTGGGCAAGCACGGCGGCATCTGCAAATATACCGTCGGCCAGCGCAAAGGGCTTGGGATCGCTTACGAATACCCGCTTTACGTTAAGAAGATCGACGTCGCAAACAACCGTGTGATACTCGGCGGAGGCGGCTCGGTTTTCGCGCGGGAAGCGAAGGTGAGGGATATAAACTGGATATCCGGCTTTGCTCCCGGATACGAGATCGAATGCTCGGTAAGGGTGCGTTACCACGCGCCCGAAAGCAAAGCGCGGCTGAAGATATCGCCGGACGGAAAAACCGCCGATGTGATATTCGAATCGCCCCAAAGGGCGGTCACACCGGGACAGGCGGCGGTGTTTTACAACGGCGACGAGGTGCTCGGCGGCGGCGAGATCGCGCCCGAAAACTGATCTTTTATCAAACAAAAATCCCCGTTTACCACATAGGTAAACGGGGTTTTTGTTAATAATGCCGGCGCGTTTATCTTCTGCCGCCGGGTCCGAATCCTCCGCCGCCGAATCCTCCGCCGCCGAAACCGGAATTTCCGGCGCTGCCGACAGTTGAGGAGGACTGGTTCCAGCTAAGCAGCTCCGATCCGCCTTTGGTAAGGACGTAATCGCCGTTCAGTGCGAAAGCGTCCGAAGCGATCCAGACGGAGTTATAGGAAGATTCAAGGCTGAACTCTTTTATCACGCCGCCGTTTTTATCGGCAAGGACGTAATCGCCCGCCGGGAACGACGTTCCGTTTGATATATATGTGTTGACCGACCCGCTCGAAGGCGTTTCGCTTATTCCGCCGAAAGCGACGATGGTGCCGCCGGTGACTTTTACGCTGCCGTCGACGTCGACCGAGCCCGCCATTCCGCCCGAAGCGGCGCCGCCTTTTACAAGCACGCTTCCGCCCGACATGGTGAAATTGCCGTTGGAATCGATCGCGTCGGTATCGCCCGACGGAGTAGTCACTTCAAGACTGCCGCCGGTTATATTCACGAGCGGCGTTTTTGAACCCTTGCAGGCGTTAAGCCCGTCGTCTCCGCCGTAAACTTTCGTATTGCCTCCGGCGATGGTTATTACGTTGGCTTCGAGCCCCTCGTGCGATTCGACTACGTTGACGTTTCCGCCGCTTATTGTAAGCGCTGCGTCGGCGTGGATGCCGTCGTCCGCGGCGGTTACCGTTATATTTCCGCCGCTGACGTTGACGGTTCCCGCCGCGGCGGCGCCGTTTTCGAGTTCGGAATCAGAATTGGCGTGGATGCCGTCGTCCATACTGTATATCGTTACGCTGCCCGAAGATATCTCGACCGAATTTTCGGCTTTTATGCCTTTGGAGGAATAAGTCGTCTTGTTTGAATTGCTTCCGTTGCCCGAGCTGATCTGCACCCAGTCGCCGCTGATTTTGCCCGAACCGACCGAATCAACAAGATATCCGTTCATCGATCCGTTTACCGTTTCGCCGCCGGACGAAGCTGTATAATTATCGCCGTCGGGGACGGTGCCGGAAGGCACAGTGTTGAAGATGACGTTCGAATACCCCGAAGGGACCTTGAACGAAAGCCCGTAATACGAGTTTCTGCCGCCGCGGACCATGGTTTCATATTCGCAGAGGACCCATTTGATATCTTCGCCGTCGTTGTAGAATCCCGCGTAATAACCGACATCTTTGGAATAGGCCGAAGAAGGTATAAGCAAATAATAATCGGAATCCGCATGTTCGCCCGAGCTTGAAGCATAGCTTGCAGTATAAATGTTAACGACGCAATCTTCGCCCGAGATCTCTACGTTGTAAGCGGCGCTTATACCGTCGCAGGCGGCGTAAATATCGGTATGTCCGCCCTCGAAAACGACGCTGCCGCGCTGGTTGCCTTTTGATGAAACGTCGCTGTTTTTGGTTTTTACGCCGTCGGATGAAGTGGATACGAGTATAAGATCGCCGGATTCCACGGTGACCGAATCGTTGCCCTTGAGCGCGTTGCCGGGCGAGGTTACTTTGAGCGTGAGGTTTTTGATCTTTATATCGTCCTTGCTTTTAACGCCGTTGTCGTAAGAAGAGTTTACGATAAGCGTGCCTTTGCCGCTGAGTTTAAGATCGCATTCCGCATAGATCGCGCCGTCGGGGGCGTCTTCCGATCCGGTCCCGTCGGGAGCGGTGCGGGAATCGGTTATTACGTTGTAACTTCCCTCTTCGGCTTTAACGGTGAGTTCCGCCGCTCCGACCGCCGATATCGGCGCTTGCGAAGAGCATTCGATGCTTGTGCCGTTGAGCGTGAGTTTGACTTCGGCATCGTCGCCGGCGTCGACCACGATACAGCCTTCGTCAAGTTTGCCGAGGACCTCGTATTCGCCGCCGCTTTTAACCGTATAGACCGAACCGGATACCTCGGGTTCAGCCGCGCCGTCGAGCGGTTTTATGCTGAAATCGCCGTTCGCCTCGCGTTTTTCGTCGGTCGGATCGTCAAGTACGGTTTCCGACCCCTCGGCGGTGCGGCTGTTTGCGGAATTTGCCGAAGAAGCCGACGGGCTGTTCGTCGAGTCCGAAACGGAGCAAGACGCCAATATCAACAGCGCGGCTATAATGATCGCCGCGACAGACAACAGTTTTTTCATAATCATTTCCTCCTTTTGGAATCTTTCAATGATGATTATAACGAACCCTCTTAAATATTTCTTAAAACTCAACGGTTTTTTTACGCGATATGTTGACAATTGTCTCCCGTATGATACAATTACATCAAAATATACCGCCTGCGCTGTAAAGCCGGCAAAGGAGAGTGTTTAAATATGTTGAGGATCGAGCATTACACAAAGTCTTACGGCGGAAAACCCGCGGTGAACGACCTTTCGCTGCATATTCAAAAAGGCGAGATATACGGGTTTATAGGGCACAACGGCGCCGGGAAGACCACGACGCTTAAAGCCTGCTGCGGGCTGCTGACTCCCGACAGCGGCGATATATTCATCGACGGAATAAGCATTGTCTCCAATCCGCTGGAAGCAAAAAGGCTTTTGGCTTACATCCCCGACAACCCCGATCTTTACGAGTTCATGACCGGAAGAAAATATCTTGATTTTATCGCCGACATTTACGGTATCGGCGCTCCCGAACGCGAAAAACTCATCGCCGAATACTCCCAAGCGCTCAACCTTACTTCCGACCTGGCGACTCCGGTATCGGAATATTCCCACGGGATGAAGCAAAAGCTCGCGGTTATTTCGGCGCTTATACATTCGCCCCGGCTGGTAATTATGGACGAGCCGTTTGTCGGGCTGGATCCCGTCGCGTCCCACGAGTTAAAACTGCTTATGCGGCGTATGTGCGATTCCGGAGCGGCGATATTCTTCTCGACCCACGTACTTGAAACCGCGGAAAAACTTTGCGACAAAGTTGCGATAATAAAAAACGGGTCGCTGATCGTATCGGGCACCATGGAAGAGGTAAAGGGCAGCACCTCGCTCGAGGACGTGTTCCTGGAACTGGAAGGAAAAGGCTGACTTTATCCGACGGAGGTGAAATAAAATGCTTCGCACACTGATAAAGATAAATTTTCTGCGCCTGATAGCGCCGCGGCGCCGCAAAAACGGCAGACCGCAAAAAGTATCAGCCAACGCGAAAACGCTTATTGCCGTCTATGCCGCGATAGGGCTGCTGTTCGCTTTCGCGTTTACCGGAATGGCTTTCGGGATAAGCGAGGCCGCGAAGGTTATCGGAAGCTGGTTTTTTCTTGAAATAGCGGGCACTTCGGCTTTCCTCATAATGTTCATCGGATCGATATTCTACGCCGTCAACTCGCTTTACGACGCGAAAGACAACGATCTGCTGCTTGCGATGCCGATAAAACCCGGTACGATAGTGCTTTCAAGGCTTGTCACTCTGCTGCTTATGAACGCCTTTTACGACGTCACGGCAATATTGCCTTTCGCCGTCGTCGGGAGCATTACGGGGGCGATTACGGCCCCGCAGGCCGCGATGCTGATTGTAAACAATTTGTTCCTTATGGCGGGATCGAACGCGCTGATCTGTTTTATCGCCTGGCTGATTTCGATGGCGACTTCCCGCTCAAGACACAAAAACGCGGTGCAGACCGTGATAATGCTGTTTGCTTTCGCAGTCTATATGGTGATTTATCCCAATATGGGCAGATTTGTGAGCCTTGCGGTCAACGAACCCGAAGCGGTCTCCGCGGCGATGAGCAAGATCCTGCCGTTTTACGTGTTCGGCAAAGCCTGCGCAGGCGATTTCGGCTCGGCGGCGCTGTTCGCCTTGTGTTCGTCTGCGGGATTCGCGGGGGCTTATTGGCTGCTTCAGCACAGCTTTTTAAAAGTATTGACAACAAAGATCTCGGTAATACGCCGGGAATACCGCGGCGGTTCGTCAAAGGTAAGAAGCCGCAGGACGGCGCTTGTGTTCAAAGAGATACGCCGTTTTGTTTCAAGCCCGGTATATATGTTCAACGCCGGATTGGGGCTGATCATTATGCCCGCGGCGGCGATATATCTTGCGGTGACTTCGGGCAAAGAAAACAGCCTTGTCGCGCTGCTGGGATCGTTCGGCAGCCATACCGCGGCGGCGTCAGCGGCAGCGATAATGATGTTTGTCCTGTCGATGACGATGATATCGGCTCCTTCGGTATCGCTCGAGGGGAAAATGCTTTGGATCATACGCACTTCGCCGGCACGCGGGAGCGAAGTGCTCACCGCGAAAGCCGACGCGCACAGTTTGATCTGCTTGCCGTTCACGGCGGTTTCGTCGCTTATAACCTTTATTGCCACGCGCGACGCGTTCGGAACGCTTCTGGTGTTCGTCTCGCTCGTCGCGGCGACGGCGGTGATGGCTCATATCGGCGTAACGACGAATATGCGATTCCCGCGGTTCGATAACGAAAGCGACACCCGCACCATAAAGCAAAGCGCGGCGGTAATGCTTTCGATGCTTTGGGGCGCGCTTTATACGATAGCCACGGTTTTTGCCGGAGCGGTCGCCGCCCGGTTTATCGACGGATACGCGGTCCTTCTTATGTCCGCGGCGATCTCCGCCGCGACGGCGTTTCTGCTTCGCCGCAGGCTTAAACGTTCGCTTGCCGATAAGTTCGATTCCTTCCCCGCGTAAAAACAAATAACGGCAATAAAAATCCCACGGTTTGCAAGGTGTCCTAAAGGACACTCGGCGAATGATGTGTTCCGCCGCAGCGGAACATGATGTACCCTTCGGGTATGATGCGAGGCTTCGCCTCATGATGCGCGCTTCGCGCATGAGCGGAACGCATCGCATCATTGCGACCAAAGGGAGCAGCATCATTTTTGCCCAAAGGCAAAAACATCATTTGCCCGCAGGGTAAACATCATTCATTTTGGACATTTGGCACACAAGCGTCCTGCTTGCGCCGATATGCGACAAAAAACCGACTGAAATAAGGATCGGTTTCCCTTACCTCAGCCGGTTTTTACTTACTTCCCTTCAAAGCGACTTGCTTTTGGAGGAATTTTTATTATTATTAATTATTAATTACTTTTCAGTTAAGATATTCTTCAACGGTTTCGTCGATAGCGCTTTGGATCTTGTCAAGATTGCTCTGGAGCGCCGAAGCGATATCGGTGCTGTTGTTGGCCATAAGGTCGCCGAGCATCGACTGTATCCCGCCGAAATCATACACGTTGCCGAGATCGTAAACGAGATGGTTGAAAATGTATTTGTCAAGCATCTCTTCGCTTTCGGCGTCTTTAAGGTCGCGGGTCTTTAATATGGTATCGTAATAGGCTTTGGTGATATGCTTCATTCCGCCGTAAGCCATAAGTTCAAGCATATAAGCCGCGAACTCCGCCCTCTCGCGGTCGAGCGAGTTGGGTATTACCGCCGCGTGGGCATAGACCGTGTTGCAATAGGTATGATAAGTGTCCTGCGTCGGGGTCATCTTCGGCACGGGGACAAGCCCGAACTCGTCGGCTCCATCGTAAGCGCGCAGTTTTTTTATCGCCGAAAAAGCGCTTGTGCGGAAGAGCGCGCGGTTCTCGCCGAAAACGTCAAGCGAGGTCTGCCATATATTCGGTACCTGTCCGGCGGACGTGTCGCAATGATAGACCCAGACGTTTTCAAGCTGAAGATTTTCGAGAATTTTTATCGCGGTGGAAACGCTGGTCTCGTCGCCCAAAGCGATCACCGGGAGATCTTCGGTATCCTTGGTAATGAATTTCTGTCCGGAGGCGAGATAGAAGGCGCCGGCGTCGGCATAAGACGACGAAAGCCCCCAGTTGTCGGCATAGGTCATTCCCGCGCTGCCGTCGGATTCGTAGGTGACTTCACGGCAAAGTTCGATCATCCTGTCGAAAGTCCATTCGCCGTCGCGCACCATCTGATAAAGATCGATATCCGGGAACCGGTTTTCCATCATCACCTTGTTGAAAGTCATACCGAACGAAACGATCTTCGGCATAATGGAAATGTCGCCGGTCGCCATATAAAGTTTGTGACCGATCGATACCGATTCGACGCAGTCTTTGTCCCACCAGGGCTGGTCGAAATGGATATAATCGCCGAACTCGAAAAGATCGTAAAGCATTCCGTCGGCGGCAAGCGAGTTTGCCGCGCCGCGCATAAAGGGCATCGCCGCGTCGTAGTTGTTAAGCGAGGACGAAACGTCGTTTTTAAGCGTTTCGACGACGTCGTCGACCGCTTCGGCGGTTATTTTAACGCCGTATTTAAGCTCGATCTCGTCGTTGCGCGCGGTAACGGCGGCGTTGAGCACCTCGTCGGTCGTGCTGTAAAGATTGGGGACGATGTCCTCGGAAAAATACGTGGTGGCGACGTTGTTGGAATAGATGCACAAATTGAACTTATCGTATCCTTCGCGCATTGATCCGTCGGAATTGCGCCAGCGGAACGCCGGCATTTTAACGTAATCTTCGATCGAATCAGTCAAAACCTTTTCGGGCTCAGATTCCGCCGGGGATTCGCTCTGATCGGTCCCCCCGCAGGAAGCGAGTGCAAGCGACGCAAGCAAAAGCAGACAGATCGCCAGTGCGGTAATTTTTTTGAAAACCATAATAAAACCTCCGTTTTTAATTCCAACCCGTTAATCCGGGCGAAGGTATCCCGACGGGCGACGGACACCCGGTCGTGAATATCTCATTGTAATTTTTTAAAAAGTCTTTGAATTCAAGATCCCTTACTCGTACAATGCTACCCGGC
>CAMZED010000013.1 GCA_947305675.1 uncultured Clostridia bacterium | reverse complement strand
CACCACGATCACCACCCTGCTCACCATCGGTATGATCTGGATACTCGGCGTCGATTCCATCCGCAATTTCGCGCTGCCGCTTATTATCGGCATCGTCGCGGGTCTCTTCTCGTCGGTATTTATGTCCGGTATGCTTTGGAATCAGCTTAACAAAGTGTTCAAGCCCAAAACCAAAGACGAAAAGAAACAGGCCAAGATCGCTGAAAAACAAGCCGATAACGCCTGAAGAATAATCCGTAACATTTGTAGGGACGAGCTGATACGCTCGCCCCTACGTTCAAAATAACAGTTTTTTGGAACTAAAAAATGAAAAACATTGACAGGATCCGCAATTTTTCGATAATAGCACACATCGATCACGGCAAAAGCACACTTGCCGACCGTCTGCTTGAATATACCGGCGCGGTCGAAAAGCGCGAAGTTGAAGAACAGATGCTTGACAATATGGAGCTTGAACGCGAGCGCGGAATTACTATAAAAGCGCGCGCGGTAAGGTTCGTTTATAAAGCCGACGACGGCAATGAATATATTCTTAACCTTATCGACACCCCGGGTCACGTCGACTTCGGATACGAGGTGTCGCGTTCACTTTCGGCGTGTGAAGGTGCCGTGCTTATCGTCGACGCGACTCAAGGAATTCAGGCGCAGACTCTGGCGAACGCTTATATGGCGGTCGATCACGATCTTGAGATCCTTCCGGTCATAAACAAGATCGACCTTGCAAGCGCCGATCCGGATATGGCAAAGCGGGAGATCGAGGATATTATAGGCATTCCGGCGTCAGACGCGCCCTGCATTTCGGCAAAGCTCGGCATTGGGATAAAGGACGTGCTCGAGCGCATTGTGAAAGATATCCCCGCCCCGAAGGGCGACAGCGGAAAGCCGCTGGAGGCGTTGATATTCGATTGCTTTTACGATTCATACAAAGGCGTAATAGTTTATATCAGGGTGATAAACGGCGCTCTTAAAGTCGGCGACAAGGTGCGGATGATGCACACCGGCGCAGAATTTGAAGTTGTCGAACTCGGCACGCTTTCGACTTTTTCGCTTGACAAAAAAGATTCGCTCGAAGCCGGCGAAGTCGGCTATTTCACCGCAAGCATAAAGAATATTGCAGATACCGACGTAGGCGACACGGTAACGCTTTGCGACCGCCCCTGCGAAAAGCCTTTGCCGGGGTTCAAAAAATCGCAGCCGATGGTATTTGCCGGCATTTACCCCGCCGACGGTTCGAAATACGGCGATCTGAAAGACGCTTTGGATAAGCTCCGGCTGAACGATTCCTCTTTTACCTATGAGCCGGAGACTTCAGTCGCTTTGGGGTTCGGGTTCAGGTGCGGTTTTTTGGGGCTTCTGCATATGGAGATAATCGAGGAAAGGCTCGAGCGCGAATTCGATCTTGACCTGATCACCACCGCGCCGAGCGTAATTTACGAGATCCACAAGACGAACGGCGAAGTGGTATATATCGACAACCCGACAAACTATCCCGACCCGGCGACGATAGAGACCGCCTGCGAGCCTTACGTCAGCGCGACGGTGATCACGCCGAGCGAATATGTCGGGACGATAATGCAGCTTTGCACCGACCGCCGCGGTGAGTTTATTGATATGAAATATATCGACACGAACCGCGCCGAACTGCATTATCTGCTTCCGCTGAACGAGATCGTTTATGACTTTTTCGATTCGCTTAAATCGAAAAGCAAGGGTTACGCCTCGCTCGATTATGAATTCAAGGATTACCGCCCGTCGAAGTTATCCAAGCTCGACATATTGCTGAACGGCGATATAGTGGACGCTTTGTCTTTTATAGTGCATTCCGACCGCGCCTATGCGCGTGCAAGGAAGATATGCGAAAAATTAAAAGACCACATCCCGCGGCAGCTTTTTGAAATCCCCGTTCAGGCGGCGATCGGCGGCAAGATAATCGCGCGCGAAACGGTTAAAGCAATGCGGAAAGACGTGCTTGCAAAATGCTACGGCGGCGATATCACCCGAAAGAAAAAGCTGCTTGAAAAGCAGAAAGAAGGCAAAAAGCGTATGCGCACGCTCGGAACCGTCGAAGTGCCGCAGGAGGCTTTTATGGCTGTGCTTAAATATGACGACGAATAAAGACTTATCGCTTTATTTTCACATCCCTTTTTGCGTTAAAAAATGCGAATATTGCGCCTTTTATTCCCTGCCCCGCGCCGGCGAAGAGATAAAGGCGCTTTATTTCGACGCGATCAAAAAACAAATATCGTTTCTCCCGCGCGAAAGAAGGATAATAAGCGTTTATTTCGGCGGAGGGACGCCGCCCGTCTTGGGCGTTAACAGATTATGTAAACTTGTCGAAAGCGTGGTTTCGGGTTTCAGACTCTCCGACAACTGCGAGATAACCGTTGAGGTAAATCCCGGCACCGCCGGCGCCGAAGAACTCAAGTCGCTGCGCGCGGCAGGGTTCAACAGGATATCATTGGGGATACAGTCGGCGGACGACGCTGTATTGACTCGCCTCGGCAGGATACACGATTACGCCGCCGCTGAAAAATGCGTTGCTTACGCGCGTGCGGCGGGATTTGACAACCTGAGCGCCGATGTGATGTTCGCTCTGCCCGGGCAGACCGCGGAAGGGTTTTTAATAAGCCTTGAAAAGATCGTTTCGCTTGGACCCGACCATATTTCGGCTTATTCGCTTCAGCTCGAAGAAGAAACGCCTTTTTATTCAAAACGCGATCTGCTGGATTTCCCGGATGAAGACGTCGAGGAAGCGCAATACGGTTCGCTGTGCGGTTATTTAAAGTCTAATGGGTACGAGCATTACGAGGTGTCTTCTTTTGCAAAGCCGGGGTTCAAGGCGCGTCACAACAGCGTTTATTGGGATATGGGCGAATATTTCGGGCTCGGCGCGGCGGCGCATTCATTTTTTAACGGGAAAAGGTTTTATTCTTCGCCTGACGTAAACGCTTATATAAAAAAAGCCCAAGAAGGGCTTTTCGCTCCGACAAATTACGAAGAAGCGCCTGTTACCGGCAAAGACGATATGGCGGAAGAAAGGCTTATGCTCGGTCTGCGAACCTCGGCGGGCGCAACGGTCCCGGCTTTGAAAAAAGACGCTGCGAAGAGGATCGCGCGGCTCGGCTACGGAACTTTTGACGGCGAAAGGCTGATCCTGAATGATAAAGGGTTCAGAGTCTCGAACGCGATAATAGCAACTCTGATATAAAACCGAATATAACTGCAAAACGGTCGCTGATAGTATTATCAGCGGCCGTTTTTTCTTTTCGGTTATGAAAGTTTTTTGAGCGCTTCGTTAAAGATCTCGCCGTTGCAATAGGTAAAGCCTTCCGAACAGGAAAGCACGTTCCACAAATGAAGGAACCCGGTGAAGATCCAGTTTCCGTCGTCTTCCCTGACCATCTTCAAGACGACCGAATAACTGTTTGTATATTCCGGAGAAAAGATCTCTTCAGCGTCGACGCTGAAATCTTCTTTGTCGAAATATTCGTCTTTGATATAGCAGGATGTGATCTTCAAAAACGCAACGCCTCTGTCAAGGTCTGCTTGGATAAACTCAAAGCGGCTGGTTTCATAGGTTATGTCGCTTTCGGCTGAAACGCACCATATCCCCGCCCTGCCGTCCAGATCGACCATACAGCGTTCGCTTATAAATTCATCGATCAGTTCCTGCGAAAAATACTGCCGCAGGAAAGCGACGCAGCCGTCGAACGTTTCCGGCATTATTACCGTCATGAACCATTCGTATTTATCGCCGTTGACAACCTCGGTTATAACGGGCGACATTTCATCATCGGTAACGTAGGTGAACACGTCGTAGGGGTTCATAACGCATTCATAGGCTTTTATGGCGGGATAGACGATCTTTTCGGCTATCTCGTCGCTTGACATCGACAAAAGTTTTGTCTCGTCAAACGAGGGCTTCCTGGGCAAAGCGCCGATCTCGGTTTCGTCGGGTGAAGAGGAATCTTCGGGCTCGGGTTCGCTTACGGGTCCGGAGCTTTCGTCCCCGGAAGGTTCCGAAGAAACGGCGGGATCGGACGATCCCGAAGGTTCGGACACGTCAGCCGGTTTGGAAAGAGCATGCGGTTCGGATTCGGCTTTGCTTTCGGATTCAGGCGCGGAAACCCCTGCCGGGCCGGACACTTCGCCGCCGCAGCCGGCGAGCATTGCCGAAAACAGCAGGAGCGCCGCAAGCAGGAACGATAATTTTTTTATCATGATATTACCACCTTTTGTGATTATTCTTTTCATTTTTTGTATAATAGCACTTTTGTGCTGTTAAAGCAATAGCCGAAAGGATGATTTTGTCGCAAAAAAATCGCGCGCGGGTCCTTATAAACTCTGCCCGCGCGGCTGCGATTTATTGGGGATGAAAACACGCGGCGGCGCGGCTTATAATAAAAGCGTCGAAGGTGCCGGGCAGGCGGAGGGCGGACTGGCTTTTTCACCGGTGGAAGCAAGTTTGCCGAGCGCCTGTTTGAAAACGGACCGGAAACGGTACGGGCGGACGAACATTTTTATTGCGCCGTGTAACCGTCCGGTCGGTAAAAAAGCCGACAGCAAGGAGTGAAAGATCATAGCGGAGAAAAAGCAAAAAGAAGGTTATGCAAAAACGGCTGTAAGGAAACGCGCCAAAAGCGGCGGGCGTTGGGCGGACAGCGAGCTGGATGAAAAGATAAGGAATTATTTCGAAGAGTACCTGGCGGTCAGCGGAGAAATAGCCGACATCGAATCGCTTGCCGAATATCTGGGCACAACGCGCGACGAGATCCTTGAGCTGATGAACGACAAAAAGGTCGGGGCGACTTTAAAGCGGGCGCGCAACCGCATCGCAATGATCAAAAAACAATTGGCATTCAACGGAAAGATCCCGGCTTCGGTGCTTTCGTTCGATCTTAAGAACAACCACGGGTATCGCGACAAACCCGAAGACAATGAACGGGAGTTCGGCGAGCAGGTGATATTCAAAGGCAAGACGGAGGCTTGGGCTAAATGAAAACCGTAACTCTTATCCCGAACGAGAAACAACGTTTGTTTTTTGAATCCACCGCGAAATACACCGCTTACGGCGGAGCGCGCGGCGGAGGAAAGAGTTGGGCGATGAGAGTGAAGCTGATACTGCTTGCGTTGAATTACGCCGGGATACAGATATTGCTTTTGAGGCGAACTCTGCCTGAACTGCGCGAAAACCATCTTATCCCCATGCGAAAAATGCTTGACGGTATCGCCGATTATTCCGCAACCGAAAAAGAGTTCAGGTTCGTGAACGGATCGCGCATACGCCTTGGATATTGCGACAGCGAGAGCGACGTTTTGCAGTTTCAGGGGCAGGCGTATGAAGTAATCGGTATGGAGGAAGCGACTCATTTTACCGAGTTCCAGTTTCAGGCGCTTACCGAAAGCAACCGCGCAAGCGGCTATATGAGCCGAAAATTCGTCCCGAGGATGTATTTTACCTGCAACCCCGGCGGAGTCGGACACGAATGGGTGAAAAGAAGATTTATCGACCGGGAGTTCCGTGGCAGCGAAAAACCCGAAGATTACCTGTTTATAAAAAGCCTGGTGTTCGACAACAGTTTTATCATGAACAACAACCCGGAATATATCGACGCGCTTATGAATCTGCCCGAAGCGCGCAGAAAAGCGATGCTTTACGGCGATTGGGACGCTTTTGAAGGTGCTTTCTTCCCCGAATTCGATCCTCAAAGGCACGTCAGGCAAAACGTCGAGCTTCCGCAGGGAGGGCTGAGATTCAGAGCGCTCGATTACGGGTTGGATATGACCTGCTGTCTGTGGTGCTGCGTCGATCAGGACGGAAGAGTTACCGTCTACCGCGAACTTTACGAAAGCGGTCTGCTGCTTTCGGAGGCGGCGCGTAAGATCATCGACGCGACAGACAAAAACGAAACCGTGAGATATACTGTCGCTTCGCCGGATTTGTGGAATCGCAGGCAGGAAACCGGCAAAAGCGGGTTCGAGATAATGACGGGAACCGGATTGAAGCAGATGATAAAAGCCGACGATTCGCGCATTACCGGCTGGAGGATAGTGCGGGAGTACCTTAAAAGCGGGAGCGATTTCGGCGCAGAGCCGAAACTGGTGATCGACAGCGGCTGCAGGAACCTTATTCGCTGTCTCCCGCTTCTGAGGTTCGACGAGCGTGTTAAAGAGGACGCCGCGAACTACCCGCACGAGCTTACGCACGCGCCGGAGGCGCTTCGTTACGCGCTGATGTCGCGCCAGCCGCATCCCGTCCCGAAAAGGGAACAAAGCAGTCCGGGGATATATGCTTTTGCCGACAGGGCTTGCAAAAGCGACGGATATGAAGAATTTTTGGCATATTGATCCGAAAGGAGAACGCAAGTTTAATGAAGCCTTTTATAAGCGAGCCGTTTACCGAAGAGTGGCGGCTGTATGAAAAAGGAAAAGAGTATAACTACTCGATAGATCTTTACAACAAGGTGAACACCAACGAACGGTTTTACAGAGGCGATCAATGGGATAATATCGATTCAAACGGCCTGCCGAAGCCGGTGTTCAACATCTTTAAGCGCATCATCGGCTATTTTACCAGCAGCATAATGCAAAATTCGGTGAAGATGCGCTATACAATCACCTCTCCGGGCGGCGGCGACGGTTTGAGCGAGGAGGAAGCGAATATCGCCTCTGACAAGTTGAACCGCATAGCGGAAATGCGTTGGCGGAAGAACAAAATGGAAAGTCTTATCGCTTCATCGCTGACCGACGCCGCCGTTTCCGGCGACGGTATATGCTATACCTATTGGGACCCGGACGTTCGTACCGGTCAGGCGTTCACCGGAGATTTTGTCACTGTGAACGTCGACAACACCAACGTTTTCTTCGGTGATCCCAACGCAAAAGACGTTCAGAAACAGCCGTACATTCTTATTTCCCAGCGCGAAACGATCGATAGTCTTAAAGCGCAGGCGATCCGTTCGGGTATGCCGAAAGAGACGGCAGAAAAGATAAAACCCGATTCCGACACCGCGGAATTCGCCGGAGATATGGCGAAAAAAGAGCTTGGCGACACAAAATGCATTTCGCTTATAAAGTTGTGGAAAGACGAAAACGGACACGTTTTATACCGTAAATCGGTCAAAAACGCGGTAATAAAAGATACCACCGACACCTCGCTCAGGCTTTATCCCATTGCTTATTTCAACTGGACTCCGGTAAAAAACAGCTGGCACGGGCAAGCCGTGGGGACCGGACTGATCGAAAACCAGATATTCATCAACAAAGGTTTCGCGATGGTGATGAAACATATGATGGACACCGCGTTTTCGAAAGTCGTCTACGATTCGACAATGCTGGACGGATGGTCGAACCGGGTCGGCGAAGCGATCGCGGTGAACGGTCCGGTGGAAAACGCCGCGAAAGTTATAACGCCCGGGCCGATGCAATCGGGAATGCTCGACGTAATAAGTATGGCGATAGAGAACACAAAAGAGTTTCTCGGCGCGACGGATACCGCTTTGGGTGATGTGCTGCCCACCAACACAAGCGCGATCCTGGCGCTGCAGAACTCGGCTTCGGTGCCTCTGGAGAACATAAAACGCGGGCTTTACGGATTTGTCGAGCAGATCGGGCTTATCTGGCTTGATTTTATGCTCGCATATTACGACAACAGGCGTTTTGTGGGATATCTTGACGGCGAGACCGAAAAGTTCGAGCAGTTCAATTTTTCGAAATACAAAAACGTTCTGTTCAACTGTACGGTGGACGTTGGCGCGGGGAGTTACTGGAGCGAAATATCGTCGCTTAACACGCTCGACAACCTTTTAAGGCTCGGCAAAATCGATACGGTCCAGTATCTCGAACGCATCCCCGCCGGGCTTATACCCGACAAAGAAGGACTTATTAAAGAGCTGCGGATCGCCGCCGAGGCGGCGATAGCGGCGGAAGGAGAAAACTCGACAAAATGAAAAGGATCGACAACGAAAAAATACTTGATATGATCTATGATCTCGCCGACGGCGCGGGAATGCGTATCGACGAATTCATGGAACAGGTCGAAAAGCAGTTCGGAACCGAGGAGGCGATCCCCGAAGGGATACCCGAATCGATAGCGGAGGAGATAATGCAGGCACGCGAAGACAAAAAGCGCAGGCGCGCCGAAGAAAAGCAGATCGAAGCCGACGCCGAAGCCGAAAACGACGTTAAGAAGTTCAGAGAACTGTTCCCCGGAGTTTCAGCGGAAGATATTCCCGACGAGGTTTGGGAGGACGCGGCAAAAGGGATATCGCTTCCCTACGCCTATGCGCTTTATAAAGTGATGAACGAAGAGCTTGCCGGATACGCCGAAAGCGTTAACCGCAAGAATTCCGAAAAAGGTGCGCGCGCCTATTCCGACGGATCGACCGAGCAGGCTTTTACGAAAGAGCAGGTCGAAAAAATGAGCGGAAAAGACGTTCGCAAAAACTACAAAGGCATTATAAACGCAATGAAAAGCTGGCGTATATAAAACTAAAACAAAAAGGAGATAAACAATGGCAAATTACAACAGTATCGAAAAAGTCATCAGCGCCGAGATCCTTCGCACCAACGAGGACAACCTGCTTGCCGACACAATATGCAATACCTCGTTTGTCGGCGAAATAAAAAACAAAGGCGACAGAGTCGTTTTTGTGGGGCTGTCCGATCCGACCGTCTATGATTATCAGGGCAGCGTTACTTACGAGGATATCGACGACGCTGCGACGCAGCTTCTGATCGATCAGGACAAGGTGTTCTCGTTCAAGATCAAGGATATCGAGGCATTGAGATCCTCGATCGGGCTTGAAGACAGCCAGACCAAACGCGCAAGCTATCTTTTGAAAAACGAAGTCGATTCATACGTGTTCTCGCTTTACAGCGAAGCCGGCAACCAGATGGACGCCGTGTCCGCCACACCGGGCAACGTACTTGAAACAGTCGCAACGATGAAGCAGCTGCTTGAAGAAGCCAACGTTCCCGACGGCAGGACCTGGATCGTGGTCCCCCCGTTCATAAAGACGAAACTTATGCTTGCGGGCGTGAAATTCCAGGTGAACAACGGCGTAAACGGCACCGGAGCGGTCGGATTCACCGACGAGCTCGGATGCGATATCTATGTATCAAATCAGCTTGCAAAAGACGAGTCCGACAATACCGTGATGCTTGCGGGATCCTATTCCGCAATCGCCTATGCCGAACAGGTCCTTGAGACCCAGGTCATAGACAGGCTCGAAAACTCGTTTGACAAAGCCGTGAGAGGCAGACTTGTGTTCGGCGCGAAAGTTATAAGGCCCGCTGAGCTCGTCGCCTGCCCCGTTTCCGACGGCGGCAATCAGCTTAACTGAAAAATGGAGGAATAAAGCATGAACGTTAACATCAACGCATCCAAACTCGGCTCACTGTTCGAAGCGGGCGAAGTCAAATTTACTTATATTTCGGGCGACGATACCAAAGCGACGGTAAACACGGTGATAAGCGGCGCACGGGACGAAATATTTCTTATCGTCGATACGAGCGAATGCGACGAAGAGGAATATACCCTTAAGACCATCCCCGGCGATTACAACCCCGCCGGAAGCGGCAAAACCGTAACCTTAAAACCCGGCAAGTTCAATGTGGTGCCCGTAACAAGTCTTGAAATGAAGACTTTCGCGGGGAAAGCGAAATTTGAGATTTCGGGCGGAACGGGCTGTTTCAGTTCGGTCGAACCGAGAGTCGCGGTAGTGACTTTTACGCCGGTAGTCAACCACTGACGGTTTATTTCGCGGGGAGGGCGGACTTCCTCCCCGCCCCTTTTGAAAGGAGAGATCGAATTTGACAGGTCAGAAATTATTCGAGATATCGCTTGATCTTTGCGGGCTCAGAGAACCCGACGGGACGGTTCCGGGCGATCTTGACGATCTTAAACAGCGCGCGATTCCGATGATAAACGTTTTGCTGGCGGAAAACGAACCTCTCGCGGCGCGCATCGAAAAGCGTGAACTCTCGCCGCGGAGCATATCGCTGCTTTCGCAGGAGATCGATCTGCCCGAACTTTTAGTCTCGGCTGTATTGCCTTATGGTTTGGCAAGGTTGATCTGCCTCGGTGACGACGAAAGATCAGCCGAACGGTTCGGCGAACTTTATTCACGCGCAAGATACGATATGCTAAGAGCCGGGCGCGCAGCCCCGGGCGGGATCAGCGAGGTATATTGATGAGAGAAAGCCGCAACAACGTTTTTAAAGGTATAGACGAAAGAATATTGATTTCGGGCGGAGTAGATATCTCCTCTTAGATTATCAATTTCAGTATATAGTCATACGTTACACTTGAAAAGCGCCCTGAAAACAATCAGGTGCTTAATATCGGCGCCGCGATCGAGGGGATCTGGAAAGGGAAACTCGACGGCGAGGACGTTACGGTTTTCTCGGCGGGCGGCGAACTTATAAAACTATACCGCGACGAGGGTACTTTCGAGGTATTGGGCGTTATCGGAACGGGGCATTGCGAATTTTTTGTATTCGGCGGCGCTTTATATGTCATGAACGGCTCGACTTATACAAAATTATCCGGCGGGGTTCTTTCTTCCGTCGAAGGATATATCCCGACGATCGCCGTTTCGTGCACGCCGGACGGCGCGGGCACCTCTTTCGAGCAGCTCAACCTGCTTACCGATAAACGAAGGCAGCTGTTCAGCGCCGACGGGATATCGACGGAATACAAACTTGCCGAAAGCGATATCCGATCGGTGGAAAGCGTTTATTGCAGCGGCGTTGAGATAACCGGATACACCGTCGATACCTCCGCCGGGAAAATCACGTTTGCTTTGCCGCCCGCGGAAGGGCTGAACAGTCTGGAAGTGATTTATTCAAAAAGCGGGAATGACCGCGGACTGATAACCGGATGCCGTAAGGCTATGCCTTTCGGCGGGAATTCCGACGGCAGGATATTTCTATGGGGGAACGCCGCCAAGCCGAACTGCCGTTTTCATTCCGAACTTGCCAACGGGATACCGAGCGCGGAATACTTCCCGGTGAACAATTTTACTTTGATCGGAAACGACGAGATAACCTGCATAGTACAGCAATACAACAAACAGCTTATATTCACGAAAAACGCCGCTTATTATTCCTATTGCGAACTCAACACCGACTCGCTCGGGAACGTTTATTCCTCGTTCCCGGTATTCAACCTCAACGGCGAAAAGGGCTGCCTGCTTTTGATGAACGGTTGCGTTATCGACAATATGCCGGTAACTTTGTGCGGCGACGGGCTGAACGTGTGGGAATCGA
Source organism: uncultured Clostridia bacterium (assembly GCA_947305675.1). Taxonomy (GTDB): domain Bacteria; phylum Bacillota; class Clostridia; order Oscillospirales; family CAG-382; genus Coliplasma. Next base: position 11,390 of record CAMZED010000013.1, on the reverse strand, counting down.
CTTCTGTGGAAAACGAGAAGAACGCGGTATGTATTTCGGGCGCGATAAGCGAAACGGCGAAGCTTGCAATAACCTTCGGGGTCGATTCGGGAAACGTGAAGCTGTTCGATTTTCCCATCAGCCGGGAACTTTTCTTTTATGCCGGAGGAACGCTGAACGTCTATGATTACACCAACGGAAGATGGTACCGCTACAACGGAATGGACATGGACGAATACTGCGTTTGCGGGCAGGAGCTTTATTACTCCAAAGGCGCTTATCTTTACGTGTTTTCGGAATCGGAAAGCTACGGCGGCAACACGGTAAACTGCTCTTACAGAAGCGCATATACGAATTTCGGGTACGTAAGCGGAAGGTTCGACCTTGTCGGGGCTTATGCCGACGTTTATATCGTCGGTCCGGTCAGCGCGGCGATAGCTTTTGAAGACGCCGCCGGGCGCAACTGTTCAAGGGTTTACCGGTTTGCCGCCGGCGAAAGCGGGGCAAGGCGCCTGGAGATACGTCCGCACCTGAAAAGATGCGGCCCGGTCAGGCTGACGGTAACGCTTACGGGCGCCGGAAGCCTTAATATAAACGGGTTTACCGTAAAAACAAAAAAACGTGAAAGGAGCAGCAGAAGTGGCATATAACGACGCATTGAAAAGCCTTAAACAGGCTTTGGAAAATTATTCGGACGAAGAAAAAAAGATCTCCGCGCTTTATGCGAAAGCACGCGGAGAACAGGCGGCCAGATACGCCGAAAGCCTCGACGCGATCGACGCAGAAAGGATCAAAAAACGCAATTCAGCGGCAGCCGACGCGATGGCTGCCGAGCGCAATCTGAACAACTATATCGCGGCGCGCGGGCTTGGGTTTTCCGGCGAGGCCGCACAGGCGAAGATAAACTCGCAGATATCGCTTAACAACCGGCTCGGCGCGCTCGACAGCGAAAACTCCGCCGCGAAAAAAGCGCTTACGAGCGAATACGGCGACAAACTCGGAGAGATCGACAAAGCCGAGATAAAAAGCGTTTCGGATATAAACGAACGCAGAAATTCGCTTTTGTCGGATATCGCGGCGCTCGAGCGAAAAGAAGCGCAGAGCGCGGGTCTGCCGGACGGAAAAAGCGACAACGGCGGTTCCGCACCGCCCTACACCGCGAAAGAACTCGCAAAGCAGATAATTTCGGCGGCGAGCGGCGAAGGCAAAGCCGACCCGAGTGAACAGAATGCGAAGGTGAAAGAAATACTCGATGGGATAAAAAGCCGGTTTGCTCTTGACGAAAGTTATCTGAACGATCTTGAATTCGCGCTGGCGGCAAGCGGCTATTACGATCCGGGCGAAGGTGAGCGGAAAGCCGACAGCGGATCGGCGATAAAAGATCTTATTGCCAACGCCAAAGCCGCGATCCAAAGCGCTTATAAACGTTATTCTTCAATGATGAAGGAACTCGGTATTGACGGCGAAGCCGCCGCCGAAAAGGCGAAAGAGATCGCGCAGGAAACCGAAATGGCACTTTTGTATCAAAACGCCGAAAGCAATTCGCAGTTTCGGAAAGCCTGCGTCGAGATCGGGATCCCGCAAAGCCGTATAACCGAATTTATCATTAAAAACACAGCCAAAAACAAAACGAGGTGACTTAATGGAAGAATATATCGACGCAAGACTTTATATAATTATCCCGGTGCTTTACGCCGTCGGCGCGGCGCTGAAAAAAAGTCGTGTATCCGATTGGCTCATTCCGTTCATTATCGGCGTTGCGGGGATCGTTCTGGCGACGGCGTATATTTTTGCGACAGACGCGCCGCAAGGGGCATCCGAAGTCCTTACCGCGTTGTTCAGCGGGATCTGCCAGGGAATGCTTTGCGCTTCGGCAAGCGTTTATGCGAACAATCTTGTAAAGCAGGCGGCAAAGCGGCTTACGGACGGAGGCGACTTAAAATAAAAAGGATGATACGCGCGTTTTGCAGATTTTTCGACGCGATAACCTACGAACTTACCGTGTTGATCTATGAGGTGTGAAAATGTGGCATGAAACGGCGGGCGAATTCATCGGGCTTGCGCTTTCCTCGGCAGGGCTGGCGGGGAGCCTTATATCTGTGATAATCGCCTTTATACTCAGGCGCGCAGGGACCAACGCCGCGCGGCAGCGGGAAGAGCGTTTGAAACTGGATATGCTTAGGCTGGAAGGCGAAGAAAAGTTATCGGAGCTGATTTATTCGCTTATAAGATTCACAAAAGGCAGCGGCAGTCTGCCGGAGCTTGACGCCGCGGAAAAGGAACACCGCGAATATCTTGAATCGGCAAGACGGATGAAAAACGAAATAATAAGTTATTATACTATGAAATAACGTTTACTTCCCCGCCCGATTTTTACCGGCGGGGAAGGTTTTTTGTATTGCAATAAAAGGTTATTTGTGATAAAATAATAAAAAAATACCGCAAGGAGTTCAGCTTTGATATGGACAGCGAAAGCATTTATGACAGCGGCGCGTTGTCGCCGGATGAAAACAAACCGATAAAGTCGTTCAGCAAGCGGACGAAAAAAACGCTTAAACTTTTGCTGTCGGCGGCGATCGGGATCGGTCTGGCGGTCGCGGCGATAATTATTTTCAGGACGGCGTTCACCGGGGCTTCCACCCCCGAAAAAGCCGCCGCGGAATATATAAAGGCTTCGCTTATATACGACGTCGACGGTATGATCGATTATTCTTCGCCCTATAATAAAACCGTTCTCTGCGGTATGTCCGGCGCGAGCGACGGATACGTGAAGGATTATCTTAAAAAGGCTTACGAGCAGGCGGGAACCGAAACCGGATCGGCGGAAAACATAAGAATAACGCACATTGATTCGGTCGAATACAAAGAAGGCGACGACAGGTTTGAAGAATATTTGCAGACTTATGCCGAAAAAGCCGACCGGGACGAGGTGAGCGCTGTCGCAAGAGTAACGCTGGCGGTCTATAACGGCAAAAAAGAAAGTACGCACGTTTATCTTGCCGTTAAGATCGGACCCGCCTGGTATTATTTCTATACCGCAAAATAAAAAGGAGAAGCGAAATGAAGATCACCGAAAACAAGGAATACAAAAGGATAGATTTGGAATTTGAAAAGCCGGAATACAAAAGCAACCTTCAGCCGTTCGACAATCGTTTTGATTACGGAAAGCAGACGTTCATCATCAAAAACGGCGAACGGTACCGCGCAACGGTAAGATATGAAAAGCGCCCCGGCGGAACCTATGTTTACAGCAACAACCCGGAAATGCTGGCTCCGGAAGACGTCGGTCAGGCGATACTTGTCACAAAAGATCTTTTCGGCGACGTGATATTCACTTACGAGCATTCCAACCACACGGGCGTACCGGTTTGGCTGGGATACCGCCTTTTGAACGAAGGCGAAAGCGACGTGACGGTGACGGTAACCAATATCGGCATCCAGGTCGATGGCGAATGGCTCGGTCAGCGTTCCTGGAGCGATTATTTCAATTACCGTTTTGAACTGCCGGAGGATTATTTCTTCGCCGACGGAAGCGTTAACCCGATCTACGTCGGGTGCGATTACCTTGATTACACCCCGAGAAAAGCCGATCCTCAAACTTTCAGGATCCCCGCCGGAAAATATATTTACGTGCTTGGCGGCACAACTTCGGACGCATACGGGCACACCGACGTAATGGGTACGGCGGACCGAGCCGTACTTATAGGCAAATGCTCGAACGGCGTGGTGAAATTCAACGTAAGCGGCGGCGCGGTGACCGGAACTTTCTTCTGCTACAGCGATATCGCCCAGGTTCAAGCCGAGCCGAAAGAGCAGGGATTTATTACGGAGCGCGTCCGCGACGGTAAAAAAACCGATTACAGCAAGCAGTATAAAGGATTTGACCCGACAGCCGGGCTGATCGAATCGAAGATAACCTTTGTCGTCGACGACGAAACCGCTCCCGGCGATCTTCCGGTGCGTTACGCGGCATATTCAGATCCCGACTGCAGGCTGAAAAAAGAGCCTTACAACGCCTATGATCCCGTGCCATGCGTTATCGATGACACCGCGTGGTACACCTCGCTCGATCCGAACAACAGCCCCGGAAACGTCGGAAACGATATGATGGTATTCAACTGCGTCGACCCCGAGGGGAACAAGGTGATCATCGACACATTCCACGCCGATTCCAGCGGAGACCCGGCAAATATCGGCAACTGGATGGTACAGTACACCGACATTTTCACGCTTGTGAACTCCGGGACGAAAGAGCGCACTTTTACTTTTTTCAAGCGCGGGAACAACGGCGTTCTGTTCACTATGGCGCGTGAAGAAAACGGCGATATCATCTGTGCGAAAGCACTTACCGGGCCTTACAGTTTCGGCGGCGAGAACGAGATATTCGCAGGTGTTGACAGAAGTCTGCTTTTGGAAAAGAACGGCAGACTTTGGTTCAGACTGGCTGACGGACGTCCTTATTGCGACGCAATAGAAGAAAGATCGGAAGTCGTGAAGATAAAAGTCGCGCCGAAGGAAGCGAAGCGCATCAGCATCGATTCGGTGATACTCGGCAATTCCTGCGGGGGCATAAAACACCGCGTAAATATCGATTGACAGACAAAAAAGGCTGCCCCGATTGATGGGACAGCCGTTTTTTACAAAAACAGGTTATACCAAACGTAAGAATGGTATAACCCGTTCGTTATTTTTAATTAATTACTTGTGCGTAAATCAGCGCTTATGTGCATACGAAACAGAACCGCGCAGAAGCGAATGATTTTGCAGGAAAAGCGAGCGTCGGCGTACAAATGTACGGCAGTCGAGCTTTTCGTGCAAGCACAAGTTATACAAATCATGATAATCAGGGGAACAAAAAACAGGTTATACCAAACGTAAGAGTGGTATAACCCGTTCGTTGTTTTTAATTAATTACTTGTGCGTAAATCAGCGCTTATGTGCGGTTCCGTCTTATTTCTTCTTTTTGAGGATAAATACCACCGCGCAGATGATAACGATGACGCCCGCGATGATGCCGATGATGGCGCCGACGGGTAAGCCGCTGCCGCTGTTATCAGAGGGTTCCGAAGGAGCCGCGGATTCAGCAGCGGATTCGGCTGCGGGTTCGGATTCGGCTGCAGGTTCGGAAGATTCGACGGGTTCGGGTTCGGAAGATTCAACCTGGTCTTCGGATTCGACAGGTTCGGAAGATTCAACCGGGTCTACGGATTCAACGGGATCATTTCCGGAATCGGAAACGATTATACCGAGCCTGCGGACCGTGGTGACCGAATTTGCGCCGGACGAGAAGACTTTAAGCCCGGTGAAAGTGACGGTGTCGCCGTCGATGGCGGAAGTCGGGAAACTGTTTTTGCCGTAGTTGGACTGCGCCTCGACAAGATCTTTGAGCGTGATCTTGCCCTTGTAGGTTCCGGTCTGAATGTCGCCGGATTCTTTTTCGTAAGTATCAAACTTGAAAGCGGTGCAGGAAAGCGGGAATTCGGCGTCGCCGGGGAGAAGGAATGTTATGTTTGTCTGGACCGAAGCGTCAAAATCGAAAACCAAAGCGTCGTTTTCGATGCTTGCAGTGACCGGTTCGGCAAAAATAATGTCGGCGTAAGGCCAGCCCGCGGGCTGAGTGTTGGTAAACAGGATCGCACCGTTTTCCTCGGTGACTTCCATGATCCCGTCACTTCCGCAAGGGTCGCAATGCCAGCCGGCGTCGGCACCGGGAAGAAGGCTCTTTTCGGTTTCTTCCGCAAGAGCGCCGAAGGCGAAAGCGGAAACGAGGAGAAGAGCCGCGAGAGAGACAGCAAATAATTTCTTCATTTTGTTTTCCTCATAAATAAGATTTCGGTTATACCGATACATGTAAATTATACCACGCACAAATAAATATGTCAACACAATTTTGTTGACTTCAAAGCCGCCGCGGTGTATTATATAGGCATATCAAAACGCAAGGAAACCGCATAAAATGCGAAAGGTGCCCTATGAAGATCGCCTGCAACGGATGCTCGAACTGCGGCAAATGCGAAGAATGACGGAGCCGCGCTCCGCCATTTCAGAGCGCAGACAAAGCGGCTATTTACGCACCGATACGGCACGAGCGGCGTCAAATGCTCAAATAAGACAAACACAAAGGGGTTATGCTGCTTTCACCAAAGCCGCGTAACCCCTTTAAAAACAGTGCTTTTCCGAAAAGCTCGACTGTCGTACACTTGTACGCCGACGCTCGCTTTTCGAAAAAAATATCTCGCTTCTCTGCACTCTGCTCAGCCTGAAGACTTTGTCTTCAGGCTGAAATGGCGGAGCCGCGCTCCGCCATTTTTTCTTATTATTTCAAAAATCCGTTTATGATCTGCTCTTCCGCTTCGGATTCGGTCAATCCCAAAGTCATCAGTTTAATAAGCTGATCGCCGGCGATCTTGCCGATAGCCGCTTCGTGGAAGAGTTCGGCGTCCAGATCGTTGGCTTCGAGCCCGGGAACAGCAAGTATCCTGCCCTTGTCCATAATTATCGAATCGCATTCGGTGTGGCCGTGGCATGGGGCGTTGCCGATGATTTTGGCGTCAAATTTCTGATAGGAATTTTCCCGTGCGACCGAGCGCGATACGACGTCGGCGCTGGAATCTTTACCGTTTAGCGTAACTACGTAATTGCTTACGGCGTTCTGCTCGCCGTGAGTCATAAGCCTTTCGCGCACGGTGAGTTTTGCGCCTTCTGCAAGTTCGGCGGTGGTGGTGCGGTTGGTGTCGTCGACGCCTTTTATCTGCACCATTTCCATTTCAACGTAACTTCCCGCCTCTTGATATACCTCGGTTACGGGATTCAGTATCCTTTTGCCGCTGCCGGAACCCGAGCCGTAATGCTTCTCGACGTATTTTACCTTTGCGTTCCTGCCCACAAAAAAGCGGTGAACGCCGTCGTGCTGAGAATCCTGATTGCCGCAGTTATCGATCCCGCAACCGGCGACGATGACCACGTCGGAATCTTCGCCTATGTAAAAATCGTTGTAAACCACTTCTTTAAGCCCGGTCTGAGTCATTACCACGGGGATATGAACGCTTTCGTTCTTTGTTCCGGGTTTTATGCGGATGTCGATGCCGCTTACGTCGGTCTTGGGGGTGATCTCGATATTGGCGGTCGACCTTCTTCCGGCGGCTTGGCTGTTGGAACGGATATTATAAGCTCCCTCGGGAACTTCGTGAAGCCCGGCGACTTCTTTTAAAAGTCTTTTTTGTATCTCGTCAAGTTGCAGCATTGATTCATTCTCCTTTGCGCGGATCGATTCTGGAGCAGTAGTTCACGGCGGATGATGTCCCGACAAGTGTCGGCATAACTTCTTCCCTGCTTCCGCTTCTTTGAACCGAGCCGTCTTTGATAACGATTATCTCGTCGGCGATGTTGAGTATGCGTTCCTGGTGAGAGATTATGAGTACGGAGCTGTCTTTTACTTTCTTACGCATATTCTCGAATACTTCGATAAGGCTTTGGAAGCTCCAAAGATCGATCCCCGCCTCGGGTTCGTCGAAAACCGAAAGCTCCGCCGACCTTGCGATGACGGTGGCGATCTCGATCCTTTTAAGTTCGCCGCCGGAAAGGCTCGAATTCACCTCGCGGTCGATATAATCGCGCGCGCAGAGCCCCACCGCGGAAAGATATTCGCAAGCCTCGCCGACGTCGAGCTTCCTGCCGCAGGCGATGTGGAGAAGATCGAACACGTTGAGTCCTTTAAAACGCACCGGCTGCTGAAAAGCATAAGCGATCCCGGCGCGAGCGCGTTCGGTAATACTTTTTTCGGTGATATCCTCTCCGTTGAAAAAAATCTTGCCGGAAGACGGTTTTTCCACCCCGGCAATAAGCCTTGCCAGCGTGGATTTGCCGCCGCCGTTCGGGCCGGTCACCACAATAAGTTTGTTTTTCGGAACGGTCAGGTCGATATTCTTTATTATTTCTTTGTTTTCGCCGCGCGGATCGACGGCGAAAGACACGTTTTTCAGTTGAAGCATAAAAATTCCTCGCACATTATTTACTTAACCGATTGATTATATCATAAAAAGAAAAGTTTTGCAAGTATGTGTATTAATTTGTGCGGCGAAAAAGAGAAACCGTCGGGGTGAAAAAGTACCCCGGCGGCAAATTCAATGTTTTACCGTCATTTCCAGTTCGATCTCAAAGAATCCGTCGGGCAAGCCGCCGGGATTTATCGAATCCGACGGTACCGTCAATACCGAACCGTCGGAAAACCCGAAAGTAAGAGTTTTTTCCGATAAACCGGCGTATTTTTTCACCGGAAGCAGAGCGCGGGCGAACAGAGCCGATTCTTTTATGATCTTCTTTATGGACGACACGGTCGCCGCGTCGACTTCTTTTTCGGAATGATAAACAGATCCCGACTCGTACTTACTGTCTTTTATATTCTTCCCCGTCCCGTCGGCGGAAAGTTCAAGCCGCGCTTCGGTATAGCCGCCGTCTTTGCGGCGTTCGTAAAAGACGACCGAGCGGATATCTTCGGGATCGGGCAGTTCGACCTGTTCACGCCCGCAGTAATCGGCAAACAGCGCGGCAAGTTCGGCGCCGGCTTCACCTGTGATGACCGGAGCGGTATTGTCGGAAATACTGATATATTCCCCGCTTGCATATCTTATATCGATACTTCCGCCGAAGTTTTCGGGCAAGCCGTGGGTGAAAGTATGCCTGCCGTTTTCGGCGGCGAGCGAATGCCTGCGCGCAAAGGAAGCGAGTTCTTTCATAACGTCGTCTTTTATAAGCGCAAAACCGGTTTTTATTTCCTCGAGCCATAATCCGTCGGAGGTCGCTGAATGCACGAAGCAGCCGTTTCCGGCTGGCGCGGCAAAAGCCGATATGAACGCGATATCGTCGGGATCGGAAGAATATCTCGATTCCACGGCGAAATAAGTCACGTCGTCCGATACGATCTCTCTTTTCGCGGAAGGATCGAAACTCTCTGTCGTGCCGCCGCAGACGGCTTCTTCATCCCCTCTTTTATTTCGATCTTCGATATTGTTGAACATCCGAATACCTCCGAAGTACCGTTTTTTATAAGGTAACATATTTTGATTTTGTTGTCAACATCATAAATACTTGACCTTGGGCGAAGAGTTTGTTATACTGTAAAAAACAAACCCGGAGGCCGTTCGCTATGAAAAAGGTTTTATTGATCATTTTGGTGTCTGTATTGACGGTATTATACGTTTTTTCATCGGGATGCGGATCCCCGGCAAACGAAAGCGGCGCAATATCCGCGGACAGTTCAACGGACGGACCGAATACCTCCGCGAACGAAAGTGCCGTGAGCGTTCCGGGAGACGAATCTTTCGGCGAAAGCGAAACGGACGCGGAGAGCGGAAGCGGTGAAAGCGAGGTCGGTCAGAATATGTCTTCAAATGAATCAGGCGAATACTCCGGAACCGGTGAAATATCCGACGGCAAAACAGTTTCGGAACCGAGCCGGGACGAAAGCGCCGATCCCGTAACCGCCGAAAAGGACTATCCGGTGGTTTCGGGGACGTTCATGCAGCCTTCGTTTTTCGCGGGGTACAGCGAGGAGCGGCTGATAAAACACCTTGAATATATGCGCGAAGTCGGGATCGACAAGATCATTCTTCAATGGTCGTTCGTCACCGAAAACGAAAAAGTCCAAAGTGTTTATTTTAAACAGTCTTTTTCGCAGGGAGACCGCGCGGCGACGATCGAAACAGCCGATTCGGGATTCCTTGAAAAGCTGCTTTCCGCCGCCCGAAAGACGGGATTTAAAGTCTTTGTCGGCTTGAACGACAGTTCGGAATGGTGGGAGAAAGGCGTAAACGACCCTTCGTGGATAAGGCGCCAGGCGGAGCTCGGCGTAAAGGGCGCCAAGCAGATATACGACGAATACAAGCCGAAATACGGCAATACGCTTTGCGGCTGGTATTTTGTTTTCGAGTTTTACAATATGTACGCAACTCCGGTCCAGATAAAGAATGCGGCGGGGCTTTTAAACCTATATTTAAACGGATTGAACAGTTTTTCGCCGGAGATGCCGATGATGCTTTCTCCGTTTATTTCCGCGGCGGGAGCCGGCTGTGAAGCGACGCGCAGACTTTGGACGGAAGTATTCGCACAGACCGATTTCAGAGAGGGCGATATTTTCTGCTGCCAGGATTCGGTCGGAGCCGGGCATATTCATATCGAACAGCTCGACGGCTATTTCAAGGCGATCAAAGCGGCGGTCGACACCGAACCCGGACTTAGATTCTGGGCGAACAACGAGGATTTTACCCAGGCGGACTGGAGCACCGCTCCGCTTGACAGGTTTGTCGAACAGTTGAATATAAGTTCGCAATATACCGACACTCACGTTACGTTTGCCTATTCGCATTATCAGAATCCGGATACCGGCAAAACCGGATATCATAACGCCTATAAATATTATTACGACAACGGCGCGTTGCCCCAATGCCGCCTTGAGGCGCCGAAAATTGAATATACCGCTTCAAAGGACGGCAGCGTTGTGAAGATATCCGCCGTGTTCAAAGACGAAACGCAAACCCTGCGCGGGATAAAGATCACAAAAAACGGCGAACTGTTACGTTATTTCGACAAATCGGCGGAATTCGGCGCAAAAGAGTATTCGGCGGTTTTGACCGATTATAACCACAGCACCTCGGGCAAGGCGGAATATAAGATATACGCGACTGATTACAGCGGCGGCGACGGTCCCGCGTTCGCTTTTACGGTGGAATGCAGCGGAAGGTCGGGGCGCAACGCCGCGGCGGGAAAGGGCTATATAATTGATAAAGCGCCGGAAGATTCCTATCCCGACGAGGACGGAATTACGCTCACCGACGGCAATTTCGGACAGGCGGCGTATTACGATTCGGCGTGGTGCGGGTTTCTCGGCAGGCCTTCGGTCGTTATCGACCTCGGTCAAATTGAAAAATCGATCTACGCGTTTGAAATCGGCACGCTCGGAGGCGGTTATGCCGGAGTTTATTCCCCCGTCGGGATAAAGATAGAAGTATCCTCCGACGGAAAAGTTTTTAAAACGGTCGCCGACGCGGAATTCGATCCGGACAAAGGCGTCGATTCCTCGGTGAGGATCGTAAGGGACGTCCCGATCGAATCCGACGCCGAAGGGCGATACGTTAAGTTCACGTTTACAACCGACCAGAGCTGGATATTTATTGATGAAATAAAAGTTTTCGCCGATTAGGATTTGAATCGAAATACGCAATCCCTCGCCGGCCCATTCCCCAAAACGCGCTCGCGCGTTTCGGGGACCCCGTGGGCGGGGCGACTTCATTGAAAAAGCCCGGCGCTTGCGCGTCGGACTTTTTCTGACCGTGGCGGTCAATTTAGATGCATTCCGCCCAAAAACCGGCTTTTTCGGGCATTTTGGGAAAAGCAAGCGTACATTTCAGATGCAG
>CAMZED010000012.1 GCA_947305675.1 uncultured Clostridia bacterium | reverse complement strand
GGCACTCCGGCGATAAGCGACCCGATCTGTGCGTTGAGTTGTTCGTAATCTGTCATTTCCCTGCTCCGTCCCGTTTTCTTCAAAGTTTAAGCCCGAACCGTTCTATATACGTCCCGCAGTCTTTCATTCCCAATCGGTTCGGATAATTTCCTTTACCATTATACATCTTTTTGTTTTTATTTCAAGCGAAAAAACCTTTTTAGCGCTTTGTGTGGGGGTGTGCAAGTAAAAATATGATAAATTGCCCAAAAATTTTTGGCAAAAACTATTGACAAATATCTAAAACGGGATATAATAGACCATAGATTAGCACTTGGCATTAAAGAGTGCTAACGCAAGAATCGAAAGGAGCCACGGATTTATGGAATTGAACGAACGCAAAAAAGCGATTCTCCGCTCGGTAGTCGACGCATATATAGCGACAGGGGATCCGGTGGGCTCCAAATATCTCACCACCAACGCCGGGTTCAACGTTTCTTCCGCCACCATCCGCAACGAGATGAACGAACTTGAAAGCATGGGGTATCTTGAACAGCCGCACACCTCGGCGGGCAGGATCCCGACGGCAAAAGGTTACCGCACTTACGTTGAAAACCTTATGGATCGTTATTATCTCGCAATGGAAGAAGTTGAAGTGCTTGACGAGGTGATCGAACACAAGCTGAGCGAACTTTCGGGCATTATGGAAGAAGCCAGCCGCGCCATCGGAGAGGTGACGAACTACACCTCGTTCGCGTTTATCGGCGGCAGCGGAAGCGAAGCCGACCGGTATGAAACGCTGCTTATCGGCAAGCATGACTTTTTGCTTATAATGATCTGCAAAGACGGATCGGTCAAATCGCGGCAGGTCAAAACGAACGAAACGCTTGACGAATCGGTTATGGAATCGGCGCGCGCCGCGCTTAACAAATGCTTCACCGGCATCACTCCGGATCAGGTTAACCTGAACACCGTGCTGGAGTTCGAATCGGCGATGGGGGAACACAAATCGTTTGCGACAATGCTTTTGCGCGTTGTGAACGAGATGTTCAATTCCTTCGACAGCGAACAGGTCCATATCGACGGCGTGACGAAGCTGCTCTCCTACCCGGAATTTTTCAACGTCGCCAAAGTGCAAAGCGTGCTTTCGATGATCGAGGAACGCAAAAAGTTCTCGGAGTTGATGAAAAAAGCGGTTCCCGGCAGAACCAGCATAATATTCGGCGAGGAAGCGGTGGACATCGCCCCGCCGGAGACGGGTTTTGTGTTTCATCCCATATCTGTCAACGGCAAGGTCATCGGCGCGATCGGCGTTATCGGTCCGAAAAGAATGGATTACAAAAAAGTTATCGCTTCGCTTGATTATTTCGCCGAGGGGCTGACCGGGCAGATGCGTTCGGGGATAGAAGCGAAGAATGATTATATGATCGGAGGGAACGAAGAAAATGGACGAAAAGACGAATAGAAAGGCGGAGCCCGCCGAAGAAGCCGAAAAAGGCGCAGGCGCCGTAAAAGAAGAAGCTGAAAAAACCGAAAAACAACCGGACGGCGCAAAAGAGATCGAGGAATTAAAGAAAAAGCTTGCGGAAGCCAACGACAAATATCTGAGGTTGGCCGCCGAATACGACAATTACCGCAAAAGAAGCGCCAAAGAAAAGAGCGATACTTACTCCGACGCCTATTCCGACGCGGTAAAAGCGTTTCTTCCGCTTGCCGACAGCCTGGATAAGGCTTTGGAATTCACCCCCGACGACGAGGGAATAAAAGCGCTTTCGAAGCAGTTTTTCGATTCCTGTGCAAAGATCGGCGTGGAAGCGATCGAATCGGACGGCAAACAGTTCGATCCCCAACTTCACAACGCCATAATGCACGAAGACGACGAATCGGTCGGCGAAAACGTTATCACCCAAACGTTTTGCAAAGGCTATAAACTGGGTGAAAAGGTAATAAGACACGCTATGGTAAAAGTAGCGAACTGAAAAAGGTCAAAAATTCATCTTATATAAAAGGAAGGTAATCAATTATGGCAAAAATCATAGGTATCGACTTGGGCACCACCAACTCCTGCGTGGCAGTTTACGAGGGCGGCGAACCCACTGTCATCCCCAACGCGGAAGGAAACCGCACCACCCCTTCGGTAGTGGCATTCTCGAAGACAGGTGAAAGAATGGTCGGTCAGGTCGCCAAAAGACAGGCGATAACCAATCCCGACAGAACAGTTATTTCGATAAAACGCGAGATGGGCAGGAACTATAAAGTCCACATCGACGGCAAAGATTACACCCCGCAGGAAATCAGCGCGATGATACTTCAAAAGCTGAAAGCCGACGCCGAAAGCTATCTCGGCACAAAGGTTTCCGAGGCGGTCATCACCGTTCCGGCATACTTCTCCGACGCGCAGCGCCAGGCCACAAAAGACGCCGGCAAGATCGCCGGACTCGACGTAAAACGTATCATCAACGAACCGACGGCAGCCGCGCTCGCCTACGGGCTCGATAAAGAGCTTGACCAAAAAGTTATGATCTACGACCTCGGCGGCGGCACTTTCGACGTTTCGATCCTTGAAATAAGCGACGGCGTGTTTGAAGTGCTTGCGACCGCGGGCGATACAAGGCTCGGCGGCGACGACTTTGACGAAAAGATCATGAACTGGATCGCGGATACTTTCAGAAGCGAATCCGGCATTGACCTCCGCGGCGACAAGATGGCAATGCAGCGTTTGAAGGAAGCGGCTGAAAAAGCGAAGATCGAACTTTCGGGTATGATGAGCACAAACATCAACCTTCCGTTCATCACCGCCGACGCTACCGGGCCCAAACACTTCGACGCCACCCTTACCCGTGCAAAATTCGACGAACTCACCCGCGACCTTGTCGAAAAGACAATGGGCCCTGTTAAACAGGCGCTCAGGGACGCAAATCTTCAGCCCTCGCAGGTTGACAAAGTTCTGCTTGTCGGCGGTTCGACCCGTATCCCCGCCGTTTACGACGCGGTAAAGAACTTTATCGGCAAAGAGCCGTTCAAAGGTATCAACCCCGACGAATGCGTTGCTGTCGGCGCGGCTATCCAGGGCGGCGTTCTCGGCGGCGACGTTAAAGATCTGCTTCTGCTCGACGTAACTCCCCTTTCGCTCGGCATCGAAACACTCGGCGGAGTTTTCACCAAGATCATCGACAGACACACCACCATCCCGGTACAGAAGAGTCAGATCTTCTCCACCGCCGCAGACGGTCAGCCTTCGGTCGAGATCCACGTTCTTCAGGGCGAACGCGAAATGGCTGCCAACAACACCACGCTCGGCAGGTTCCAGCTTGACGGGATCGCGCCCGCTCCTCGCGGAGTTCCTCAGATAGAAGTCACTTTCGATATTGACGCAAACGGTAGAGTAAACGTAAAAGCGACCGACAAGGGCACCGGTAAGGAACAGCATATAACCATTCAATCCTCCAGCAATATGAGCAAAGAAGCGATCGACAAAGCGATCAAAGACGCCGAAATGCACGCCGAGGAGGACCGCAAGGCGAAAGAATCGGTCGAGGCCAAAAACACCGCCGAAAGCCTTATATTCCAATGTGAAAAGACGATAAACGACGCGGGCGACAAGCTGACCGAAAGCGACAAGGCTCCGGTGAACGCCGCGATCGAAAAACTTAAAGAAACCGTCAAAGGCGGAAACGTCGACGCTATCAAAGCCGATACCGATGCACTGCAGAAAGCCATTTACGACGTAAGCGCAAAGCTTTATCAGCAGAGCGCGCCTCAGCAGGATCCCGGCGCCGGCCAAAGCGGGCCGGAAGCGGGTAACAACGGCGGCAACGGTGAATATTACGACGCCGATTTTACCGACAAGACCAATAACTGATCTTTGCAAAACGATCGACATATCAGGCAGAGAGGGGGCATTCCCCCTCTCTTCCGGAACGCAGAAAGTAAGGTGATCCCTGTTGGCTGACAACAAAAGAGATTGCTATGAAATACTCGAGATAGATAAAAACGCAAGCGAAGAGGAAATAAAAAAAGCCTATCGCCGTATGGCAAAGAAATATCACCCCGACTCCAACCCCGGCGACAAAGTTGCCGAGCAGAAGTTCAAAGAGGTTAACGAGGCTTATTCAATACTTTCCGATCCCGACAAAAAAGCGAACTATGACCGTTACGGTTATTCCGGAGTGGATCCTTCGGCGGGCGGAGGCGGGTTCGGCGGCGGTTTTTCCGGCGGCGGATTCGATATGGGCGATATTTTTGATATGTTCGGCGGTATGTTCGGCGGCGGAAGCAGTTCGCGTCCCAACGCTCCGCGCCAGGGTGACGACGCCGGAATAAGGCTTACCATCGATTTCGAAGAGGCTTTGTTCGGCTGTAAAAAAGACATTTCTTATTCACGCGTGGAAAAATGCGCGGAATGCGGTGGCAGCGGTGCCGCAAAAGGCACGCGTGCTTCGACCTGCCGCAAGTGCAACGGCACCGGCAGGATAAACACCCAGCGAAGGACTCCTTTCGGTATGATGCAAAGCGTCGGCGCCTGCGATGAATGCGGCGGCACCGGCAAAAAGATCGATACCCCGTGCCGCGAATGCCGCGGGACCGGGCTTACTCGCCGCAATCGCCAACTGGAAGTAAATATACCCGCCGGGATAGACAACGGGCAGAGAATAGTGCTTCACGGGCAGGGCGACGCCGGGGTAAACGGCGGTCCCAACGGCGATCTTGTGATTTTGATTGCGGTGCGCCCGCACAAGCTGTTCGAACGGGAAGGTTTTAATCTGCGGTTCGAACTGCCGATCACTTTTTCCGACGCGGCGCTCGGCGCAAAAGTTTCGATCCCCACGCCCGACGGATCCGGCGAACTGACCATACCCGAAGGAACGCAGACCGGAACGGTATTCAACGTCCGCGGGAAAGGCGTCCCTAAACTTAACGGCGGCGGCAGAGGAGATCTGCTTGTTACAGTGCGGGTGGAAACACCGAAAGGATTATCGAAAAAGCAGAAAGAGTTTTTGGAAGATCTTGACGACTCCTGCGGCGATAAGAACTATCCGAAGCGCAAAGCATTCAACGAAAAGAGCCGCAAATAATATCTGTTCCGGCAAAAATATGCATTTGAAATTAAGCAGGCTGAAGATAACGTTCAGCTTGCTTTTTTTATTGGCTCGATTGATAAATTGATATCCTGCGGATAAAAAACCCGAGTTTTTTGGCTGAAAAAGGCGAATAATTAATCTTCACTTTACCTTTTTGTAATAAACTGCACGAGTAGGATTCTATATTTATGAAAAAGAGGAACACAATGAGAAACATCAAAATAATAACCGATTCTTGTTCAGACCTTACGCCCGAACTTATGGAGCGTTACGATATCGACTACGCACAGATGAACACCGTATATAACGGTAAGACCTCGCCCGCCGATCTTGCCTGGTCGCCCGAAGAAGTGCATGCTTTTTACGGCATAATGCGCGACGGCGGCCGTGTTACGACGACCCAGGTCCCCGTGGATGAGTTCAACCGCGTTTTCAGAAAGTATCTTGACGCGGGCTGCGATATCGTTTATATCGGCTGTTCGCTTAAACAGTCCGGGTCTGTCAACACCGCAAGCGTGCTTGCAAAAAAGCTTGCCGAGGAATATAAAGACGCCCGCGTCGCCTGCATCGATTCGCTCCACGCAAGCCTTGGCGAAGGCCTTCTGGCGATCGACGCGGCTGAATATGCGTCGACCGGAAAAACTTTTGACGAAGTAGTGGAGCATACGCTTGAAAGACGTAAAAACCTGCACCAGTTTGTAACCGTGCATTCGCTCGACGCGCTTCGCCGCGCGGGCAGAGTAAAGGCTTCGTCGGCGTTTTTCGGCAACCTGCTTGGCGTAAAGCCCATCCTTGTGACCGACGTGAACGGCGAGCAGGCGGCTTATAAAAAAGTCAAAGGGCGCGCCGGTTCTTTCGCCGAGATCGTCAATCTGATGAAGCAGCACGTGATCGACCCCGAAAAGCAAACGCTTTATTTCGCCCACTCCGACTGCGGAAATGAAGAAGTCGAAATGCTGCGTGATATGATCAGAAAAGAAATACCTTTTAAAGATATCTATACCGCTTATATCGGGCCGATAATCGGCGCTTCGATCGGACCGGACGCCGTTGCGATATTCGCTTTCGGCGACGAGATCACGTTTAAGATCGGAGAAAACTGATAATGGAGATCCAATGCATCGACAGCGCGCTGCTGGCAAAACTTATACGCGGCGGGATCGAAAACCTGAGCCGTCACGTAGAAGAGGTCAACGATCTTAATGTCTTTCCCATACCCGACGGCGATACCGGCAGCAATATGCTGCTTACCATACGCGGGGGCGAAAAGATTATTCCCGGAGACGGCGAGGACATCGGAACTTCTTCGCGCAGGATGGCGGACGGAATGCTGCTTTCGGCGCGCGGAAACTCCGGCGTGATACTTTCGCAGTTTGCCGACGGTATCGCCTGCGGGATGGACGGCTGCCGCACAGTCGGCGCCGACGGGCTTGCAAGATCGCTTAAATGCGGAGTCGAACACGCCTACGCCGCGGTAATGGAACCCGTGGAGGGAACGATACTTACCGTTGTGCGGGAAGCCGCGGAATATGCCGCCGCCAACTGCGGCGAAGATATTAACGCCCTTGTCGACGGGTTTATATATCAGGCTCGCAAGACTCTTGCCGAAACGCCCGATATGCTTCCGGTGCTTAAAAAGGCCGGGGTCGTCGATTCCGGCGGCGCGGGGCTGATATATATTGCCGAAGGAATGGCGGCGGTCCTCAACGGAGGCGAAACCGCGTATTCCGATCCGAACCCGCCCCTGCCCGGTGCGAAAGAACTTGATCTTGATCTGTTCAACGAGGACAGCGTGCTTGAATTCGGCTATTGCACCGAACTGCTTTTAAGGCTTCAGCGCGCAAAAACCGACCCGGAAAACTTTGACGCAGACGTGATAAAAGACTTTTTGCGTACCGTGGGAGATTCGATAGTCTGCTTTAAGACGGGCAGCATTGTAAAGATCCACGTCCACACGGCGCAGCCCTATAAAGTGTTGGAATTCTGCCAGCGGTTCGGGGAATATCTTACTGTCAAAGTCGAGAATATGTCGCTTCAGCACAATAACCTCCACGATGGAAGCAAGATCGCCGAAACGAAAAAAGATCGTGTCCCTTACGGCATAGTCGCCGTCGCCTCGGGCGAAGGGATAAAGCAAACTTTTTGCGATATGGGCGCCGATATCATTGTTGACGGCGGTCAGAGTATGAACCCTTCTGCCGACGATTTTATCGAGGCGTTCAAAAAAGTCAACGCGGATACCGTCATCGTTATGCCCAACAACTCCAACGTCATCCTTGCCGCAAGGCAGGCGGCGAATATGTATAAAGAATCCGACGTCCGCGTGCTTGAGAGCCAAAGCATCGGCGACGGATACGCCGCGCTCACAATGCTCAACACCGATTCCGGCGATACCGACGCGATAATGCGGGAACTGAGCGAGGCTATGAGCGGAGTCGTCACCGCAAGCGTATCGCGGTGTTCGCGCAGCGCGGAAATGGACGGATTCTTGCTTAAAGAAGGTCAGTATATCGGTTTTGTCGGGAAAGAGATCATCTCCGCCGACAACGACCGGTTCGATACCGCATGTATGCTTGCCGACAAGCTCGATTTTACCGGGCACGAGATATGCATTGTCGTCCGCGGCAAAGATTCCGACCCCGGCGAAGCCGAGGATATCGCGGAGCATATACGCAGATCGCGCCGCGGCTGCGAGGTGTTCGTGCTTAACGGCGGGCAGGATATACACAGTTACATACTTATTGTTGAATAGGAGCAAATGATCATGAACGGTATTGTCGCCGGCGTTTCGGGTATTTCGTTCGAAGTATTTATGAGTTATGCGATATGGTTTATATCCGCTCTGTGCGCTTATCTGATCGGCGGGATAAACCCTTCGATCCTTTTATCGAAGCTTATCTATCACGAGGATATACGCGCCTACGGAAGCGGGAACCCGGGGTTTACCAACTTCAAACGCGCATACGGGATGAAGTTCGCATGGATAGTGTTTTTGATCGATTTTTTAAAAGCGCTTCTCCCCTGTTGGGCGTTCAACGGAATATTCGCGCAGTTGGGATATGACCCTCAGCTTGGAGCCGTTTTTACCGGCTTGTTCGTAATGATCGGGCATTCATTCCCGGTATATTACGGATTCAAAGGCGGCAAAGGGTTCCTTTCGCTGTTGGGCGTTCTTTTTGTCACCGATTGGCGGGCGGGCATAATCGCTATGGCGGTGCTTTGCATTTTGCTGTTCACCGTTAAATATATGTCGCTTTCGACAATGTCGGCGCTCGTCGCCGGGACCGTTGCACTGTTTGCGCTCGGAGCGAATGTGATCGTCGGCGCAATTTACGGTGTTTGTGTTGTTTTTATGATCTGGCGCCACCGCGAAAACATCAAACGTTTGTTAAAAGGGACCGAATCGAAGTTCTCGTTCGGAAGTAAAAAGCAATGACCTCACCCAAATCTTTACGCGCAGGAATAGACGTCGGGTCGACGACCGTAAAACTTGTCGTCACCGACGAAAACGGAAATATATTATTCGGAGAGTACCGGCGGCACCACGCCCATACTCAGGAGACGCTCGCCGATCTGCTGTGCGAGGCTGAAGAAAAGACCGGCGAATGCGTTGTTTTGCCTCACATAACCGGTTCCGGCGCGATCGGGCTTTCGAAAGCGCTCGGAATCCCTTTCACCCAGGAAGTGGTCGCTGTCGCCGACGCTTTGAAAAAATATTACCCGCAGACCGACGTCGCAATAGAGCTTGGCGGAGAGGACGCAAAGATAATTTATTTCGCCGGAGGCTTGGACGAGCGCATGAACGGCGTTTGCGCCGGAGGAACGGGGTCTTTTATCGACCAGATGGCGGCGCTTTTGCAAACCGACGCCGAAGGTCTTAACGAAGCAGCTAAAAGTTACGACGAGCTTTATACAATCGCGGCACGGTGCGGCGTTTTTGCCAAGACCGACATACAGCCGCTTATAAACGAGGGGGCTTCCAAGCCGAATCTCGCCGCTTCGATTTTTCAGTCGGTCGTAAATCAGACCGTTTCAGGGCTGGCTTGCGGCAAGCCGATAAAGGGTCACGTGGCTTTTTTGGGCGGTCCGCTTCACTATCTTTCAGAACTGAAAGCGGCTTTTATACGCACGTTAAAACTGAGCGGCGACGAGGTGATCGACCCGGAAAACTCGCATCTGTTCGCGGCGCTCGGCGCTTCGATGCAAGACGGCGCGGTGGGAATGAATATCGACGAACTGATCGGAAAACTCCGCCGCGGAGTGAGGATGGAATCCGAAATAAAGCGTCTTGATCCGTTGTTCGAAAACCGCGAAGAATACAACGACTTTATATCGCGCCACGCGAAAGCGAACGTGACAAAAGGAAATATTTCGGAATACGCCGGCGAATGCTTCCTCGGTATAGACGCCGGATCGACCACCACAAAACTTGCCCTTATCGGAAAAAACGGAGAACTGCTTTATTCCACCTACGCCAATAACGACGGCAACCCCATCGAGACCGCGCGCCGCGCACTGGCGGATATTGCAAATGCAATGCCTGAAAGCGCTTTTATCGCGCGCGCCTGCTCGACCGGATACGGCGAAGCGCTGTTGAAAGCGGCTTTCCGTTTAGACGAAGGAGAAGTCGAAACCGTCGCCCACACCGCCGCCGCGGCGTTTTTCCTGCCGGAAGTCGATTGCGTGCTGGATATCGGCGGTCAGGATATGAAGTGCATAAGGATAAAGAACGGCACCGTCGATACGGTAATGCTTAACGAGGCTTGCTCGTCGGGGTGCGGTTCATTTATCGAAAATTTTGCCGTTTCGCTTGGTATGACGGCGCGGGAATTTGCCGAAGAGGCTTTGTTTGCCCGTTCTCCGATCGATCTCGGAACAAGATGCACAGTTTTTAGGAATTCAAACGTAAAGCAGGCGCAAAAAGAGGGCGCGCCTGTGGCGGATATCTCCGCCGGACTTGCGTATTCGGTGATAAAAAACGCGCTTTTCAAGGTGATCAAGCTCGCCGACGCGAATCAGCTTGGCAGGAATATAGTTGTGCAGGGCGGCACTTTTTACAATAAAGCGGTACTGCGCGCTTTTGAAAAGATCGCCGGGACGGAGGCGATCTGCCCGGATATTTCGGGCATAATGGGCGCTTTCGGCGCGGCGTTGATCGCGCGGGAACGTTACGAGGGGCAGCATTCCGCAATGCTCGGGTTTGAAGATATCGCAAAACTGACTTATTCTTCCAAAGCCGTGCGCTGCGGCGGATGCGAGAACAACTGTATGCTCACCGTGAACACTTTTGAAGGCGGCGGCAGGTTTATCAGCGGAAACCGCTGTGAAAAGAAGGTGTCTTCGGGTAACAGTTCTTTTAAGGGCGCCAATCTTGCGGAATATAAACGCAAACGAATATTCGGATACGCCCCGCTTGACGAAAACAAGGCGAAGCGCGGAATTATCGGCTTGCCGCGTGTTTTGAACATATACGAAAATTATCCTTATTGGGCGACCTTTTTTAAAGAGCTTGGGTTCGCGGTGAAGATATCGCCGTTTTCATCGCACGGGATATATGAACTCGGTATGGATTCGATCCCTTCCGAATCGGAATGCTATCCCGCAAAACTCGCGCACGGGCACGTTCAATGGCTTTTCGAACACGGTATCACGACAATTTTCCACCCCTGCGTGTTTTATGAAATGAAAGAAACGCCGCAGGCGCAAAACCATTATAACTGCCCGATGGTGGTATCCTATCCCGAAAACCTCAAAAACAACGTGGAAGCGATCACCTCGGGCAAAGTGAAGTATCTGCGCCCGTTCATTGCCTTTACCGACGAAAAAACCGCTGCTGCGCGGTTGGTCGACTTTTGCCGAGAGGAATGGGATATACCCGCGCACGAGGTGCGTGCCGCCGCGAAAAAAGCCTGGGACGAACAGCGCAAAGCGAAGGACGACATTCGCGCCGAAGGCTCCAGAGTGCTTGAAAAGATGCGTGCGGAGGGCAGGCGCGGGATAGTGCTTGCCGGGCGGCCTTATCATATCGATCCGGAGATAAACCACGGGATACCCGAACTTATCGCTTCTTACGGGCTTGATGTTTTTACCGAGGACAGCCTTCCCTATGACGGCATCACGCGTGACCGCCCGCTGAGGGTAGTCGATCAGTGGGTGTTCCATTCGCGGCTTTATAACGCCGCCGAATTTGTAAGCCGCTGTGACGATCTTGAACTGATACAGCTCTTTTCGTTCGGATGCGGGCTCGACGCGGTGACGACCGACCAAGTACAGGAGATACTCGAACGTTCGGGAAAGCTTTATACCGTTCTTAAAATCGACGAGGTCGGCAACCTCGGCGCGGCAAGGATAAGGGTACGCAGTCTTCTGGCGGCGATGGATATGCGCCGCCGCAAATGCATCAAAGCCGATCCCAAGCCGATCAGATACGAACGGTCGGTGTTTACAAAGCAGATGTATGAAGAGGGCTATACCATACTCGTTCCGCAGATGTCGCCGATACACTTCGATCTTTTGGTCCCGGTGTTCGAAAAATACGGTTATCACGTGGTAATGCTTAACAACGCCACAAAAAAGGCGGTGGATATGGGGCTGAAATACGTTAACAACGACGCCTGCTATCCTTCGATCGTAATGACCGGGCAGATGATGGAAGCCGTCCTTTCGGGCGAGTACGACACAAACAGGCTGGCAATGCTTATGACTCAGACGGGCGGCTGCTGCCGCGCCAGCAATTATATCGGTTTTATCCGCCGCGCGCTCGACAAAGCCGGGATGTCGCACATACCGGTGATATCGCTCAACGCCAACGGGATGGAAACAAACCCCGGGTTCACGCTTACGGTACCGATGCTGCTTCAGGGGCTTCGCGGTGTGATATACGGCGACCTGATGATGCGGTGCCTTTACCGCACAAGACCTTATGAAAAGGTTAAAGGTTCGGCAAACGCGCTGCTCGACAAATGGCAGGAGATCTGCAAAGAAAGTTTTTCTTCGGAAAAGCCGAGGTATTCCTATAAAGAGATCTGCCGCGGGATAGTGAACGATTTCGACGAGCTTGAACTTGACGAATCGGTCAGAAAACCGAAAGTGGGCATTGTCGGCGAGATATTGGTGAAATATATGCCTTTGGCGAACAACCATCTTGTCGACCTGCTCGAGCGCGAAGGAGCCGAGGCGGTGGTCCCCGATTTTATGGACTTTTTGGCGATGTTCGTGTTTGATATGGATTATTCGCACAAATATCTCGGCGAAAGCTGGATACAAACTTTGCTTTCAAAGGTAGGCGTTCCGGCGGCGGAAGCGTTAAGACGCCCCGCGGTGAACGCACTGAAAAAAAGCAGACGCTTCTCGCCTCCGAATCGTATCGACAGGATCGCTTATCCGGTGAAACCGTTCCTTTCGCTCGGCAATCAATACGGCGAGGGGTGGTTCCTTTGCGGAGAGATGATCGAACTGCTGAACGATGAAGTCGACAACATAGTTTGCATTCAGCCTTTTGCCTGCCTGCCCAACCACGTTATGGGCAAAGGAGTCATAAAAGCGCTTAAATCGGCTTATCCGAAAGCTAATATAGCCGCCGTGGACTATGATCCCGGCGCGAGCGAAGTGAACCAGCTCAACCGGATAAAGCTGATGCTTTCCGCCGCAAAAAAGGCTATGGAGGAAGAGAATGAAGGCTTTCGCTGATCGCGAAAGCTTTTTTGTTGACAAAACGGCAATTACGTGTTATATAATGATTAAATGAATTCGACGGAGAAAAAGATATGGACAACAGCGTGCCCGGAATAAGCAGAACGATAAGCGAATCGCTGAGATATGTTATCGACAGCAAAGGCTCGGACCTGCATCTTAAAACCAACCAGACGCCGGCGGTGCGCGTCAACGGCGACATAAAAAGGCTCGAATTGCCCGTGCTGACCGAGGATGAGATAATCGGTTTTGTGCGCGTCGCCTGCCCCGGATCGGAATTCGATCAACACTCACTTAAAGCAATAGATTTTTCGTGGGTGTACGGCGGGTTCCGTTTTCGCTGCAACGTTTATCACGACCGCCAGGGCGTTTGTATATCGATGAGGCTTTTGACTATCCCCGCGACCGATTTTGAATCGCTCGGCATTCCGACGACGTTAAAAACCCTTTCGGAGCGAAAAAGCGGGCTGATAATCGTCACCGGTCCGACCGGATCGGGCAAAACGACAACGCTCACCTGCCTTATCGACTACATAAACAGCACAAGGGCGTCGCATATAATTATGCTTGAAGATCCGATCGAATTTGTACACGAATCGAAGAAGAGCATTATTTCTCAGCGCGAGATAGGAATAAGTTCGGTCAACTACACCGACGCCATCGTCGAAGCCCTGCGCGAGGATCCGGATATAATCCTTATCGGCGAGATGCGCGACCGCGAAAGTATCGCCGGGGCGCTTCGCGCCGCCGAAACCGGGCATCTTGTCCTTTCGACGCTTCACACAAAGGGCGCGGCGAACACGATAACCAGGATCGTCGACGTATTCCCTCCCGAACAGCAAAACCAGATAAGGATGCAGCTTTCGCTCAACCTTGTCGGCGTGATATCGCAGCAGCTTCTGCCGCGCGCCGACCGCGGCGGAAGGGTCCTGGCGACGGAGGTTATGATCGGCACCGTCCCGATACAGAATCTTATACGCCAGCAGAAGGTGCATATGATAAATTCCACGCTTGAAATATCGCTGGCGGAAGGGATGTACACAATGCGCCGCTCGCTTGAAGAGCTCTATAAAAAAGGGCTTATAACCAAAACAGATTTCGATAATTATCAGATACTGTAAAAATACCCTTGGAGCCTGCTTTTTAAGCGCCCCAAGGGCTTTTTTATTCAGTGTCGAACGTGACGGTGAAAACCGTGCCTTCTCCGGGCGAGCTTTCGACCTCGATCCCGGCGCCGAGCAGATCGACCATCTGTTTTATTATCGGCAACCCCAGGCCGTAGCCTTTTTTTATGCCCCTGGTTTTGTCGCCGCGGTAAAAACGCTCGAAGATATGGTCGATATCCTCGCTTTCGATAACGCTGCCGCGGTTTTTAAACGAAAGTTTTGTCTTTTTTCTGCCGGCGACGAGTTTCACCTCGACAATTCCGCCGTCGGGTTCATATTTCAGCGCGTTTTCAAGCAAGCCGTTGCATATCCGCTCGGCATATTCGGCGTTGCCGTTTACAAACGCTTCCGGTGCGATGTCGGTCTCGACAGTGATACCGCGCTCATAGGCAACCGATTCGAGCTGAAGCGACGATTTTTCAGCGATGGGAGCAAGGTCGATCTTTGAAAGTTCGACTTCGCGCCCGCGCGATTCGAGAGAGGACAAAGTGAGCATTTCCCCAACCATAGCCATCATATTTTTTGCGGCGTTGTCGGTCGAATCGATCCACTGACGCTGATCTGCGACAGTCGAGCCGGGGCTGTCTTTTATTATGCTGTTATTTGCAAGAATAACGGTTATCGGCGTTTTTAAATCGTGCGAGATATCCGCGACGAACTGCCTTTCCATCTCGACGGCGCGTTCCATAGGCCTTGACGCGATCTTTGACAGCCACAGCGTGATAAAGAAGAATACCGTCATAAGCGCCGCAAAGATAACGAACATCTGCAAAGCGATCGATCTGATCCTCCCCGAAAGATAACCGCTGTCGACGAGCGCGACCTTCAACTCGTCGCCGGATTCCTCAAGACAGAATACGTACCCGTATTCTTCCGATTTGCCGAACCTCTCGCCGCTTTCGCTTATTCCAAGCACGGCGTTCCTTATGCGGGCGGAGTCAACGGATTCATTTTCGGAAAGGAGCGAAAATTCTCCGCTCGTCTTGTTGTAAAATACCGTAATGATATCTATTTCGCTGTCGATAACGATTCCGTTTGCGTTTTCGGATTTTTCGGGCGGTTCGTGCCCTTTTTCCGGCGGTTCGGTACCGGGTTCGCGATCTTTCACCTGAAAATCGGGTTCGGGCGGACGTTTATCGTCACCGATACTGCGGAACATGCCGTTTGGACCGTCCAAAGGTCTTATGACCAGCGACATTGTCGTTTGAAGATCCTTGTAATAGTTTTGATAGGTGTAAAAACCGAAAATGGAGAACGCCACTATCAGTACCAATCCCAAAAGCGAAAGAGTAGATATAACAAACCTCTTGCGGTAGCTTTTTATCATTGTACTGCCTCCAAGCGGTATCCGATTTTTTGAATGTTTTTTATTGTGACTTTTGATTTGAGATATTTAAGTTTTTTGCGGATGAAAGAAATATAAACTTCGACGTTGTTGTCGGTCGCCTCGGATTCGATCCCCCATACGCCCACGATAAGCATATCTTTTGTAATAGTCATAGTGGGGTTGTAAAAGAATGTCTTCATTACCTCGAACTCCTTGCGGCTTAGCTGTACCGATTCATCGCCGCAATAAAGCAGCGCCGATTTCACATCGAGCGAAAGATCGCCGAATCCGATCCGGTCAACAACGACGTCGCCGGTGCGGCGGGTGAGCGCGCCGACGCGCGCCAGAAGTTCCTCGGTGTCGAACGGTTTTGTCATATAATCATCGGCGCCGGTATTAAGTCCCGTGACTTTGTCGGTAACGTTGGTGCGCGCGGTAAGCATAAGGATCGGTGTGCCGATCCCTTTTTTCCGCAGGCGGCGGACGACTTCGAATCCGTCTATGCGCGGGATCATAACGTCGAGAATAATAAGGTTGTAATCCATCGCCTCGGCGTAATCGACGGCGGAAATCCCGTCGTGAACAGCGTCTACAAAAAACCCTTTCTGTTCAAGGATGCGTTTTATGGCGTTAGCCAGCGATATTTCGTCTTCCACAACAAGTATTTGCATAAACGTCCACTCCTTTTATAACCCATAATACCGCATTTACTTAAAAAGTTCTTAAAACCGTCGCCGGTCCGACTTCATTTTACATTTCCGCCGCCGAAAAGTAAACAGTTTTTTCGGTTTCGGGCGTAAAAAACCGCGCGAAAGAGTATTCCGCGCGGTTTATCGGCGTATAATCATAAAAAGGTGATGAATTCTTTTGGTTTCCGAAGAAAAACACAGGCGCTTTGCTATAATGATCCTTTACGCCGCCGCGGCGGTCGCGGCGGCTTATCTCCTATTCAATTATCTGTGGGGAATAATTCTGCCGTTTTTGATCGCCTACGCGGTGGCTGAATGCTTCAAGCCGATAATACGCTACGGCGACAATCACAAAAGATTCCCGAAAAAATGCGTTGTGATACTGATGATCTTTATCGCCGCCGGATCGGTGATCATGCTTTTGTTCGCCGCCGGGCGCGAGCTTGCGCGCGAAATATCCGGCATTGCCGATTGGGCGGGCGAGACTTTGGAACTTATACGCAACGACGACGAATACGCCGCAACCGTTATAGACAAGATCTGTTCTTTCTTCCCTTTTGTCGATCTGCACGAAAAACTTTGGGAGATCCGCCCCGAGATAGACGAAAAACTTATATCCGCCCTTATGTCTTCGGCGAATTCGATCGCGGGCGGCATAATGAACATTGCCGGCGGAGCGCTTACTTTTCTGCCCGACGCGATCTTTACCTTTGCGGTGACGCTGGCGTCGACCTATTATTTCGCGGTGGACCGCGTGAGGATAAACTGCTTTTTTCTCGGTCTGTTCCCCGAATCGGTCCGTCCGAAGCTTAAAACCATAAAAGAGACGGTCTGCGACACCGCTCTTAAATATATCCGCGCCTACGGGATAATATTTTTTATAACTTTCGCCCAGCTTCTTATCGCCTTTTGGCTTATGGGATTAAGATACGCCTTTGTGATCGCGCTCGGTACCTCGATAGTGGATATATTGCCGGTTCTGGGCACCGGGACGGTGCTTTTGCCTTGGGCGGCGGTGGAACTGATATCCGGCGAAACATCGATCGGTATAGCGCTTTTGGTGACCTATGGGGTCATAACCGTTTCACGGCAGGTGATCGAGCCGAAGATCGTGGGCAAATTTATCGGACTTCCGCCGCCGGCTACGCTCGCCGCAATGTTTATAGGATTCAAACTGCTCGGCGTCGCCGGGCTTCTGCTCTTCCCGCTCGGCGCGATGATCGTTTGGCAGTGGGCGGAGACAAGAAAAAACAGCGCCGGGAGACCGGCGCGGCGCGATAACGAAGCTGTGTGATTGAATCTTTTCCGCGTGTGACGTAAGTCGCTGTTCGATTCACGGCGAAAAGCCGGTTTGTATTTATGAGTTTTTATTTGTCAGCGGTTTTTTCGTTCAAATCGATATATTCGAAAAACTCATACTGCTGATATCCGATATAGCCGCTTAAAGTGTGTTTCGAGAGCATATTTCCGTGCTCGTCATAGGAATATTCATAAATATCCTCTTTTGTGGTGCCGATATTTTCGGGCGTTGACGATTTAATTAATGTATAAAGCGCGCGCACAAGATTTCCGTGTTCGTCATAAGTGTTGGCGATCTCGTATTCGGTAAGCGTGCTTCCGTTTGCGTCGAGCCATATTATGCGGTTGCGGCTGCCGTGTTCGTCATAGCCGTATTTATAGTTCACGGCGTTTTTGGAGCCGCTCTGTATCAACCTGTCGAAATCCGTCAGTTTGTTGACGTTCAAACCCTTGAACCGCTCGGCGTCGGTAACGTTTTCGCTGCGCTGATATACTTCCAGATCGGAATAATTCTCCGCTCCGTCGACGAACAAAGCGGTTTTTACGGACTAGGTGCCGTCCTCGTTCTATGAATCCTCTTTCACCGCGCGGTTGTCGAGATCGGTGGGATTGCTTTCGACGGTTTTTACGATCCTTCCCTCGGAATCGTACGAATAATCTTTATTGACTGTAATATTTGCCGCGCCGTTCGATTTGTCGGCGATTGAATAAGTGGTCGTCTCTTTTATCAGTTTTGTCCCGGAATAGGAATAAACCGTGTAAGATTCTCCGCCGGAGCCGTTGACGGTTACGTCGTGCTTTGAAACGGGCAGTTCTCCTTCGTAAACAATATTGCATTCGGAATGTAGGGCCTTGTTGTAATATACCTTTTCCGAAACGACGCGTTTTTGCGAATCGTAGCCGTATTCTATGCGTGAATCATAAGAACCTCTGTCAAGCATTTCGGGAGTCGCCACCGTTATGGCGGCAATCACGTAATCGCTTTCGGCATCGGACGCGCCGTCCTCCGCGGTATTGTTTGCCCGGCAGGAGGCGAGCAGAAGCACGATCGCAAACAATAACGCCAAAACTTTTTTCATATTAAAAATCTCCCTTTATTCATTGAGCCATTTTTTGAACCTGCCCGATCCGCTCTGATAATAATTTAAGGGCGGGAACGTGCCGCCGGATTTTATAGCATCGTCTTTAAAACGGGAAAGCGTTTCGCGCAGTTCCGAAATGCGATAGGTTTTGTAAACGATATCCTGAGCGATGATCCTTCCATTGCGGGCTCGGACCGGAATGAACACCATCGGCGAAAAGAACACCTCGCATTCACGTTTGAACAGACGATTTTTGATCGCTTTTGTAAATTCGCGGCGGAATTTATGCTTTCTGCGCGACCTTCCGTTGTAATCGCCCGGCTCGGTGATCGCCGCGAAACGTTTGTCGTTAAAGTTTAAAACTGCCAGTTCGCTGTAATAGCAATACTGCACCGCGATCGGTTTTTTGCCGATTATATCGTAGATCGCCTCGTCGGTAAACACCAGCGTGTGGGTAAATAAATCAATAAAAACGCTGTTAATGATGCCGTTGGATATCAGCGCAATCAACCACGATGCGATCAGCACAGCCGCAAGGAAAACCGAGATCGCCGTGACGGAAATCATCAAACATAAGCGGATAAAACCCGCGCAGACCGCCAGAATGATCGCAATGACCAGGACATCGGAGACTATTTGATTCTTACATTTGTCGATAAACAAAAGCGTTTCGCCGGGCGCAAGACGTTTTTTTATGACTTCGTAGGGATCGAATTCGGTTTTTCGCATCTGCTCGGACCTCCTTTTAATTAACGGTTATTCTTCCCAGGGACGTTTTTTCGGCGACTGCCCGGATTCGGCGGGATCGGTAACTGATCCGGTTTGCTCAGTCGCGTAGAATCTTTTTACCGAAACGAACATACAAGCGACGAGCGCCGCCGCTCCGGCGAGCATAAGCCAGTAAGCCGCTGAAGATATCTCGCCCGACGCGGTTTGGACGGTTTCGGAAGCCGAAAGCCCGAACACAACGTATATCGCGGTGAAGATCGCCCACAGGGGAAAGATCCTGTAAAGCCTGCCCGTTTTAAGATCGATTCCCCGCTCGGATTCGATATTCCTGAGCCCCTCGATAATGAAAAAGATAATCACCGCCGGGATCACGTTTCCGACGATCGCAAACAGCACGGTCGGGAATCCCCAAAGCGCCCGGAGGATTCCTATGGCGTTAAGGATATATTCGGCAATCGAAATAAAAACCATCACCGCCGACGGAAGCAGCAGGCTTTTGAACTTTTTGCCGAGCCTATGGACCCGGAACGCCCCGAAGGCAATTAAAACGTATCCGATAAAATCGGGAAGAACGTCGAAAATATGTATTCCGAAAAAAATATTCACGTCGATAAGAGCAAACACGACTCCGATAAAAATAAGCAGCATATTTTCCCTCCATACAAAAACCGCGCCTGCCGTTTTGATCCCGCGGCAGGCGCGGATCGGTTTTTGGTGATTATGCGTTTACGGGTTCTTCAGAAATCGGTTCGGAAACGGCGCCCGGGACAGGTTCGGCTTCTTCTTTCTTCTTTCCGAGGAATTCGGGGAGCGCCAGCCCGCTCATTGCGAACACTTCTTCAAGCGGCGGAACGCTCTTCATCATACCGGAAAGGAAGTTTGCGGTGGAAGTTTTGCCGTTCGTGCCCTGACCGTTGTCCCAAACGGTGACTTTGTCGATCTTGATATTCTTTATCGCCTCGACCTGGATCTTCATAAGGTCCTCTAATTTGTCGGCGATAAGGAGTTTGAGCGCGGCGTTTGCGTCGCCGTTGGCGGATTTTACAATCTCGGCAAAGCCGGCTGCCTGTTTGCGAAGTATTTCTTCCATACCTCTTGCCTCGGCTTCCATCTTTGCATAAATCGCGTCGGCTTCGCCTTTTGCCTTGCGGCGGATCTGTTCCGCGTCGGCTTCCGCCTGCAGTTCGATCTGGCGTTTCTGGATTTCGGTCTGAACGATGACGTCGGCTTCCAGAGTGGCTTTTTCACGCGCGGAACGCGCAAGTTCCGCCTGCTGTTCCGCGGCGTAGGATTCTTCCAAAGCCTTTGCCGCCTGGATCTTTTCGGCGGCGGTCGCTATGCGAAGCGCTTCCGCCTGTTTCTCGCGCAGGGTCGCATTGGACATTGCGATCTCGGTCTTGGCGATGTTTTCGCCCTGGATCGCTTCGGCGTCGGCTTTCGATACGTTGACGCGTTCGTCCATTTTTGCGTTCGCTTCGCCGATAGAACCGTCGCGTTCTTTTTCGGCAACGCTCTTTTTTGCGTCGTTTATCGCTTTTGCGGCGGCTTCTTTACCGAGCGCAGCGATATATCCGCTCTCGTCGCTGATATCGGTGACGTTAACGTTTATAAGACGAAGGCCGATCCTTTTCAGTTCAACCTCGACGTTGCGGCTGACCGCTTCGAGGAATTTATCGCGGTCGGTGTTGATCTCTTCGATATCCATCGTTGCGATG
Organism: uncultured Clostridia bacterium; assembly: GCA_947305675.1. Taxonomy (GTDB): domain Bacteria; phylum Bacillota; class Clostridia; order Oscillospirales; family CAG-382; genus Coliplasma. The sequence continues at coordinate 2,241 of CAMZED010000012.1, read as the reverse complement.
ATAAGACGCAGCTGACCGAAGATTATATCACGGGCGAGTTCCTGGATCTCGGCGAGCTGAAGCCCAAGCAAACGCTCCGCGGCGTTCTGCATTACGCCCGGTTCGGTCGAGATACCGACGGTGAACCTGGAGGGGACGTCGATACGGATGTTCTGCTTCGAAAGCGCGTTTTTAAGGTCGACCGGTATCGATATGGGGGTCAGGTCGAGGAATTCATAAGCCTGAATGACGGGATAGATGAATTTTGCGCCGCCGTGGATACATTGCGCGCTCCTTGCGCCGCCCTCTTTGTTTTTCCCTACTTTACCGTAAATGACCATGATCTTGTCGGAAGGGCATTTTTTGAACCTCGAAAAAGCCCAGAGGATGATCGAGAAGATCACAAGCCCGACCACCGCGAGCAGGATGATGGTGTTGGTTTCCATTGCAATTCTCCTTTATGTTGTATTTTTATAAGCGTTTATTCGTCGGCGGAATGCGATTCCGAACCGTTTGCTCCGTTGATGCCTACGATCGTGCTAACGTTGTCCGAACCCATATATGTCTCGGGGAGTTTGCCGTTCCATTGCTGGATGTAATAGTAGTTGATGAGTTCCGGGGTGAGCCATTCGGATATGGCTTTGTTCTTCGCCGCCTCTTTCTGTCCTGCATATTCCGCGGCGTCCGCCTGGATCTTTGTAACTTCAAGATCGGCTTGCGCGGCGATCTTAGCGACTTCGGCTGCCGCCTCGGCGTCGATAAGAGCGCGGTCTTTGGCTTGCTGAGTCTCCATTGTTTTTTGTTCCTGCTCGGTCTGAGCGCGGAGTTTGTTCTGAACGGCGACCTGTTTTGCTTCGACCGCATTGGTGAATTCATCGGTGAAGTCCATATCCTCTATCGCCGAGGAGACCAGTTCGATATTATATCTCGAAAGGTCGTTCGCAAGGTTTTCCTCGATCTCTCCGGCAAGTTTGTCACGCGCGCCGACAAGGCTTTCGGCGGTGTAATGCGCCATTATGTTTTTGACCGACTGTTGAATGTTCGGTTCGACTACCGTGGAATAATAGTTGACTCCGACGGTGCGGTAGAGTTCCTGCGCATTGGATTTGTTTATCTGATAGTTTACGGTATAGATCGTTTTTACTTCCTGGATGTCGGAAGAGAAGCATCCCAGGTTGACGGTCGCTTTCTGAACGCGGTTATCCATCTGCACGATCTCGTGCCAGGGTGCTTTTACGTGGAAGCCGGAATCGAGTGTGTAATCTTCCACTCTGCCGAATGTGGTAACGATGCCGGTGTGTCCCGTCTCGATCGAGACAGTGCAGCTCGCCGCAATACATACCACGGCGATGATTATTCCCAATATCAGCACGGGGAAAGCGAATTTCTTGCCGGGCGTGGTCGTATAGGTGACGCGGTTGCCGGAAGAATCTTTCTCGCGCACTTCTTTTTTGATTTTGCGGAGCGCTATGAATCCCGCTGCCGCCGCGACGAGCGCTATGATTCCGAAAATGAGTTCAAACATTGTTGTGTCCTCCTTTTATATATTTAATTAATTACCGTATTTCTGTTCCCAAATATTTCCGATCTTTTTCTGAGCTTTGCCATCGCTGAAATCAACATTCTCGATATCGATCGATTCGGGTTCCTTAGGATTCTTACCGTATTTGTTCTTACCCGGCTGGCTGTCCTTAGCAAAATATACAATAAGAATTATGTCTAAAATTAATCCTATCAAATATATGAAGACCTCCGGGATCGGCAGTAATCTCGCCACGTTTTTAAACAATGTAGGAGCAAGAAGGACTCAACCCGAATGCCCGGTATCGTGAAGTCGCCTGGCCGCAACCGCGTAATAAGGCATTGCGATCCCGAGTAAAATCAGAATAAGCAAAATTACTGTAATGATAAAGCCGCTGGTGCCTGTGTATATGTACGCCGTTATCAATCCGTACGCGGTATAGGCTATTATACTGTAAAGAAGATAAAACCACCAGAACTCGCTGCGCCTTGCACGTCCGTAAAATACCGCGTATTTCTTGAACACTGTCTTTACAGACTGAATAAAGGTCATTGCCATCACTCTCCTTTTTTCTTGGATTTTTATTAGTATCAGATCCTGTTTTTCCTTCTGACTATAAGCGTATCTTCGCCGGAAATGCCGATCACGGTTATTTCCTCGCCATATTCGATCGGCGTAGATTCATCGGTAACGGCGCTCTTTTCACTTAATTTCCCGCGGATGACGGCGTTGGCCCGATT
>CAMZED010000011.1 GCA_947305675.1 uncultured Clostridia bacterium | reverse complement strand
GATATTCTCCGGTGTTCTTCTTTAAATAGCTCGAAGCCTCGAAGAACGCGGCACCGTCGGTCCCGATCGCGCGGCCGTAGGAGATCTGATCGAACATAACTTCCGGTCCGAGTTCCGACATAAATATTCCCAATCCGACGGCGATCATTGCTTTATCGCCGCAGCGCGCGGTTTGCGAAGCGATGGCTTTTTCATATCCGAGCCCGTATGTCATAGGGAACAGAACGTCCAGCCAACCGTTGTTCAGCCAGGTGAAATAATCCTGATAAATGCTCTGCTTCGCATCGGTCGGGTCAGCGCCGACGTCGGCGCTCAAAAGCACGTCGGGAGCGACTTCATCGATAAGTTTACGCATACGCGATACGAATTTCGTAACGTAGTCGCAGCGGAACTGCACCCAATCGTTCCAATAAGAAGCGCGCATATTGAATTCCGGCTTGACCCCGTATTTTTCTTTGAACGCCTCAAGTGAAGATTCATTATAACCGAAATCTATCGTTCCTCGGGCATAATAGCGTATATAATCAAGCTGGAATCCGTCGATATCATAGGTTTCAAGTATGTATTTATAGTTCGCAAGCAGGAAATCCTGAACCTCTTCGCTGCCCGGGTCGAGCATCATAAAGTTGTCAGGGTTGTTCCAGGTGCCGACGTTCGAAATACTGCGCCATTCAGGGCGTTTCGACGCCGGACTGCGTTTCGCGTTGGCGCTTGCCGCGTCGCCGACGTAGAATATCGGGAACCAGCAATGAAGCTCCATACCGCGTTTGTGGCAGGAATCGATATAAGATTTAAGCAGATCGAAGTGTTTGAACTTCGGATTCACCTCGAACAGGCTGTCTTCCGGCATCGGCATGATCATGGTGCAATCGTATATCGTCTCGATGCAGATCGCGTTTATACCGGCGTCGTACAGCTTTTGAACGTAGGCGTCGACTTCGCTTGCACTCGTCTGAGTCGGGCGGAGCCAAACCGCACGGTATTCGACAGCGCGCTTTTCGGTAAGCGCAAGCGAAACCTGCTCGATAGAAGCGCTTATTTTTTCCGCCGCGGCGGAAAGCGCCGCGCCGTTTTTATCTTTGTAATAAGCGTTTTTCGCCGATTGGATCTGCTTTTGTATATCCTGCAAAACGTTTTTTACCGCTTTGCTGTCGAAATTGATATAGTTTTCAAGCGCTTCGTCATAAGCCGAGGAAAGTTTGCCGTAAAGCGCTTCCACGCCCGCCATAGCCGCGGCTTCGTCGTAGATCAGTTTTAATTTTTTCGCACCGATGTCATATTCAGCGCGCATACCCAGCCTTGCGTTTTCCTGAAGCCATTCGACCATAGTCCCGTGACCGGAAATTACAAAACTGTCGTCAAGTGAGGGAACCGTGTTGTCATTGCCGCCCATATCGGTGATAAATCCCGATGTCACGGTAACTTCATAACCCCATTGGTTGGTGCCGGTCTTTTTGCCGCGCTGGTTGTATATAACAAGGAAATTCTCGCCGCGGGTCACGTTGAATCCGTTGACCGTCGCTTCGACTTCGTAATAATTCGGGCTCGCCTGAGGTTCGTCCGAAACGGTTATATTGCCGCCGGCATCGTAATAAACGTAATCTCCGACCGAGACTTTGTCTTTTATCCATTTGCCCATATTCTTTCCTCCTTCTCCTTCGTCGTGACCGGATATAACGAATCCGTTCTTCGGGATCGTGTTGTTGTTGCCGCCGACCTTAACACAGCGGTCGTTTTCGATCACCGCTTCCGCTCCCCATTCGTTGGTCGCCGTCGTTTCACCCATATCGGGGGTATAGATGATAAGCTGTCCGCTTCCGCGCACCGAGTTGAATCCGTCGGCTTTTATCTTTTCGGTCTTCGCAGATGCCGAAAAAACCGCAAGCGGGATAAGCAGGATCAAAGCGATCGCCGCGCAGAGTAATCTTTTTCCGTTCATTGTCGGTTAATCCTTTCCGTGCTTAAACTTTTATGGTTAAATTGCCGATTATATGTCGTTTTATGGCAATGTAGTCGGCGACGTCCGGCTTCTCTCCGCCGCAGACGCACGCCGCCTCGATCCCTTCGGGTGTCAAACTGTATCTGCCGAGTATCTGGCGTTTTACCAGAATATAGTCCGCAACGTTTATTTCACCGTCGCAGTCCACGTCGCCCGGAACGATGACCGTAATTGTGCGCGAAACGCCATCACGAGTAACGGTGAGCTTCTCTCCGGTGAAAAGATACCCCGCGGCTTGCGCTCCGCGCGTCACTTCGTAACTTTTTCCGTACACTGCGTTGAACCGGTCGAGAGTCGTCTTCTCTTTTACAAACACCTTGTCGTTTTCCAAAGGATCGGCGTTTTTCGCAAACGCTGTATTCATAAGTTTAGCGGCGATTTTTAATCTGCCCGCCAGCGGAGTAAACGAACTTTTCGCTTTTTCCGTCCCGGTGTTCAAAAGCGCCTCCGCCAATGCGTTGAGCCCCGAAACACTGCCGCCCCTGACCGAATCGAGCGCCGCGTCCGCGGCTTTTTCAAGATCGGCTTTCTGTTTGGAGGTATATCCGCCCGCGTCACAGATCACGCCGATCTTGCTTTTTATGAATTCAACGGCGTTTTCGGAGGCACCTAACGGATCGCGCAGCGCCGAAGGCGCAAATTCGCCGTAGACGCCGCTGCTTATTACGGCTTCGGATGCTTTCGAGATGAATCCTATGCTCTCGAATGTTATCGCGCCGTATATCCCTTTACCGCGCATATATTCTATCTGGTCGCGCATGACCTCGGCGTCGACTTCGCTCATAAATGCGCCGATTCCCGGGGCAAGTATGCAATCGCCGCAGATCGCGGCAAACGACGGAACACAGTTGGCGGGAGCCTGAACGCCGTAGGTCATAGGGTGGACTGCGTCGAGCAGGCCCTCTTTAAGCCAGGATGCTGTGTCCTGGTAGATCGTGACGGCGGAATCCGAAAGATAGCCGAAAACGTCTGCCGTCAGCAGCACATGGGGGGCGACGCTGTCGATAAGATCGCGCATCTTGCGAACAAAATCGGTAACGTATTCACAACGGATCCGGCACCAGTCGTTCCAATGGGCGGATTTGGTATTATAGGTCGGTTCGATCCCGTATTTAGCTTTGAATTTTGCAGATGCGTTGCTGAAATATCCCCAATCGCGCTCTCCGCGGCCTTCGTATCTTATATAATCAAGCTGAAAACCGTCGATATCATATTTCTGCAGAAGATACTCGTACAGCCCAAGCAAAAACCCGGTAGCTTCGGGGTTCGAGGGATCGAGCATCATAAAATCGTTCGTCCCGTTTGCGTCGGCGGTAAGACCCAGGTCGTTTTTGACGTAAAGATCGGGGCGTTTGGCAAACACCGAAATATCTTTGTTGGCGGAACGGTTGCTTCCGGTATAAAACACCGGCATCCAGCAATGCAGTTCCATCCCTTCGGCGTGGCATTCTTCGATATACGATTCAAGCACGTCAAATCCTTTGAACGACGGATTCTGCACCATAAGGCAGTCTTTCGGGGTGGGGAATATCGCACAGCAATCGTATTGCGTCTCGATACACACGGCGTTGGCGCCGAGCGATTTAAGTTTTTTTACCGTTTCGCGCACCTGCGCGGAGTTCTTTTCGGTCGGGCGGATCCACACTCCGCGGTATTCCAGCGGCTGGCTTTCGGAATAATCCGCGCGCAAATCCGAACAGCGCTTTTCGAGTTCGTCGGCAAAAGCGGCGATTTCATCGGAGGTTGCGATCGCGGCGTCGAATTTTCTTACCATCTCGTCACGGTCGGATTTGATGACGTTAAGTGCGGCAAAAGCCGTTTCGCGGTCGTACCCGGTGACTGTTCCGTTTTCGTACGCCGAAATTATGTATTCCGAAAGTTTGTTTACAACGTCGTCGATATAAAGTATAAGGCTTCTTTCGTTGAAATACAAAGTAAATTCAAGCTTCGAGCCGTCGTATTCGGCAGTCATTCCGACCAGCACGATTTTTCTTAACAGATCGGCACCTTTACCGTGACCGGAAATCACAAACCCGCCCGAAGGGATCGCGTTGTTGTTCCCGCCGACGGATATCACTGTTCCGTCGCCGTCGACAACCGCCTCGTAGCCCCATTCGTTGGTGCCGGACGACTGTTTCCCGGTATAGATCACTATATTATCGGCAAACCGCGTTTTGTTTACGCTGTTGAATTTGTTCGTGATCGAATAGAACGGCGGAATCGGTTCGTCGTCGATAACCAGAAGCCCCGCCTTTTCGAAATATCTGGCGTGCCTGCCGACTTTTACGTTCTGCAGGATCCACGCCTTTCCTTCGCCGTGACCGGAAATGACGAACCCGCCGTTCGGGACGGTGCTGTTGTTGCCGCCGACCTGAGTTATTATGCCGCGGTCGTCCACCGTCGCCTCGACCCCCCATTCGTTGGTCGAAGTCCGGTTACCCGACAGGGAATAGATAACGATTTGATCGGCGCCCCTGCCGGAGTTCACTCCGTCGATCGTAACCGAAACTCTGCCCGATCCGGCTTTGGCGGGGAAACTTGTCGTGGTGAGCGCCAATAAAAGGATCAGTGCGATAGAAATAAGACGTTTTTTCATCAGCTGTTCCTCTTGACCGTGTATTGTCAAACGTTGAATCTGAACAGGACGACGTCGCCGTCGTTCATAATGTATTCTTTGCCCTCGCTGCGTACCAGACCCGCTTCTTTGCAGGCGGCAAGCGAGCCTTTTTCGATAAGGGCGGCATATGGGACGACTTCGGCGCGGATGAATCCGCGTTCAAAATCGGTGTGGATCTTGCCCGCGGCCTGGGGCGCTTTTGTGCCGCGCTTTATCGTCCATGCGCGCACTTCCGGTTCGCCTGCTGTAAGGAAAGATATCAGCCCCAAAAGCGCGTAAGATGCGCGGATCAGTTTGGAAAGCCCTGTCTCGGCAACTCCGAGATCTTCAAGATAAGCCTGCTGCTCTTCGGGGTCAAGTTCGCCGAGTTCAGCTTCGGTTTCGGCGCAGACCGATATTATCTCGGCGTTTTCGCCTTTGACCGCCTCGGTCAGAGCGACGAAATAGGGGTTGTCGGTATCCGGACGGGTTATATCTTCTTCCGAAACGTTGGCACAATAGATCACCGGCTTGCCCGAAAGCAGGGGGACCGTCTTAAGGACCTCGGCTTCTTCGTCGCTGAGTTCCACGTTGCGCGCCGGCACGCCTTTATAAAGTTCGTCGCAGATCTTTTTAAGCACCGCGGCGTCGGCAAGAGCGCTTTTATCCCCTTTGCCTTGCTTGGTCAGTTTGTCGATCTGGCGTTCCAGCAGTTCTATATCGGAAAGAATAAGCTCGGTATTTATCGTTTCGACGTCGCGCGCGGGGTCGACGGTGTCTTCAACGTGAATTATCTTGCTCCCTCCGAAGCAGCGCACAACGTGTACCACGGCGTCGACTTCGCGTATATGCGAAAGGAATTTGTTGCCCAGCCCCTCGCCCTTTGAAGCGCCGCGGACCAGCCCGGCGATATCAACGAACTCAACCGTCGCATAAGTTGTTTTCTTCGGGTGATACAGTTCGGCAAGCCTGTCGATCCTTTCGTCGGGCACCGGCACGACACCCACGTTCGGGTCGATAGTGCAAAACGCATAGTTTGCGCTTTCGGCGCCGGCTTTGGTAAGCGCGTTGAAAAGCGTGCTTTTCCCGACGTTGGGCAATCCGATTATTCCTAATTTCATATCGGTTTATTTCTCCTTTTAACAAACGATCTTTTCACAAACTCCATTATATCACAGACGCTTTGTTTTTTCAACGGTTTTATAAATTGTTTCGGCAAAGGAGTCAAAATCCGTATTTATAATTACGGTTAATTTTTTATTCTATAAATAATTAACAAAAACAAAAAATATGTTGACAATCAGGCTTTAATATGCTAAAATTTAAGCGACGGTATATTTTCGGTTAAAAATTAATTTTTTAATAAAAAATCAGGGGGTATCAAAATGGTAACAAAAATTCTTGTTATTGACGACGATACAAACATTTGCGACCTTCTTCAGATGTATCTTGTAAAAGAGGGTTATGAGGTCAAGACCGCCAATGACGGCGTCGAGGGGCTCACCGCTTTCCGTATGTATGAGCCTGATCTTGTCCTGCTCGATATTATGCTGCCGAAAAAAGACGGCTGGCAGATCTGCCGCGAGATAAGAGAGCATTCCTCCAAACCCATAATTATGATCACCGCGAAAGGCGAAACAATCGACAAAGTCCTCGGTCTTGAACTCGGCGCCGACGATTTTATTGTCAAACCTTTCGATATGAAAGAAGTTTTCGCCCGCATAAAAGCCGTGCTTCGTCGCTATGCGAAACACGATACTTCCGACGGTGAGGTGATAAAGTTCGACGGATTGGAAATATCACTCCAGAAATACGAGCTCAAAGTCGGCGGGAAGGTAGTCGATCTTCCGCCGAAGGAACTCGAACTTATCTATTTTCTCGCGTCGAATTATAACCGCGTTTTCACGCGCGATCAACTTCTCGACAAAGTCTGGGGGTTCGATTACCTCGGCGACAGCCGCACCGTCGACGTCCACATCAAACGCCTCCGCGAAAAACTGGAGGGAGTCAAAAGCAACTGGACGCTAAAGACGATCTGGGGCGTCGGTTATAAATTCGAAGTGAACAACGAATAACTCATAGTAAATTCAATAAAAACAAAGTCACCCTCGTATCGCGGGTGACTTTGTTTTTGTGATCGTTTATTTGCGGTTTCTGATCTCCGTGTTAAGATCGTTAAGGAATTGTTCGAACGTCGTGTTGCCGAGATCGCCCTTTTTGTAGCTGTTCACGGTGATAGTGCCGTTTGCGACTTCGTTATCGCCGATAACGACAAGATAGGGAACTTTTTGCATTTTGTGTTCGCGGATCTTGTAGCCGATCTTTTCGTTGCGGTTGTCGATCTCGGCTCTTATTCCGGCGTCCTTCAGCCGTTCAAGCAGCGATTCGCCGTATTCTTTGGCTCTGTCGGTAATGGGAAGGATCTGTACCTGCACCGGAGCGAGCCAAGTCGGGAAGGCGCCCATCGTCTCCTCGATAAGATAAGCCATAAATCTGTCGAGCGAACCGAGTATCGCCCTGTGGATGACCACGGGAGTGCGCTCGATGTTGTCTTTGTCGGTATAGGTCAGGTTGAATTTCGCGGGGAGGCAGAAGTCGAGCTGACAGGTGGAAAGCGTATATTCCGCTCCGACGGCGGGTTTTACATTAACGTCGAGTTTCGGACCGTAGAAAGCGGCTTCGCCGATCTCCTCGGTATAATCAAGCCCAAGCCCGTTCAGCACGTCGCGCAGGGCGCTTTCGGCGGTGTTCCACATCTCGTCGTCGTCGTGATACTTTTCTTTGTCGGCGGGATCGCGCAGCGAAAGCACGCAGCGGTAATCGGTTATGTCAAAATCCTTGTAGGTTTCGAAAATAAGGTTAACGACGTTTGCAAACTCGTCTTTTATCTGTTCGGGAGTAACAAACAGATGCGCGTCGTTCTGGCAGAAATGCCTTCCGCGCTCGATACCTTTCAGCGTGCCCGACGATTCATATCTGAAATCGTGCGCGATCTCGCCGATGCGGATCGGAAGATTGCGGTAGGAATGGGGCTGGCTGGCGTAGATCCGCATATGGTGCGGGCAGTTCATCGGGCGCAGCACATAAGTTTCGTCGTCGACCTGCATCGCAGGGAACATATTCTTCTGATAATGATCCCAGTGGCCGGAGGTTTTATAAAGTTCGACGGTGCCGACGCAGGGAGTCAGCACGTGCTGATATCCGAGTTCGATCTCTTTATCGCGGATATAGTTTTCAAGCAGTCTCCAGACCGTGTATCCCTTCGGGAGGAACATCGGCATTCCTTTGCCGACAAGATCGTCGGTCATAAACAGACCCATCTCTTTACCGATCTTGCGGTGGTCGCGCAGTTTGGCTTCCTCGAGTTTTTTAACGTATTCGTCAAGTTCTTCCTTGCTTTGGAACGCGGTGCCGTAAATACGCTGCAGCATTTTGTTTTTGCTGTCGCCGCGCCAATAGGCGCCGGTTACGTTAAGCAGTTTAAAAGCCTTTACTTTTTTTGTATAATTTACGTGAGGGCCGGCGCAAAGGTCGGTGAACTCGCCTTGTTTATAAAAAGATATCTCGGCGTCCGCGGGCAGATCGTTTATAAGCTGCGTTTTATAAGGTTCGTCCTTCATAAGCTCCAAAGCCTGTTCGCGCGGGAGCACAAAGCGTTCGATCTTAAGATTTTCTTTTACGATCTTCTTCATCTCTTCTTCCAAAGCGGCAAGCGTTTCGGGAGTAAAAGAGACTTCACTGTCGAAATCATAATAAAATCCGTTTTCTATCGCAGGTCCGATCGCAAGTTTTGTCGCGGGGTAAAGCCTTTTGACCGCCTGAGCCAAAATGTGCGAAGCGGAATGCCTTAACGTCTGCAATTCCTGTTGTGCGTTGTTCTCGTTGTTTTCCATAACGGTCCCTCTTAAAAAACTTTTAGTTTGCGAATTATTATAGCCTTTTAAAGCGATTCTGTCAAGAGTTGTTTTGCCCGCGCCGCCGCGCCGAACACCGGATCGGCCGCGTTTTTCGTGATCTTCGCCCGGCGGTTGACGTTCGCTTTAAGCATTTGCTCCGCCAACGCGCTTTTGAATATGCCTCCGGCTATGGCGACGCCGTAGTCGCCTTCGAATTTTTCGCCGGCTTTGTCGATAAGCCCGACGATATATTCAACGTTGGTTTTAATTATTGCAAGCGCGCTCCCGTCGCCTCTTTCGGCGGCTTCGAAAACCAGCGGCGCCAGGGAAGCGGTTTGCTTTTTTCCAAGCTCGAGCATCGTTTCAAGCGAACGCAAAAAATCGTTCCCGAACTTTTTGTGCAGCAATTCTTCCATAACGCCTTCCTGTTCGCGCCCGTCGACGGTCTTTAACGCGTGCGCCAGCGCCGCCCGCCCGATCTCGTAGCCGTTGCCGCAAAGATCCAGCGAACCGTATCCGCCGATGCGGAATATCTCCCCGCCTTTTTTTACAAAGCAGGACGACCCTGTCCCGCAGATCACGCTTACTCCGTCGCTGTCGGGAAAAGCGCCGTAAAGCACGTTTATCCCGTCGTGAAGCACGGCGGCTTTCGCGCCCGGAAGCGCTTTGCGAAGCGCTTCGGTCAGCACGGCGACATTATTGCGCGAGGTCGCTCCGGCGATGCCTGCGAAAACCGCCGCCACCTCGCTTTTTTCTATCCCGGCGGAAGCGCACAAAGAGTTAACGCCGTCGGTCAGAAGTTCCGCGGCGCTTACGGTGCCGATATCGTTCGGGTTGGAGGAGCCGTAATAACACCTTGCGACCTCGTTTAACCCGAGGTCGCAAAGTAAAAAGTCGGTCTTGCTGCCCCCACCGTCTATTCCGATGAGATAAGCGGACATAGGTTATTTCGAGTTCTTTTCGAGAAGAGCCTTGATCTCGTTGAGAGTGTCAAGAGTCTTTTCTTCAACGCTGGGTTCGGCGGGAGCTTCTTCCGCGGGAGCGGCTTCTTCTTCCTCTTTCTTCTTAGCTTTTTCGGCGAGCGCTTTTGCTTTCATTACTATCTTGAGCATAACGAATATGCAGAGCGCGATGATGATGAAATCGATAACGTTCTGAAGGAACGCGCCATAGTTCAAAGTAGCGTATCCGGCGGCCTGTGCGTCGGCAATGGTGGCGAAAGTCGCGCCTTCGCTGTTGTTAAGTACCACAAAAAGTTCCGAAAAGTTCGCGCCGCCGGTCGCAAGCGAGATGAGCGGGGTGATGATGTCGGACACGAGCGAGGTGACGATCTTGCCGAACGCGCCGCCTATGATAACGCCGATAGCCAGATCAAGCACGTTGCCTCTTGAAATGAATTCCTTAAATTCTTTGAAAAAGCCTTTTTTCTTTTCCTTTGCCATGATTTTTCTCCTTTATGTTGTATATTTTATTTTGCGACAGCCGCGTTGAGTTTTTCCAAAAGTTCATTAACGTCGACCCCGTGAACGGCGCAGGCGTCTTCTATACTTTCGCCTCTCGACATGGGGCAGCCGAGGCAGTGCATCCCGATGGCGAGGAAGAACTGCGCGAGTTCGGGATATTGATCAAGCGTTTCACCTATGAGCATATCTTTTGTGATCATTTTTTATCTCCTTGTTTTTTTTTATTATTTTAGTCCGATTGTTGCGATTCGTCAATATCATTTTCGCCGTTTTCGTCAACTTTTTCGGTATTTTTGTCTTTTCTTACAACATGGGGCGAAAGAAAATAGCGAACGATCTGTGTTACCGTGCAGTAAGCCGCGCAAGCCACTACCGTAAGTATCACCGATCCCGAAGCCGGAACGCCGTAACCGAACAGCGAATGCCCCGGTTTTGTGAATATAAGAAGCGCGATCATAAAAGCGATACCCAGCCCGACAAGATAAAGCAGACGGTTGCCGAACCGCTTTGTCGCAAATACTCCGCCGTGGTCCGCCGCCGTGCAGGCGAAAAGGAACAGCATAAGCGTAAGCGCGATAAGCGAGCAGGTATAGCTTTTTGTGGCGGCAAAGCAGACAAACAATACTATCCCCGAACCGATCGAATACATAAGCGGATAAATAAAATCGGTCAGCTTGACTTTGCCGTCGAACGGGGTCGCGGGTTCTTTAAAAGTTCTTATGCTGCGCGGCGCGTATGCCAGCGCAAACGCGATCGCCAGGTTAAAAACTATTCCGCCGAACATAACGTCCTGCGCGCGGAACGCCGGAGTCCGGTCGTAACACGCCGAAAACACCGAAGCCGAGAACAAAGTTATTATTCCCGATATCAGATAGGTTATTACCGAACGTATCCGACGGCATATCGTTTTTGCGTTCAATATCCCGTCGGCGATCAGATTTATCCCGCTGCCGAGTATTATCATATCGGCGGTCTGGCGCAGGGTATCGACCGATCCGTCCGGCACGATCGACACGTCGGAAGCGCGCATAAGCGGAAGCTCGTTTATGCGCTCGGCGGTGACAGCGGTTTTTCTGCCGTCTTCTTTCCGAAGCTGAAGCACGTCGAGCCATTCGCTGTCGTCGACGTTAAGAAACAGTTTGTAATAAGGACAGTTGGCGATAAAAAGCCCGCGGTCGCAGGAACGCAGCTGTTCGGCGGTGATTATCTGACTTTCGTCGTCGATTATCCCCGCGCTTTTCGCCGAGTTCAGCGCCGGATAATAGGCGTCGTTCGAGTTGAGAACGGTCTCGATCCCCGCGCCGCTGAAACGATAAACCGATTCCGCAACGCCCGGGTCGAGCGAACTTGAAAACGAAACGAATCCTTTGAAAATAAGGTTTTCCTCGGTATCGATCCCACGCAGCACGTCCGATTCGGTCTCGCCCGAAGCCACGGCGATAAGGAAACTGTTTGTACGCGCCGCGTCCTCGGCGGCGGCGAGTATCTTTTTGCGGGTCGTCTCGCTTAGTTTATAATCGGCGCCGTCAAGCGAATAGCCGACGCATCTCGAAAGTATATTCTCCGGGGAACCCCTCACGATCACCGTGTTCCTGCCGTTATGCAGCGCCAGCACCCTTGAAACGTCGCCCGACGCGGTATATTCCGCGTCCATCCTTATGTACTGTTCGCGGATGTTGCCTATGGTCTTGTTCCATTCCTCGAAGTAACTCACGACCGATTCGTCGAGCGGTGAACCGACGTATTCCGGCAATCCGTGCTTTTGCTTTTTTTCAGCCGCGGTGACTTTGCGCGCGTCGGAACACACAAGCATCATTTTCAAAAGTTCCGTCGCGCTGTCATCCGGGCGTTTTTCGCGATCCTGCGCTTTCCCGGAATAATAAAATCCGGTAAGATTTATCCTTTTCGGAGGGAACGCCAAATTTTTGCCGCACATTACGGTGTTGACCTGCGCGAGCGTTTGCAGACTGCCGTAATTTTTTATCACCATTCCATCGTCAGCCATACGTTTCGCACCGTATCCCAGCGACCCGGCGCAAAGCGACACCATGCTGTCGCACAGCGATGAAGCTCCGATAGCCAGCGCGCAGATGAACCATTCGGTAATATCCGCGCCCGCCGCAACGCCTATAAACAGTAGCACAAAACATATGACCGCCGCCGCGATCGAAACGAATTTGCTCAGCTTCACGGCGTACCGCAGTATTCCGGGAAGATCGCGCTCGTTATCGGGACGCATCCGCCTTGCAAGCGTGTCTTTCCCGATGCGGCAGACTATCGCCCCGGCGCGGCCCGATGTTATTATACTTCCGGCATACACCATATTCCTGCAAACCGGTTCGGCTCCGTCACGCGCGATATAGCGGCCGTCTTTTTCAACCGCGTCCTCGTTGCCGCTTACGTGCGTTTCCATTACCGTCAGTCCGTTATCGTCAACCAGACGGCAATCCGCGGGGACCATCGTTCCCGGCTCGAGCTCCAAAAGATCGCCGGGAACAAGCTGACGGCTGTCGATGACCGATTCTTCTCCGTTGCGGATCACTTTGGTTCTAAGCGAGGAATACTTCTTCGGCACTTTAAGCGATACCGAAGCGCGGTGTTCGATATAGGCGTTCAAAACCATTACCGCCGTAACGGCGACAGTCATAAACATATAAACCGGCTCGTCCGGGCGAAAAATATACATTATCAGCGACGAAACCGCCAGAAACAGACCGATCATCCCTTTGAACTGGTTGCGAAGGCTTTCGCGGAACGAAAGGCGGAAATCACCGCGCAGATCGTTGACGCCGAACAGGCGCCGCGCTTTGCGGACCTGTTTGTCGGTCTTGCCGTTGACAAGATCGCTTTCGAGCGCTTCCGACACCTCAAACGGCTGCATTTCCTCGGGCGAAAAGACGAATTCTCCGTCGTCGCTTCCGTTCGCCGGTGCTTTTATTTTAAGTTTTTCATTAGCGTTGTTTGCCATAAAACCACCGTTTTGCTGTTTTGCCTTGCGGCAGATAGTTATTTTTCAGCAGTTATCACAACCTCGCCGTTTGCGAAATCGGCTTTTATCTTCCCGATGGGGTCAAGATAATTCTTCACTATCTCCGAAGCGATAAGATCTTCGACGTCGGTTTGTATAAGCCGTCTTAAATTACGCGCGCCGTATTTTTCGGAATAGCCCTTTTCGGCGAGATGCTCTGCAAGCGCGTCGGTGAATTCAAATACAATGCCCTTGTCCGCCATAACTTTTTGCAGATCCCCGAGCATTATGCGACAGATGGCTTTGAAATTATCTTTGCCGAGACGGTTGAACACCACTATCTCGTCGACGCGGTTTATAAATTCGGGGCGAAGGAACCCTTCGAGCGCCTTCATGACCCTTGCGCGGTCGTTCTGCTTTACGCTTTCGCCGAACCCGGCTATCGAGTTCGATTCGCTGCTCCCCGCGTTTGTGGTCATAATTATAACTGTGTTCTCGAAGTTTACCTCTTTCCCGTGAGAATCGGTAATGCGTCCGTCGTCGAGTATCTGCAAAAGGATGTTCATAACGTCGGGATGGGCTTTTTCTATCTCGTCAAAAAGCACCACCGTATAAGGCTTGCGGCGTATCTTTTCGGTAAGCTGACCCGCGTCGTCGTAACCGACGTATCCCGGAGGCGATCCGATAATGCGCGATACCGAATGCTTTTCCATAAATTCGCTCATATCAAGCCTGATAAACGCCTCGGGCGAATCGAACAAATACTGCGAAAGCACTTTTACAAGTTCGGTCTTGCCGACGCCGGTGCTGCCGGCGAATATGAACGATACCGGCTTCTTTTTATAAGATATCCCCGCGCGTGAGCGTTTTATCGCCCTTGCGACAGCCGATACCGCCTCGTCCTGACCCACTATGCGTTTTTTGATCTCGGATTCAAGACGGTCGATCTTCAAAAATTCGTTCTCTTTTATATTCGAAGCCGGGATTCCCGTCCAGACTTCTATAACGTCGGCGATATCCTCGGTGGTGAGTTTAAGATTGTCGCGCTGTGCCGAAAGTTCGTCAAACCGCGGCTCTTTTTGCAAAAGCGAGGTTTTAAGGTCGGCGATCCTTGCGTAATCCTGCTCGCCGGGTTCCTGTTTTCCCTCGAGCTCAGCAAGCTCCGCACGCAGTTTGTTTATCTCGTCGCCAAGCTCCTGTATCTCGTTTATGACCGGGGAATGCATCGCCATATGCGCGCACGCCTCGTCGAGCAGGTCGATCGCCTTGTCGGGCAGGAACCTGTCGGTAATATAGCGTTCCGAAAGCGTGACTATGCGATAAAGAAGCTGTTCCGGGACTTTTATCCCGTGGTGCTGTTCGTAATACTTTTTGATGCCCGAAAGTATCTTGACAGTGTCGTCGATCGAAGGTTCACCGATCATGACCGGCTGGAACCTGCGTTCGAGCGCCGCGTCTTTTTCGATATACTGACGGTATTCGTTGAGGGTGGTCGCGCCGATCAGCTGTATTTCGCCGCGGCTCAGCGCCGGCTTCAGAATATTTGCGGCGTTCATTCCGCCCTCGGCGTTGCCCGCGCCGACTATCGAGTGCACCTCGTCGATAACGAGGATCGCATTTCCGGCTTTCTTGGTCTCTTCAATAAGCCCTTTCATACGGTTTTCAAACTGTCCGCGGAACTGAGTCCCGGCGACGATCGCGGTCATATCGACAAGATATACCTCTTTGTCTTTCAGTTTATAAGGCACTTCCCCCGCGACAATCTTCTGCGCCAGCGCTTCCGCCACCGCCGTTTTGCCGACGCCCGGCTCGCCGATAAGGCAGGGGTTGTTCTTTTGCCTCCGGGTAAGTATCTGGATCACGCGCTCCAGTTCGTTTTCGCGCCCGATGATGTTATCGAGTTTTTTCTCACGCGCGCGGGCGGTAAGACAAATGCAGAAATCCTGCAGGTAACTCGGTCCGCGCCGCTTCTGCTGCGCCTGGCGGTCGGAGTTCTTTTCTCCCGCTCCTTTCTCGCCGTCTTTCGCGGCGGGTGAATCGCCGCTCCTGTCGAACAGCGCGCCGAGGTCGATCGAAGGTGCTCTTCCGGCGTCGTCGTCGGTTTCGGCGGGGAACATTTCGTTCATACCTTCGCTCAGCGCGTCGATCTCCTCCGGGCTGACATTCATCTGGTTAAGAATGTCGTCCAAAGGTTTAATTCCCATTTCCTGCGCGCATTTAAGGCAATATCCTTCGGTGGTTATGTTGTCGCCCACTTTCTTCTGAACGAATATCATCGCCGGGCGGATATTGCATTTAACGCATTTTTTCATTTCCATCTGATGTGTTTACCTCGTTATTTTTTGCCGAACAGGTCGATATTGTATTTGCCGCGGAAGTCTTTGAAATAATACATAGCCAAAGCGAACAGCATCGCCGCAAGCATCGTTACCGCAAGGACTGTGTCAAGCGTTTCGTTCCCGCGGACTATTATCCTTGTCATAGCGCAGCCGAACTGCAATACAGTGGCGGCTTTCCCGTACCATCTCGAAGGCATGACCGCTTTCGTTTGTTTTATTATCACCAACGCGCCTAAAGCCATACCCAGCTCTTTTACCAACAGCGGGATCAAAAGGCAGAGGAACACGCGGTTGTCCACCGTAAAGCACACCGCCACGGTGATCTGCATTAGTTTATCGGCGAGAGGGTCGATTATCTTGCCCGCCTCGGTTATCCAGTTGTTTCGCCGTGCGAGCCAGCCGTCGAGCACGTCGGTCGCCCAGGCGAGAAAATACACCGCCGCGGTTATATATACCGCGTTTCCCTCGGGATATTTAAAATACAGCACAACAAACAGCGGTATCATAAGCAGCCGAAGGATCGACAGCATATTCGGTATCTGACGTTTCATATTTTATTACCTCTTTATTTCATCGGACGAATAAGGAAAAGCGATTTGAGAAAAGCGAACATATCGAACTCGTAAAACAGCCTGAAGATCAAAGTTTTTTGGGGATCCAGGTCGCTTATGAACCCGTTCCCGATAAACGACGCGTGCTCGACAAGCAGGCGTATGACAAAACAGAACAGGCACACCCTGACCACCGAAAGCAAAACGCCGAGCACCACGCCGAGCAGCTTGTTGCAGGAATGAAGCACCGGGAGTTTTGCAAACTGGTTAAGTATGAACGAAACCGCGGCAAGAAGAAGCTTGGTGCCCAAAAACAGTATCACCACAGCCAGAAGCGAAGCCAGAAGCGAAACTATCGGCTCGCTTATCTTCGCGGCGAGTTTATCGGCGGTATCCGACGATTCGCTCTGAACGTTTTCGTTATACCAGGCCTTTATCTCCGATTGTTCTATCCCGGCGATTCTGAGCAAAGTGTTGAACCCCTCGGATTTTCCCTCGGCAAGATCGTGTATGCCGTCGAGTTTTTCGTCGGTGATAAAGTTGTTTATGTTGGATTCGGTCGTTTCTTTAATGCTTTCCGCCATGCTTGTGGTCTTCAACGCCTCGGATAAAGGCGATACAAATATCACCGTGACCAAAAGGCAGATAAGGAACGAAGCCGCGCTTATGGCGGTCTTTACAAATCCGTTCTTAACGGAAAAGAACACCGTAAGCCCAATGATCACAACCACTATGATATCAAGTATCCAGCTCATACAGGTCAGAATCTCCTTGCTTTTCAGTTATTTTCAAAATATCTCGCTTCGCTGTCGGAAAACAGGATAAGCCTGTCGCCGTCGGTTATCAGCGCAAAGAACGAGGTGGGTATCTCATAAACCGAGTTGCCCGCTCCGGGGACCGATTCGGTAAGAACTCCCGGCGAAAGCGCATATACTTTGTCGCCGCAGACGGTCGCGGCGGTGAGCGAGTTGGCGAAAGTTTCGGTAAGAAGTCGTTCGCATTCTTCGTTATACAGCACAAGTTCCGTCCCGCCTGAAAGCCCTTCCGAGGCGTAACTGATCAGGATCCTGTCGCCGTAAACCGCCGCCGACACCGGCTTCCTGCCCGAAAAATCGATTTCGCCGATTTTCGTATCGCTTCCGTTAAAAACCCGCAGCGCGTCGCTTGTAAGCAGCGCGTAACCGTTCACGGTGTAATATATGCCCAAAGGTATTTCGCCTATGAACGATATCTCGCACAGCGGTTCTTTGCTTTCGGTCGAATAACGCGAAAGAAATGCGAGTATATCGCCGCCGTCGGAATAATGCCCGGCAAGTATTATCTCCCTGCCGTCGGCGGAAATATCGGCAAAGTCGACGTATTTATTCCCGAACAGCGCCGAATAGACGGTGCGGAATTCCTGATCGTAAACATACACCGCCGAACGGTATCCTTTTGCCGAACTTGCCGCAATATACCTCCCGCTTTGTGATACCGCCATCCAGTATATGGGATAATCGAACGAAGCGGTCGAAAGCAGCGAATAGGAATTGAATATTTTAAGTTCCTTTCCGCCGAGATCGTAACAGAACAGATGCGTTCCGTTCTGAAGCATCTTCGGGTGGTCGTAACTGAAACTCTGCTTAAGCGTAACGTCGCCGTCCCAGCCGGTAACGGTAACGCCGTTTTCGTTTATCACCGCAAGGTCGCCTTTGTAGATCACCCCGCGGTTGCCGCCGGTTCCGTCAAAAGAAATAACGCTGCCCACGGGTTTTTCCGCCTCTTCGCCGATGTTGATGAACTTCATCATATACCTGAAATTCTCAATGGTTATCTCGTCGCGGTGGTTCAGAAACGAATATACGGCAAACACCACCAAAGCCGCCAACACAGCGTAACGGGTCGCCGCGGCGATCCGCCCCAGCCTTGTATAATGTCCCTCCACCGTAGGAGTATCGCTGTTCTTTTTTGAACGGTTGTCCCTGAACGAAGAAAACGCGCCCATAAAACATCTCCTGTCAAATCAATAAAAAACTTTTTCAAGGCAAAGTCCCTTCGCCGGGGCGGTCCTTCCCGCCTGAGCGCGGTCTTTTGATTCAATCACGCGCCTTATATCCGCGGCGGTTTTGCCTTTGAGCGCCGCGTCGATCACCGTTCCGACCATTATCCTTACCATATTGTAAAGGAATCCGTCGGCGGATACGCGGAAATATATCATATCTCCTTCGCGTTCGGCGGTGAACGAAAAAACCGTTCTCACCGTGTCGGTTATCTTCGAACCCGAAGCCATAAACGCTTTAAAATCCTTTGTCCCGACAAATTCTTCGCACAGCGGCGCCAGAAGCGATTCGTCGATCCTTTTGGGGCAAAGCCACGACATGTCGTCGCAGAACGGGTCGCGGGTGCGGCTGTTCCTCACCGCATAGGAATATTCTTTGCCCTTTGCGTCATAACGCGGATGGAACCCTTCCGGCGCGGCTTTCGCCGATATAACGGCGATATCGTCGGGGAGCAGGGCGTTCATCGCGAGAGGGATGCTTTCCAAAGGAAGTTCGTTGGAACCTTCCGCGGGGCTGATCAGCGCCACAAAACCTTTTGCGTGCACGCCGGAATCGGTCCGGCTGCACCCGGTGACCGAAGGCGTCTTTCCGAAAACCCCGGCGCCCGCGTTCTGTATTATTTCCTGCACGGTCGGTTTGCCCGGCTGGACTTGCCAGCCGCAGTAACGCGTGCCTTTGTATGCGATCACGAGAACAACGTTTTGCAAAAATCGAATACCTCTTGTGTTGTAATGGAGTTTAAAAGTATCACTCCGGCGGTTATCGCCGTCGCGCAGAGCAAAAATACGTAATCGCCCGGGCGGGATTTGAGTTCTTTAAGCCTCGTCCTGCCCTCGCCCCCGTGATAACAGCGGCATTCCATCGCGTCGGCAAGTTCCTCGGCGCGTTTGACCGCCGAAACGAACAAAGGTATCAGCACCGGGATAAGCGCCTTTACGCGGCGGAATATGTTGCCGCTGTCAAAATCGGCGCAGCGCGCCTTCTGGGCGGATATTATCTTGTTCGTCTCCTCGATAAGAGTGGGGATGAATTTCAGCGCGATCGACATCATCATCGCAAATTCGTGCACCGGAACTTTCAGCTTTTTCAGCGGCGAAAGCAGGCTTTCGATGGCGTCGGTCAGATCGAGCGGGGTAGTGGTGAACGACAGAAGCACGCTCGAACCCAATACCAGCGATAAAAGCCGCACCGCCATAAGCAAAGCGTTTACGATCCCTTCCCGGTAAATGTTTATAAAATTCCAATGAACGACCGGGTCGCCCTCTCCGGCGGTAAAAAACAGGTTGATCGCCGCCGTGAATATCAGCACGAATATCAGCGGCTTTACCGATTTAAGCAGCAGCCCCGGCTTTATCTTCGAAGCGACGACCAGAAACACCGTGAACGCGACCGACACCGCAACCGCAAGCAGGCTTCGCGCCGCCAGAGCGATGATCATATATTCGATCAGGATTATTATTTTTATCCTCGCGTCGGCGCGGTGCAATATCGAATCCCCGGGATAATACTGCCCGAATGTTATGTCTTTAAGCATTTTTTGCTTCCCTGATGACGGTTTCGACCATTTGTTTTGCGCGTTCGACGGTATAGACGTCGGTGCTTGCGCAGATCGAACGCTTTTTAAGTTCAATAAACAGTTTGGTGATTTGAGGAACGTCGAGTTTTGCGTCGAACATCAGCTCGGCTTTGGCAAAAACCTCGTCTAGAGTTCCCTGCAAACAGACCTTTCCGTTTTTTAAAGCCAGGATCCTGTCGGTATATTTCGCAATATCTTCCATACTGTGAGATATCAGCAAAAGCGTGGCGCCGTAAGCCCTGCGGTATTCGTCCAACCCGCCGAGTATCTCTTCGCGTCCTTTGGGATCGAGCCCCGCCGCTGGTTCGTCAAGAACAAGCACCTTCGGCTGCATCGCCAGCACTCCGGCGATCGCCGCGCGGCGTTTCTGCCCGCCCGAAAGTTCAAACGGCGAACGTTTAAGTTCTTTTTCGGACAACCCGCAAAAATCCGCCGCGGTCATCACCCGCTTGTTTATCTCTTCGGGATCGAGCCCTATGTTTTTCGGCCCGAAAGCGATATCCGCTTCCACGGTTTCGTCAAACAACTGATATTCCGGGTATTGAAACACCAGCCCTACCCGGCTCCGTATTTCTTTCATACTGTGCTTTTTTGACCAGATGTCCTCGCCGAAAAGCAAAACCTGCCCTTCGGTGGGTTTAAGAAGCCCGTTCGTAAGCATTGCAAGAGTGCTTTTCCCGCTTCCGGTGTGGCCGATGATCCCGGTCACGCTCGATTCCGGAAATTTAACGTTTATCCCGTCGAGCGCGCGGACTTCAAAAGAGGTTTTATCGCCGTAAACAACGCTTACTTTGCTGAATTCAAGCGCCGGTATGCTTTGGCTCATCGTCTTGCCTCCCTCACCGCGGATTCTATCGCGTCGGCGGCGTCCATCGCATGGAGTATCCCGCGCGGGAACCCGTATCCGTCGCGTTCGAGCTCATACATAAGCTCGGTCACCTGCGGCACGGCGAGCGATATTGAACGCAATTTTTCCACCTGTGAAAAAATCTCCTCCGGAGTGCCGTCGGCGGCGATTTCGCCATCGTTCATAACTATAACGCGCCCGGCTTCCACCGCCTCGGACATATAGTGAGTGATCGTTATCACCGTCATACCGATTTCGCTGTTGAGGCGCTTCATGGCTTCGGCGATCTCTTTGCGCCCGGCGGGGTCGAGCATCGCGGTGGCTTCGTCAAAAACGATGCATTCCGGACCCATTGCGAGCATCCCGGCGATGGCGACCCGCTGTTTTTGCCCGCCCGAGAGCTTGTTCGTCGCGTGCTTCGCATACGCCGACATATCCACGGTGGCAAGCGCCTCGTCTACTCTTTTGCGGATCTCTTTGCGCGGCAGTCCGAGGTTTTCCGGCGCAAAGGCGACGTCCTCCTCGACAATGCTTGCGACAAGCTGGTTGTCGGGGTTCTGAAAGACCATCCCGCATTTTTTGCGAACGTCAAACGCGCGCGATTCGTCGGCGGTGTCGATCCCGTCGACAAATACCTTGCCCTTGCCGGGCGGGATTATGCCGCACGCAAGTTTCGCCAAAGTGCTTTTTCCGCACCCGTTATGACCGAGTATCGCGGTATAGCTGCCTTTTTCGATATCGAGGTTGATATTTTTTATTACCGGTTCGGATTCCGGGGAATAACTGAACCAAAGATCGCGTAATTCAATAAAAGCCATTACCTGATTCCGTTTGAAAAAATAGTTGCGTTTCTTTGAAACGGGCTATTAAGGCGTCCATCTGCTGGCGGAGCCGCAGGGAAGAAATATCCCGTATTTTTCGACTTTAAGCCCGATCTCGTCGCTTTCGACTTTGCCGCCGAACCTGCTGACCGCGTTTTTGTGCAGAACGAACCCGTTTGCCGAAGGCGCCAGACCGGTCGTATAGGAGTTCAGAAGTATAAAAAGCGGTTCGTCGGACATAACTCCGCATATCAGCGTGATGAGCTCGTCCAGACATTCTTCGATCACCCATTTTTCTCCGCCGGGGCCTCTGCCGAACGAAGGAGGATCGAGTATAACGGCGTCGTAGCGGTTGCCGCGCCTTATCTCACGCGCGACGAATTTGAAACAGTCGTCGACTATATACCTTATTCTGTCTGACGGTATGCCGGAAAGCGCGGCGTTCTGCTTCGCTTTGGCGACCATTCCCTTCGAAGCGTCGACATGGCAGACGAACGCCCCGGCTTTTGCCGCCGCGACCGAAGCCCCGCCGGTGTACGCGAAAAGGTTAAGCAGTTTTATCTCTCTTCCGCTGTCCTTTATAAGCTTTGTGAACCAGTCCCAGTTCGCCGCCTGTTCCGGGAACAGCCCCGTGTGCTTGAACCCCATCGGCGAAAGCGAGAATTCAAGTTCGCCGTAACCGACTGTCCACTCCTCCGGAACGTCTTTTTTTATCCACTCTCCGCCGCCGCTGCGCGAACGGCGGTATATCCCGTCGGCGTTCGACCATTCGGGAAGATCTCTCTCGCCGTTCCATATAACCTGCGGATCGGGTCTTATAAGGACGTAATCGCCCCATTTTTCCAGCCTTTCGCCGCGGTTGGCGTCCAAAAGGCGATAATCTTTCCAATTTTCGGAAACGTACATAAAAACACCTTTTCTGTCAGTCTAACATCCCGATCTGCCCGTCGTCGCGGGGTTGGCTGTCCTTCGGCGGCTCATATCCCATATGACGGTAAGCGTCGGCGGTGGCGCATCTGCCGCGCGGCGTGCGGTTGATGAATCCCAGCCGTAACAGATAGGGTTCGTAAACGTCTTCCAAAGTGACCGATTCCTCGCCGATCACCGCGGCGAGCGTTTCAAGCCCGACGGGACCGCCGTTGAAATGCTTTATTATCGCGTTGAGCATACGCCTGTCGACCGAATCGAGCCCCAAAGCGTCTACTTCAAGCGCGTCAAGCGCCACGCGCGTAATTTCAAAATCGATCACCCCGTTGCCCTGAACTGTCGCAAAATCGCGCACGCGTTTTAAAAACCGGTTGGCGATACGCGGCGTCCCGCGCGAGCGAAGCGCTATTTCATAAGCGCCGTCCGGCGTAATCGGGATCCCCAGTATCCCGGCGGAACGGGTCACTATTTGCGAAAGCTCTTCCGGGGCGTAGAGTTCCAGCCGGAACGACATCCCGAACCGATCGCGCAGGGGGGATGAAAGCTGCCCGGCACGCGTGGTGGCGCCGATGAGCGTAAAAGGCTTTAACGGTATCCTTATTGACCTTGCCGAAGGGCCTTTGCCCATCATCAGATCGAGCGCGTAATCTTCCATCGCGGGGTAAAGTACCTCTTCCACCTGGCGGGGAAGGCGGTGTATCTCGTCGATAAAAAGTATATCGTTGCGTTCAAGCGTGGTAAGCAGCGCCGCGAGATCGCCGGCTTTTTCGATCGCCGGGCCGCTGGTTATTTTAAGATTGACGCCGAGCTCCGAAGCGATAATGCAGGAAAGCGTGGTTTTGCCCAACCCCGGGGGACCGTGAAGCAAAACGTGGTCGAGCGCGTCGCCGCGCGCCGCGGCGGCTTTGATAAACACGCCGAGGTTGTCTTTTATCTTTTTCTGACCGACGTATTCATCCAGCGTTTTCGGGCGCAGCGAAAGTTCGGTTTCGGCGTCCTCGTCGGAATATTCCGCCTGGGTGATGCGGCTTTCAAAGTCGAATTCGAAATCTTCGGAATAATCCGGAATTTTTGAGTTGATCGGCATTATAGACCGCCCTCCTTACCAAGCGTTCTGAGCGTTTCCGAAATAAGTTCTTCCAAAGGAAGGCCCATGTCCTGACGTTTGAGAGTCTCGATGACTTTTGCCCTCGGGAACCCGTAAAGCGTAAGAGTATCGACTACCTGAGATATCTTTTCGCCCTTTCCGGAATAAGCGCCGTGCTCAGAAGGCATTTCGTCCGTGCCTAAAGAGCCGAGTTTGTCTTTTAATTTAATAATAAGCATCTGCGCCGTTTTCAAACCGATTCCGGGCGCCTGGGATATCATCTTCGCGTCGCCGTTTATTACAGCTTTGCGCAGATCCTCGGGCGAGAGCGTGCCGAGTATCGATATCGCGGATTTCGGGCCGATGCCCGAAACCGATTTGAGCATGACGAACAAATCAAGCTCCTCCTCGCTGTAAAAGCCGAAAAGAGATATATCGTTCTCGGTCACCGACATATATGTATAAAGTTTTGCGTTCTTTCCGATAAAAGGCGAAAGTCCGGCCGCGGTGGAGACCGATATCCCTACCCGAAATCCCACTCCGCCGCATTCGATCACGGCGCAGTCGTTTGTCAGATGCGTCAGAGTTCCGCTTAAATAGTGTATCATAATCTACCTCCCGAATTCATCAGAACTTTTACCTTGTTCTTGTGCCGTGGCAGAGCGCCAAAGCCAAAGCGTCGGCGGTGTCGTCCGGTTTCGGCGTCTCTTTAAGATCGAGCATAAGCTTCACCATATACTGAACCTGCTGTTTTTCGGCGCGGCCGTAGCCCACCACCGAACTTTTCACTTCCAGCGGAGTGTATTCATAAACGTCAACGCCCTTTTTATAAGCCGCCAGAAGCACAACTCCGCGCGCCATGGCGACGTCGATCGCCGTGGTGGAGTTGTTGTTGAAGAACAGTTCTTCGATCGCAACACAGTCCGGGCGGTGCCGTTCGAGCAGTTCGGTCATACCGTCGTATATCTCGGCAAGCCGCTTTTCGATGATCTGGTGGGGTTTGGTTATGATCGCTCCGTATTCGACGGCGCGGTATTTATCACCGGATTTTTGAACGAATCCGAATCCGATTGTCGCCAATCCGGGGTCGATTCCCAAAATAAGCATATACTTCTCCTTTTATATCAAGTCATTCTACCACAAAAAATCTTTTCAGTCAACAACGCGCGGGATTTTTCAGAGCCAAACGCAAAAAATTTTAAAAAAGTCTTGTTTTTTTTAATGGAATATTATATGATTGTCGTTGTCGTGACGGGCTGTATCCTAAACCTGTCTGTCCCGGCTGCGAAAAAAGAATACGTCAATTTTCATATAACAAGGAGTTATTTCACAATGCTCAACCGTGTAAAAGAAGTCATCGCAAAACAATTGCGCATCAAACCCGAGGATATCGCCGACAACGCCGCGATATTGGAAGACCTCGGCGCCGACAGCCTTGACATAGTCGAACTGCTCATGACGCTTGAAGACGAGATGGGGATAATCATTCCCGACGATGCGGTCGGCGGACTGCGCACCGTTAAGGATATCGCGGATTATTTAGAGAATGTCAACGGCTGAAAAACGCTTCAAAGCCTGTATATTCGATCTTGACGGCACTCTGCTCGACACTTTGGGCGATCTTACCGCGGCGGTGAACCGCGCTCTTGAAAAGTCCGGGCTGCCTTCCCGCAGCAAAGCCGAAGTTAAAAGTTTCATCGGAAACGGGGCGCTTATGCTTATGTCGCGTGCTTCCGGACTCGAGCCCGAAAGCGCCGCATGCAGGGCGCTTCGCGTTTCTTTTGCCGCCGAATACGCCGCCGGAACGTTCGGAACCACCGTCCCGTACGAAGGAATATGCGAACTTGTCGCGGATCTCGCTTCCCGCGGAGTAAAGACCGCGGTGGTATCGAACAAGGACGACAGCCGCACAAAAGCGCTGATAAACCGCTTTTTCGGCAAAAACGTATTGCTTGCCCGCGGCACTCTCGATGAATCCGAGCGCAAGCCGGATCCGGCCGTCACGCTCGACGTTATCAAGTCGATCGGATCCGCCCCGTCCGAAACGGTATTTATCGGGGACGGGCGCGCCGACTTCGAAACGGCACGCAACGCCGGACTGGCTTTTATTCCGGTCGGCTACGGTTATACCGACCCGGACGTGCTCAAGTCGCTTTCCGGCGTCGAACCGGTGAAAGACGTTTCCGCGCTCTATGAAAAACTCAAAGAGTTTTTCGACCCGCAATGATCGTCCGCGCAGGAAACTCAAGCGGTTTACACAAAAATAAAGCAGGATATGCAAAACGAATGCATATCCTGTCAGAGCGCAGACAAAGCGGCTATTTACGCACCGATACGGCACGAGCGGCGTCA
>CAMZED010000010.1 GCA_947305675.1 uncultured Clostridia bacterium | reverse complement strand
GGACGGCATGGTGGTGAGGCACACCGAAACAGAGTGCAGAGCGTAAAAGATACTCTGGATAAAGGCGATTGGGATGTGAGCTCAAATGAACGAAGATATACAGTTTCTGGTGGACGATATCGTTATCCGGATATCATAGCCGAAAAAGATGGATCGACATTACTTGTCCAAGTTGGTCGCACGACTAAGTCGGGTGCTCCAGTGGCCAGAGAAGTACGAGCTTTAAATGATTTAAGAGGGGCCGGATACAGAACTTGGTTTGTGAGGTACGATTAGCGTGAAGCATATATATTTTTACGCCACTGATAATGACTTGAAGCCACTTGGTGATTGGATTATTGACAATGGTTACCTCATTATCTCAAAAGGCGAAAGTGCGAGACTGTCAAGCGCAGTGTGCTATATTAAGCATTTGAACGATGATAACGACAGTTCTATTCGGTTTTGGCCGACAAGGCGCAGACAACTTGGATTTGCAGAAGGATGTTTCGAGATTGACACAAATAAAGCCTCGGAAAGTCTGTTTTCGGCTTATCATCATATAAAAAAGCACATAAAAAACAACTACATCTTATCAGACAGTAGGCGATTTTATGTGGGGCAAGATGCATATAATCGTTGGTTAGACAGAAAATTCGACGCCGACAGACTGTTTCAATACGATCAATTCGTTTTTGAGACAAGCAATCGTATCATGGTGGTAGAAAAGATTTTTAATACCGTTGCCGAATTTGGACTGTGTATATTGCCCAATAGCATAACTCCGGAGTCAAGTCACACTTTGACACTAACGCATAATTCATACGTTGTGTTTGAACAAGAGAGCGATTTGAAATCGCGAATTGTCGGCGGCTCTACTGTCATATATGGCGGTTCCGGAAAAGTACAATATGAAGCCATGAGCACTCTTCATTATGGCAATAATTCGAAGTGTTTGTTTGTGTATATCAATAAAATAAAGCAAGGCTATAAAATCACAGTTACAATTGATAAGCGAATTGTAAATGAAGCACGAAGGGTTAAACTAATAAACGGATTCTCGTCATTGAAACAAACCGTGTTTCTATATGGTTCGGTTCGACAGTCCACTTAATCGCGGCAAGACAATGGAAGTTTTGAAAAGAGAGTATTTGAATAACGAAGAATATCGAGGGACGGTTTGTGACGCTATAGAAGACATTCTGCTGTTTCTGAAATGGCGTAAACCTAAATGGTATGTAGGTTATTCTAACGGCTGAAATGTAGGGGGCATTTCTTAAGTCTATTAAAACATCCAACCGTCAATCCGCCGCGGGGAAACTTATCCTCGTGGCGGATGAGCAGCAACCAAGCAGACGTCGATGTCGAAGAACCGACGATAAAAGAGGATTACGAGTATTACCGTTATTTGAAGGACGAAACGACCCGCGCCACGTCGCTTGTATCAAAGGTTACGCTGCGTGACGGTAACAACAGCTCGACCGTATATGAATACACCTATGATCTGCTTGGGAATATAACGCTGATAAAGAAAGACAGCGCAAACCTGTGGGGCTATGATTACGATACGCTCGGTCGGCTTGTGAGAGAGGACGACTATACAAGCGGTAACACTTACCTTTACACATACGATTACAGCGGTAATATCCAAGGCAAACATGTTTGGCCGTACATTACCAATGCACCTACGTGGCATCTGCTTTCGCTTATCGGCTATGCGGAAATGTCCAGCGTATTCTACACCTACGGCAACAGCTCGTGGGGCGATCAGCTTACCGCTTATGACGGAACGACGATATCGTACGACGCTTCCGGGAATCCGACGAACTGGAGTAATTCCACTCTCGACGTGTGGTATATGGTGTGGAGCGGACGTCAGCTTACTGCGCTTACGCGCGACATGCTTTATCACACCCTGTCATTCGATTATAACGCCGACGGAGTGCGTATTAAGAAGAGCAATTCCGATTATGTAGACGAACAGTGGGTCGACGATACTCATAATTACGTTCTCGACGGGACGAAGATCATAAAAGAAACGATCGAGCACGAAGTCAGTTCGACCATTACCGGCACCGACGTGTTGTATTACTACTACGACGAATCCGGGATAGCGGGCTTCGAGTACAACGGCACGGTTTATTACTACCTGAAAAACATCCAAGGCGACGTAATAAATATACTCAATTCGTCAGAGCATCTGACTGTTAATCAGGGGGGCCTAGGTTCAAGTCCTAGATTGGGCGCCACGAGAAAGCCACCGAACAAGGTGGTTTTCTTTTATGCCCGCAGCCGGAATCATTTAGCCGGAATCATTTATATGGTTTCGGCTTTTTTTAAACAAAAACAGGATATGCCGGACGTAGATCAGCATATCCTGTTTTTTCGCTTGCCCGGAGATCATTCCGTGATTATATATACCGATCCCGAAAGCACTTCGACGCACGCCTTGCCCGACGGTTCGTTGCTCACTCCGATCGGAAACGAGCTTGTAATGACCGCGTCCGCCGCGTCGAACAGAGCCCCGGTCACGTTCACCTTCGCGGTGCCGGACGCGAAAACCGAAAAGAATTCGCATTCGCCGCCGATAAAGTATTTTTCGCCCGCCGTAACAAAAACCGCCTCGGTCCCGCCGCATTTTATCTTTCCGTTCGCCCCGTTCGATTTTATGAACGCAAGCGTCTGAAGGTTCGCCAGCGTGTGGGACATACGCTTTCCGCCGGTACAACCGAGCAGTAAAAAATCGGTGTATCCGCGTTCCAAAGCGTATTTTACCGCGGCGACGGTGTCGGTATCGTCTTTTCGTCGGGGAAGGATCACCGAATCGATCCCCGCGGGCGCCCCGCCCAGCGAATCGCAATCGCCGATAAAAACGTCGGGCTTTTCGCCCTCGCGCACAATATGCGAATATCCCGCGTCGGCGGCGATAACAAGATCACCTTCCGCGCGCCGCGGCAGATCCCCGGGGGAATAATCCCCGGCGCCGACAATAACGCACCTGACGCTCATCAGCGTTTATTAACCTGCGGCAAAGCCGATACCGCCGCGGCTCCCACGGCGGTCAGGATTATTTCGGGAATCATATAGCATCCGTTATACACCAGCGAGTAAACGGCCGCAAGCCCTGCGCCGCTAAGGTTTTCCATAATGCTTTTGCTTATCGCCCAGTCTTTTACGACCGTGTCGGTAAAGAACCACTCCGCCCAGGCGCCGTAGAATATCGCGCCCGAAATCACGTGGAAAACGTAGCACAAAGTGACCGATACCAGACTTCCAAGCACCAGCGAAGCCGTTTTGCTGTTCATTTTGCGGAACATTCCGCCCAACCCGACCGAGGTGAACGCGAGTATATAGTCGATGAGGATTATGCACATTGCGATCCAGAAACTGCCCATATAACTGTCGTCGCCCGGGGTGAACAGCGCGGAAACCGTTTTGAACCCGACAGCGATCTGCAATACCGCATATACGAAAGCCGAGCCCAATCCCCATCCCAGTCCGAACATCCAGGAGATGATAACCAGCGGCAGCAGCGAAAAGACCGTTATCGTGCCGCCGAACGGCAGGTTGAGGAACGGGATCAGCTCGCAGATGACCGAAATCGCCGTTCCGACGGCGATAAGCATCGCCGAGGTGACAAGTTTAAGTGTGCGTTCTTTTTTCATAAAAAACGACCTCCAAAAAAATAAGATCGCACAGGAATAAGCCGTGCGGATCTGATTTTTATAAAAAACTCCCTACGCCGGTATTATCCATGTCAGGTAAAAAGGGTTCGCGCAATTTTCAGAAAGCGCGTCTCAGCCGATAAAAGGTCCGGCACCCCCGTTTTATTCAATATCTGTGCGTCGTTTAAAATATAAACCGAACCGCCGGTTTTGTCAATACTTTTTCGCTGTTTGCCGCGCTTTTATTTTACGGCTTTTTCATTTTTTACCGGTCAATAAAGTTTTGAATGCGGGGAAAATATAAGCCGCGAAGGTTATTGACATTTTGTTCGCGTTATGATAAAATATATGCTCAATAGAATGGCGGGAGTTTGTCATTTTGATCGGAGAAATCATGAAAAAAGCAAAAACCGGTTCAACCTTGATCGAATTATGTCTGGTAATAGCTTTATCGTCGGTAGTGTTCGCTATGGTCGCTTCTTTCTCGTCGCTCGTTTACTTCCGCTCTCACGCAATACAGGATCAGCAGAAGGCTGTCGACCAGGTCGACGATTTTCGCAACAGAGCTTACGGCTGGCTTCGTAATATCGACCGCAGCGAATACGTTTACGCTATAGACGAATTCGGCACCGACGTCGTCGTCTCGTTTACCGACGCCGGTAATTCCGTCGAAACGCACACACTCGCTTTTAACGACGAAAGCAAACTGCTACAGATCGATTCGGTAAACGTCCCGGTAAAATATACCTGCATATCATCTGCTGTTTTCGGCCTGGAAAAGAGCGAGAGCAGCGGCAAATATCTTCTTACCTGCACAATAACCTATAAATACGATCCCGAGGACGAAAACGAAGAGGAAAAAACGCTTCAACTCGCTTTCTCCACCAATTCCGACGGAGGTGCGTCGTGATGTCGGTCAAAAATTCAAAACGCGGTTTTACTCTTGTCGAAATGATAATCGCCATAACCGTTATTATGCTGGTAAGCGCCGCGGCGGCGGGCGTGGTGATCTCGGCTTCCGAATCGGCAAACACCAATCATTTAAGGTTCACGGCCGATTCGCTCGTGCGAGACGTTATCGAATGCGCGCGCTTTTCCGGCGATATGGACGTTTCGAATGAGGAAACGGTATTTTGCCAAAGCCTTGCGAAAGTCGGCATAACCGTCGGCGCCAATCCCGAAGGAGCCGCGGCCGGCACATTAACGCTTCTTTACGGCGAAAAATACGTTATCACCGTCGCCCCGGCGGAAGAATCCGGCTACGTCACCGCCTCGGTCCGTTACGGCGATCACGAACGCGTGTACTCGGAACAAACCTTCCGCAGGCCATAAAAGGTAAAAAGAAATGAACGGATTTTTTAAAAACAAACTCAATAACCGCGGTGTCGCCATCGAAACGGCGGTAATGTTCATGGTGGTCATTTCGCTTGTGTGTATGCTTTTGCTGACGGTTTCGCTCGCAATGAACAGTCAGAGTAAACTCGTCAGGAAGCAAACCTCGAGAATAATCGATCTTTATGATATCGGCGACAGATTTGTTAAAGACCCCAAGAATTTCGACGCCGGGGCGGAAGAATCAGAGGTATATGATATAGTAAAAGAAAATTCCGAAACAGCGGGCAGATTTGTGCTCAGAGTTTCTAAAAAAAGCGATGGAGAACAGTTGCTGAAGATTGAAGCCGGTACCGATAAAAAGGTATATAAATGGATCGTAAGCGAAGATGAATCCTCGGAGGATGGAAAACAGTAATGGCAAAAACAAAACTGACCATAGGAATAACCGAATCCGGCGTGCATTTTTACGCGATGCCGCTCGGAGTGAAAAACAGTATAACCGACAGTTTCACTGAAATAAAAAACACCTATTTCGACGACGCGTATTTTGAGCTTTTCAAGCAGGCGGTCACCAAATACGCCAACGAGAATCGCGCCAACGTCACCGCCGCGGACGTGGCGGTGGTACTTCCGGATTCGGTTGTATCGACGGATATGATCGAATTGCCCATGGTTCGCGGGCTTAAGCCGCAGGGAATGGTTAACACTACCATAAAAAGTCTTTATAAAAACCTTTCCGACCTTAAAGTGAACAACACTCAACTCGGCATTGTAAAACAAACGGCGTCTTATTCCGTTGTGCTGACCCGCGCGGAAACCGTCGAAAAAATAAAAAAAGCCTGCGCGGCGGCAAAAGTTAACGTTTCCGCGGTCACTTTCGCTTCCAGCGCCGCTTCGAACGCCGCCATGGCGATCAACTCGAAGCTCAAAAACGCAAGTTTCCTGCTTTTGGACATTAAACCTCAAAGCGCGAACTATGTGTTTGTCAACAAAGGGCGCGCGGTCGGGTTCTATTCGCTCCCGTTCGGTGCCGAAATACTGTCCGACAGCAAAGTCTCGCAGGAAAACCTTTTATTCCGCCACAACGTTGCCGAACTTGCCGTTATAAACGCGCAGGAACGCGCCAAATCCAAAAAGTTCACGATGGAAGCCGCTCCCGCCGACGAAGCCGATAACTTTGGCGAGGACGATCTGAACTCTTCCGCCGATTTCGAAACCGTCGGCGTCGGTGTGAACGCCGCACAGTTCGGTTCGCTTCCGCGCAGCGCGGCAAAAAAAGCGCCAAAGTTCCTCCAGCGTCCTCAGCCCGAGAACGAACTTGATTTCCTTTACGAGAATTTCAGGATCTTCCAAAAATGGGCGCTCAACCTTATCCGTTCCAACGAGGCGATTGTTGCCGCCGGCAAGCCCGAGGCGGTCTATGTTAACGTCGAAGGCGATTATTCGCTTCTGTTCGACCGGGTTAACGCCGAAAAGGACGAAAACGGGATCGTGTTCAACAAACTTGACGTCCGCGGCGAACGCGAAAGGGTATATAACAACCTCGAACTTTACGGGGCGTTCTTCACGTCGCAGTTCAACAGGAACAACAATTTCTAAGGAGCTCAACTTTGGAAGAATTCATTACAGCCGTGACATATCTGCTTGTGGGATTGATCGGGCTTTGCGTCGGCAGCTTTCTCAACGTCGTCATTTACCGGCTGCCGAACAAAATGAGTCTGGCAAAACCCGCCTCGCATTGCCCCCAATGCGGATATCAATTAAAATGGTACGATAACATTCCGGTCGTATCCTATTGCATACTCGGCGGCAAGTGCCGCAGCTGCAAAAAGCATATACCTTTCCGCTATACCGCCGTCGAACTGCTCAATATGCTGCTCTGGCTCGCCTGCGCGCTGGTTTTCTGGGACGAGAGCATCCCTTACGCCTGCATTGCAATGGCGGTATGTTCGATCGGGATCTGTGTGACTTTTATCGACCTTGAACATCTTATAATTTTCGACAGATTTCAGATAATGCTGCTCGTTTTGGGCGCCGCGTCGATCCCGTTCGACGTTCACCGTCCATGGTATTCACACTTGATCGGGCTGGTCGCCGGATTCGCCGCTTTCTGGCTGTTTGCCTTTCTCGGCAGAAAGATGTTCGGGCGCGAGGCGCTCGGCGGCGGCGATGTAAAACTTGTCGCCTGCATCGGGCTTTTGCTCGGCTGGGAAAAGCTGCTGCTCTGCATACTTCTTTCTTCGATAATCGCCAGCATCGTGTTGTTGATTTTAAGGTCCAAACGCAAAGATGAAAAGGGGAGGGAATATCCCTTCGGCCCGTTTCTTGTGCTCGGGACAGCGGTCTCGATGCTTTTGGGCGACCGTTTGATCGATTGGTATATGGGGCTGCTTTCCGGCGCCGTATAAAGGAGGAAACCAATGAAGACGTTTAAATACACCGCCGTGAATATGAACAAAGAAGAATTCACCGGCACGTTTATCGCCAACGATGAGCAGGATCTCGCCGAACAGCTCGCAAGACAGGGCCTGTTCCTCGTCTCCTGCAGCATCTATTCCGGCGAAACGCCGAACGCTTTCTTCACGCTCGGCACCGGCAAAGTCAGCGTTAACGAACTAACGACTTTCTGCCGTCAGTTTTCGATCATGTTCAACACCGGCATCCCGCTGCTCGATATTCTGGAATGCCTTAAAGATCAGACTTTTTCGAGTTATTTCAAAAAGATAATCCTTATTATCTACGAGGACGTAAAAGCCGGCAAAATGCTTTCGGCGGCTTTGGAAAAGCACAAAAAAGCCTTCCCCGCGTTCTTTATAAGCATGGTCAAAGTCGGCGAGGCGAGCGGCAAACTCGATGTGGTGTTCGATTCGCTTTCGGAGTATTACGAAAAGAACGCCGAACTCAGGCGCAAAAGAAAGAGCGCGATGATCTACCCGATCATACTGCTTATTATGACGGTCGGCATAGTTATCCTTATGCTGGCGTTCGTCGTTCCGCGTTTCCGCGAGGTGCTTTCGACCCTTG
Organism: uncultured Clostridia bacterium; assembly: GCA_947305675.1. GTDB lineage: Bacteria > Bacillota > Clostridia > Oscillospirales > CAG-382 > Coliplasma. The sequence continues at coordinate 17,712 of CAMZED010000010.1, read as the reverse complement.
AAGTAGAGATAAGCGGTTTTACAAAAGCCGTTTACGATATATCCGATTTCCTTGTTAATTACTGGCTTTATCTCCTTGCCGCCGTGGTCGCTGTCGTTCTGGTGCTTATCTTTATCGGCAAGACCAAAAAAGGCGCTTTCCTTTACGACCGGATATCGATCCATATCCCGCTTTTCGGCAAAGTCAACGTATATCAGGCGACAGCGAGCTTTGCAAGGAGCTTCGGCCTGTTGCTCAACAGCGGTATGGATATGTCTGAAGCGATGGACGAGGTGAAAGTCGTAATAGAGAACCGCGATATCAAAAAACGTTTCGAGATCGCCGCCGAAGAAGTGCGTCACGGCGTTCCGCTTTCCGTGGCGATGGAAAAATACCGTGTGTTCCCGAAGATCATGATCCAAATGCTTTCGATCGGCGAACGCACCGCCGCTATCGGCGATATCCTTATGCGTTCCTGCGAATTTTTCGAGGACCAGGTGGCAAGGTCGCTTGCTTCCGCCACTGCGTGGCTGCAGCCGATAATGCTTATTATCATGGCGGCGGTCGTTCTGGCACTGTTCCTTGCCGTTTATTCGCCGATGATCTCCATAATGAACGGTTTGACGTAAGTTGACCAAGCAAAACGAGGTGGAAACCATTGAATATTGATGCCGAACTGTTACAGTATTACACTTATAAAAGGTTAATAAAGAAAAAAGACGAAGAGCAGATCCTCGCCGAAAGCAAAAGGCTCAACACCACGGCGCGCGATTATATGCTCACCAAAGAAATAATGACCGAGACGTCGGAACTCGAGGCGCTGGCGGAATATTACTGCCTGCCCTGTATCGAGATCGATATGCTCGATATTGATGATTCTCTTATCGATCTGTTCTCGTTCGAACTTATGAAAAAGCATAAATTCGTCCCGGTTTCGATCGACAAAAAAGGGGTCATGCTTATCGCTGTCGGCAAGCCGCTCGATTGCAGCGCTTTGTCGATGATATCCACCTGCTATCTCGGCGCGCTCGATTTTGTGTTTGTCCCGGCGATCCAGGTCGACAGATACATCGATTCGATCTCGGCGGTGCTTTCCACTTCGACCGCGTTGAACGACCTGAACACCGCGAAAGACGAGCAGCTGTTCGGGCTTAAAGGCGAGGCCATTTCGGTATATAAAGAGGACGAGGTCATCAACAACCCCTCGGTCCGTCTGGTCGATTCCATCATAAAAGAAGCGATCCCGTACCGCGCCAGCGATATTCACATTGAACCTTTCGAAAAAGTGGTAAAAGTCCGCTACCGTATCGACGGCGACCTTCAGAACCGCGCCGAATTCCCGCCGGAAAACTATTCCGCGATCAGCGCGCGTATAAAGATAATGGCGGGGATGAACATCGCGGAACGACGCGCCCCTCAGGACGGACGTATTAATATGATCATCGGCGGTAAAGAATACGACTTCCGTGTTTCGACATTGCCTACCATTTACGGCGAAAAGTTCGTTATAAGGATCCTGGACAAGAGCTCGTTCCATTTCACCAGGTCCGATCTCGGCTTTACCGACGCGGAAAATACCGTCGTTGACAAAATGATCAACCGTCCCCACGGCATCGTGCTGCTTACCGGGCCGACCGGCTGCGGCAAAACCACAACGCTTTATTCCTTCCTTAAAGAGATCAACCATCCCACCAAGAACATCGTCACCGTCGAAGACCCTGTCGAATATACGCTCGGCGGCGTAAATCAGACCCAGGTCAACGTTCTTGCAAATATGACTTTCGCCACGGCGCTCCGTTCTATCTTGCGTCAGGACCCCGATATTATAATGATCGGGGAAATCCGTGACGACGAGACGGCTTCGATCGCGGTCCGCGCCGCAATAACCGGGCACCTTGTGTTCAGCACGCTCCACACCAACGACGCACCCGGCGCCATCACCCGTCTGGAGGATATGAACGTACCGGATTACCTTGTGGCGGATTCGCTTGTCGGCGTTATCGCCCAAAGGCTTGTAAAACGCCTCTGCCCCGCCTGCAAGAAAAGGGGCAAAACCACTCCCAAGGAGATGGAAATACTCGGTCTTAACGAACCGATAACAATTTCGCGTCCGCAGGGCTGCCAGTTCTGCAACAACACCGGTTACAAGGGCAGGACCGCGGTACACGAGATACTTTATGTCAACGAAAAAATGCAGGGCGAGATCTCCCGCGATAAAAACAGCGAAAAACTGCGCGAGCTTGCCCGCGAAAACGGGATGATAACGCTTTGGGATTCCTGCCGCGCGCTCGTCCTCAACGGCGTAACGAGCATTCAGGAACTGATGCGTTTGAGCATAGACTAATTTTGAGAAAAGGAAGATTTTATGGCACTTCAGCATTTATATTCGCGCGTGCCCGCACGGCTGAGTTTGTTCAACAAAACCGACGGATACGACACTTTCGCCTGCTCGGAAGATCTTTCGCGTGAATATATCGAAAAAGAAATAGCCCTGGTGTCAGAAAACCAGCCGACCAGGAGCGAAGCCGTTCTTATCCGCGACGGCAAGCTCCCGCCGGTCTATTGTCAGCGCGCCGATAAAGAGGGGAATATAATTCAAAGCTGTATGAGCTTTATCCCCCGTGATTATACCGGCGAGCGCAGCTCTTATATGGTACACAGCCTTGTTCTCGACGCCGAAGAAAAAGCTGCCGTGATCGAAAGCCCGGATAACCTGCAGATCGATCCCGAAAAGTTCATAAAAGATTTCGCTTTGCTGAATATCGACGAAGACGGCAAATTCCCGGACCCGAACTATCCGGTTTACGAATACATCGCCAAACCGCGCGACGTTTCGTATTCCATAACCGAAAGATACGATTCGAAATCGATCAAGTTTATGATAAACGCCGTGATTGCTGTGTTTTACGGCAAATGCCGCGCGATCTTTCCGGTGCTTCCCGTCGACCACGGGGAACTTTCGGCTTCCGCGGTCGATTTTATCAACGCGTTTATGCAGATCATACCTTATCACGTCAGGGCTCAGCTTTCGTTTGTGACCGACGCCGCCGACACTTCAAAATTCTCGCAGTTCAAAATAAGGTTTCTGCCCGAAAACGTAGCCATTCCCAACGGCAAAGGGGTGGGGATCCTGTTTCGTTCGCGTACCGCCGTCGGTATGCGTGAGGAAGAAGTGAGCGCCAACCTTCAGCTTGTGGAATTCTTTTACAGCCTTTTCGGAAACGACGCAATGCGGCGTGAATTCCTTATTTTTGTCGACAACGCGGTTAAAAGCAATCCGAAGCTCGCCGTCCTGAACGAAAAGAACCTTAATAATCTAGTCTTCCTGTTTATGCAGTGTTCGGGTATGTTTCACGAGGCAAACATTCTCCCCAACGACGTAAAAGTCGAGGAGTTTATCGGTATTTATGATAAATACCGTACCGCGCTTTCGGATGAATCGCGCGTGAACGCGCTGCGTTGCCTTAAACGCTATCCCGCGTCGCATATCGAAATACCCAAAAAGGTGTTTTCAAAGGTAACAAAATTCTATACGTCCGAACCCGAAGTTACAAAACGCATAATAATGAACGTCGTGCTTGATCTTATCCATACCGACGTTATGCGCGAGAAACTGTTCGCTTTCATAAAAAGCATTTACGACGGAGAAACCGCCGAGATGCGCGTGCTTATAAACAGCCACCTTGCCAGCGTTTATTACGGCGGATTCCTTCAGATCCCGCTGTTCAACTTCTTTACAGAGCATTTCGATAACGAACCGGTCGAAACTCAGGATACCATTATCGACAAATTCCTGCTCACCATCCGCACTCCCTCGGTCCAGCAGGAAATAATCGATTTCTTCGACAATAAATACGATTTCCTCACTCACGAGCAAAAAGAGAGGTTTTATAACACCTGCCTGCAAATGCTTCCCGAATCGGATAAACTTGCGGGGCATATCGTCGAAGTTGTCGACCGCAAGATCATCGGCGAACCGCCGGAATTCCAAAATGAATTCGCTGAGGGGCTCTGCCGCGCCATCGAGAACGATCAGCGCCGCAAAAATCCCAAAATGCTGGCGTTTGTCACCGGAGGAAGCGGTTTTTGCAGCTCGCGCGTGACGGAAAAGATTTTCGGCGAATGGGCGAACACCAAGGTTTTCGACAGGTTTGTCGAAATTATTACCGAAAAACCGGTTACGGAACTTGCGGTTTATTTAGCGGAGATCCGCCGCCTTGTTCCGGATATGCCGCCCGAAACCGCCGAAAGGCTTTTGACCGCAATAAAATCGAAATATTCCGAAGACCAAAAGAAATACGATCTCTTCGCTTTGATCGAATCCGAGGAGTATATCAATAAAACCGTTCCGGAACTCGATCCCCGGGGAGCCGCTTTCCTGCGCGAATTCTCGGTGGAATGTCTGCACCCGCGTATCATTGTTTCGCTGAACGACGTGTTTCTTCCCAAATACCGCGACAGCGGCGTTCAAAGGCTTTCGCAGTACGCTCACGAGAACGAATACGTTATAGCTTCAAAAGAATTCGCCACCGTAAAGCATTATATCGCCGTCGAGGTCGCTTATAAAAAATGCGAAGCCTATAAGATCATTTCACATTCCGCCGCTTTCCCGCAGGATAAGAACCTGCGTTACAACATCGCCCAGTGCCTGCGGGGCGCTGTCGGCGAGCTTACCGACCCGGATCAAAAGCACGCGACGGCGGCTGCCGCCATGTTCGCTTCGATAGATCTGCTCGGCAAAGGCGCGTTCGCTTTTGAAACCGCCGCGGAAAAACTGCGCGAATCGTTTGTCATTCCCGAAAAAGGCGCGGACAAAGCCCGCTTCGCGGCGGAGCAATGCATAATCGTCGCGATTATCACCGTTGCCGACGCGGTCGTTAAAAAAGGCGGCGCGCACAAGGGCGACGCACTTTCCGACGGTTCCGGGCTCGGCAGCATCGTCGCTTCGTTCGCGCGTGAATTTTCGCGCACGGGGGTAAAGTGGCTCGAAAGCGCTTTGACTTCGGGCGAGCTTGATAAAGAACTTGCGAATTACTGCCTGGATAAAGCCAAAAATTCCGGCGAACCGAAAAGAGGTCTGTTCGGAAAACTGTTCCGCAAATAATTTTTAACGTTTATCGGCAACTAAGACTAACGCGAAAGGAGGCCGCATACGGCTATGCTGCTTGCAATATCCTGCATTGCATTGAACGGCGCAATATTTTTCCTGCTGCATAAAAACAGAATGCGTGTTGCGACCGTCCTGCACGTTATCGTTTCCGCTTTGCTGCTTGCGCTGTTGTTTGCCGCGTGCAACGTTGATTTGCTCCTCGAATCGCTCAACGGCGCCGTCAGTCGCCCGGCGTATGACGCGCTCAGCTGGTTCCTTACCGACGATGTCGAAGGACTGGCGAGGTCGCTTATGATCCTCGAATCGCTCGTTATGGTCCTTTCGGCGACCGTTGCGGCTGTCTTTACAGTGCAAATAATCAGCGACGCCGCGCGTAAACTCAAACGCCGCCTCTTTTTCGCCCGCGGCAGCCGCCGCACGGGCAGGTCTTTCGCTCCATGCGGAAATTGCCGCCATAAAATTTACAAACTAAACTGTTCATTTATCTGTTAACTACGCCTTGACGGAGTCCGCCTCCGAATAGGTATGTTTAACTTATTCAAGGATGCATTACGCTCGCAAAAACAAAAAATAAATATATTTTTCGGAGGTTCACAAAATGAGCAACAACACGAACGGCAACGCCGCCAAACCCGTTGTCAAAAAAGAAAAACCCGGGATGAAAAAATCGGAGATAATCGTAGTTATCGCCGTGGTCATCATCTTTGCTCTTCTGCTCTGCCTTTACGGCGTTTGGGTGACCAAAAAAGCCAACGAGGCTCCCGCTGTTCAGGACAGCAAAGCCGAAGAACAACTCAAACTGCTTATCGATAAACTCGACAAAGCGAATTATATGACCAAGGACGATCTCGAAAAAGCTTTGAACGAGGCGCTTGCCAACTACAAAGACACTTCGGGTGAACAGCGCATTATCACCATCATCCGCGATCCCGAATCGGGCGAACTGACCGAGGAAGAGATCAGAGATATCGTCGAAAAGGCTCTTGCCGGCAAACTTGACGATACCAACGTTCAGGTCATCGTCGATAAGGTCGACGGCAAACTGACCGACGAAGAGATCACCGAACTTGTAAAAGCCGCGCTTGAAAAACTTCCTCAGACCGGCGTAAGTCAGGAAACTCTCGAGAGCACCATCAAATCCATACTCGCCGAGCAGACCGAGGATATCATCAACTCCGGCAAGATCGCCGAAGCGGTCGAGGAAGCGCTGAAAAAATCCGACTATGCCTTCACCCAGGAAGAAATCGAAGCAATAGTCAAAGAAGTTATTGCAAAGACCAGCAAATAATCCGGCAAACAATCAAGAAGCCTTGCGTACGCAAGGCTTTTCTTGACAATTTTTATCCGCCGTGATAGAATATGTCGAACAATGAAATGTCACGGAGATCGTTTCGGAAATGAATGATAAAAGATTTGAAATGTTCGATTCGGCGCTTTCGTTTGCACAGCGGGTGCATCGCGGCAGTGTGCGGAAATCCTCGGTTATACCTTATTTGCTCCATCCAATGGAGGTGGCGACCGTCGTCGCTTCGATAACCGACGATATCGAGGTGATATCAGCGGCTCTTCTGCACGACACGGTAGAAGACGCCGGAGCCGACCCCGCGGTTATAAAAGCACAGTTCGGCGAAAGGGTGGCGGCGCTTGTCGCTTCCGAAACCGAGAACAAACGCCCCGGGACCGACCCTTCGTTAAGCTGGGAGATCCGAAAGGCCGAATCGCTTGAGGTTTTGAAAAACAGCGAGGATATCGGTGTGAAGATCCTTTGGCTCGGCGATAAACTGGCAAATATGCGCTCGTTTTACCGCGCGTATCTCGCGCAGGGCAGCGCGCTTTGGAACGGGTTCAACCAAAAAGACCCGGCAAAGCAGGCTTGGTATTACCGGTCCGTCGCCGATTACACTTCCTGCCTTGCGGGGTATCACGCCTGGCGCGAATACAACGAGCTCGTCAACACCGTTTTTGAAGATATCGGCTGATCAAGGCAAAAATAATCCCCTGCAGCGGTGTACTTCGTAAAGAAGTACACCGCAGCTAAATTCGCCGTATTCGGCGAGCTAAATCGGGCGCTGCCCGGCTAAATTTGCTTCGCAAGCTGAATTCGGCTTCGCCGAGCTTATAGGCGAATTTAATTTAGCTGCCGCAAAATCGAAGATTTTTGGGGGTGTTTAAGTCCACCGGCACGTCATTCACTCCGCGCCCTTCGAATCCCTTTCAATTTCAACACAAAAAACGCACCGCGAGGGTGCGTTTTCGTGTTGCGGAAGACTACTTACACGGAGCAGAAACAAGGTAAAAAGCGTAAAAGTAGCATTCAGTATTTTTACTGCGCATTAGGCAAATAATTGAAAAGTTATTCATATATCCAAAGATTGTTAACATCGGTGGCTGAGAGCTTGCTTAGATCCGGGTTATCCGACATTGCACCTAACGCTGATTCTATACTGTAGTAGACCCCTACAGTAGCACCATCGTGAAAAATCACAAATCTCGAGTTATCGGCCTTAAAAACAAAATAGCCATGAATTCCACTATCATTGATATGATTAGCCATGTACTCCACAAAAGCATTATTTGCGTTTTGCAGAGCTACAGTATCCAGTAACTTAGAATACTGAACTGCATTCCCAGCATAAATGTAACTTATAAATTCACTAATCGTATCAATGGATTTTCCTACACCGGTTGGATCTTTTACGGTTATAAAATAATAATTATCCTCATAATCCTTCAAGGTTATCAGCCAAGTACTGTTTTCAAAGTGAAGCGCGAAACCATAAATTCGCATCGCATCTCCACTTCCTGTTAATCCACCATTTATGGCATAATAATCTGCATCTTGTCCGGCACATAATTGCTCGCGTATAAGTTGTGCTCCACCGGCTAAATGCAATTCTTCTGTTGAAGAAAAAATGCCGAGCTTTGGTAAATCATAATACATAGCAGCACAGGCCATGTCCATATATGAATGATATCCCTCGTTTTCATAATATGAACAATAATCTGTTCCCAGGAGTGGATTCACAACATTATCTGCGTAATCCGAATTGAATTTAATAAAGTTATCATTTTCATCTGTATAAAAGCCGGATCGCTCCGCATCGGCGACAAATCCTTCTGGCACTTCGCATACTATCATCGGCTTATTCTTTTCGTTAAATGCGATTGTTTTCGCACTGCGTTGTTCAATGTGCACAGAATTCTTTCTATTAATGGCAACAGTTCCTTCTATGCCTTCCGGATGCAGAATTTGCGACCGCTGAACGACGCCAATTACACCGACGATCACGAAACACATAAGTACTGCGGCACTTGCTGTAATAATTATTCTCCAAGTCACACGATTCTTTTCTTTGCGATTATGTGTGATACTGACAGATTCCTTTGCTTCATTTCCGAGTAGTTCATTCAAACTTACATTAAAAATCTGTGAAAGCATCTGGGCTTGCTTAATATCTGGTGCAGTTTCACCCAATTCCCACTTTGAAATCGTCTGCCGGGCAACGCCAACCTTTTCCGCAAGTTGCTCCTGTGATAAATTCTGTTTTTTTCTTAATTCGTGAATTTGATTTCCCAAACTCATTTAATCACCTCCTTACGCTATAAATTATAGCAATACAATATGATTTTTTCAACCAATTTGCAACGGAAATTCCGCCCGTTTTATTAACATTAGGGGTTTTTTGTGTTTTTATGATTCAAATCCCGTAGTGTGCAAGTTTTCCAACTTCTTAGCAGAGCAAAGAAACACAAAAAGTAATGTGCTATTTTGATGCTGCTCGTTTCACTCGCAATGATGCGATGTTTGCCCCTATGTGCCCGCAGGCACACATCATCTGCGAAGCGGCATCATGCGCGAAGCGCACATCATTTGCCCGGCAGGGCAAACATCATTGAAAAAAGCACTGCTGATGCAGTGCTTTTTTCTGGCACGCCGTAAGGGATTCGCCCTCCTGCGGTCGGGCGGTGGCGCGCTCTGACGTGCCACAGGCACGTCATTCACTCCGCGCCCTTCGAATCCCTTTCAATTTCAACACAAAAAACGCACCGCAAGGGTGCGTTTTCGTGTTGGCACGCCGTAAGGGATTCGAACCCCCGACCTACTGGTTCGTAGCCAGTTACTCTATCCAGCTGAGCTAACGGCGCTTATTCGTTCGAAGCATATATTATCACAAACCGCGCAGTATGTCAAGGGTTTACGGTAAAAACTTTTCCCGCGCAAACAACTTTTTACTTTCCTAATAACAAAGCATTCCTTAATGTTACTATTGCAAACCGCGAAGGAATATGCTAAAATAAGTTATATGAACCGATATGTTTATTCGGCCCTGTTTAAAGGAGAAAACAATATGAAAAAATTACTGTCGTTTTTGCTCTGCGCCGTCGTGCTGCTGCCGCTCGAGATCTGCGTGGTTTCCGCCGCCGCCAACGATATTTATATCCCCGGCGAGGTGCCGAAGGTGTTCATAACTTCTTCCGCGTCCCCGAGCACCGAATATTCTGCTTGCAAAGTTGAGATAATCGATGAAAAAGGCGGCTCCTTCGCTGCGATATCCGACGAAGGATCAAAATTCAAGATCCGCGGGAATTCCACCTCAAGCGGCGCCAAAAAGCCTTATAACATAAAGTTTTCGTCGAAGACTGACGTTTTGGGTATGGGCAAGAATAAAAAATGGTGCCTTTTGGCGAACTGTTATGACAAGTCTCTTATCCGCAACCAGATAGTCCTTGATTTCGCAAGGAGCATCGGCTTGAGATACACGCCTCAATATCGCGTAGTCGAGGTTTATCTCAACGGCAAAGCGCAGGGATGCTATCTGCTTATCGACGCGATACAGGCTTCGTCTTCACGGGTGGATATCGACACCGACGGGAACGAATTCATACTCGAACGCGACGCCCGCACCGACGAGGGCACGACTTATTTCACAACGTCGCGCTATGGCGTCCGCCTCGGGATAAACGAGCCGGAGGAGCAGACTCCCGAACAGTACAAATGGCTTATGAACTTTATGGCCGCCGCCGAGACCGCCATCGCCTCGGGCGATTTCAAGCAAGTCGAGCTTTACTTCGATATCCCTTCTATGATCGATTTTTACATAACGCTTGAATATTTCAAGAACGTCGACGTCGACACCGGATCGACAAGGTTCTATATAAAAGACGGGAAAATGTACGGCGGGCCCTGCTGGGATTTCGACCTTTCATCGGGCAACTGCGATTATGATTATTATTGGACTTATAACAACGCGGGCGGAAGCGGCGACAGCGCCGAGGGGTTGTGGTGCAACAAACTCTGGTACCGTCCGCTGCTCAAATATTCCGAATTCAGCGACGCGGTGAAAAAACGTTATCTCGAACTCCAGGACCGTATAGTAAACCTTTATGCCGACAACCGTCTCGGCAAAGGGCACGTCGACAGCGTCGTAAGCGAATACGGACGTGTGTTTAACCGCAACTATTCGCAGGCGGGCTGGGGAATAAGGACCAAATACAGCGGGCTTGAAAAAGCGCCCGCCGGAAGTTATTCCGCCGAGATAAACTATCTTAAAAACTGGCTCAAACGCCGCAACGAATGGATGCTTTCCGAATACGGGCTCGACACCGGCATAAAAATCGCTTCCGGCGCCTCCTGCACGCTCGAAGGTTATATCATTCGCGGTATATCCGAAAAAACCACGGTCGCCGAACTTAAAAAGATGTTTGTCGGCAAAGGCATTTACTGTATCGACGAATCGGGCGAACGCCAGGCCGACGCTGCTTTTGTCGGCAACGGCAGCTCGCTCACCCGCGGCGGCGCTTCTTATACCGTCGTGCTGCCCGGCGACGTCGTATCCGACGGTACGGTGAGCGTTGCAGACTATATTTTCATCAAACGCTGGGTGGTCAGAAGCATCGATCCTTCGCTTATGACCGAACTGCGGTTTGCCGCTTCTGACGTCGACTCCAGCCTCGAGATCGACGCGGTGGATTATATTATTGTAAAACGGCACGTACTCGGCAATTTTAAAATTAAAAGGTAATTTATGGCGGTTCTCAAAAAAATTCAGGTAATTGCGCTTGCGGCGCTGCTGGCGTTCTGCTTTGCCTGCACCGCGCCTTTTACCGACGGTTCGCAGCCCGTCGGCGGGTCACCGTCAACGGAAGCGGAATCTTCTTTGCCGGAATCTTCGGTTTTGCCGGAATCTTCGGTTTTGCCGGAATCTTCGGTTTTGCCGGAAGAAAGCGGATCTTCCCTTCCGGCGGATGAAAAAACCGGCACCGGAAAGTTGGCGGTGCATTTTATCGACGTCGACCAGGGTGATTCGGTCTTTATCGAACTGCCCGACGGGCAGTGTATGCTTATCGATTGCGGCGAGCGGAATTATGTCGGAAGGGTCATAACGCTTATCGACCTGCTCGGATATAAAAAGATCGATCACATTGTCGTAACGCATCCCCATACCGACCATATGGGCGGTATGGCGCTGCTGCTCGGCGTTTTCGATGTCGGCGAGATATATATGCCCGACGTCACCGCCAATACCGACGCGTTTCTCGATCTGCTTGGCGTGATCGAATCGAAAGGGCTTTCGATCAACGTCGCGGCGGCGGGCGTTGCGTTAGCGACTGATTACAACGGACTGTCGGCTGAGTTTGTCGGCCCGGTGAATATTTATCCAAACGATCTCAACAACTGTTCGGCGGTATTGAAGACGGTATTCGGCGAAACCTCGTTTTTGTTCACCGGTGACGCCGAATCGAAAGAAGAGGCAGACATCCTTGTCCGTTACGGCGATTCGCTGAAGTGCAGCGTGCTTAAAGCCGGCCACCACGGCAGCTCGACTTCCTCCTCGGCGCCTTTTCTTAAATCGGTCGGGGCGGAAACGGCTGTGATCTCCTGCGGCAAAGACAACAAATACGGGCATCCTCACGCCGAGGCGCTTGAACGTTTTGCCGCCGCCGGGATAAAGAACGTTTTTCGCACCGATCTGTCCGGGACGGTAAACGTTTTGTCCGACGGAAAAACTTACTCGGTATCCGTCGGCACCCCCGAACTTGATTACAAATGGGTGCTTAACATATCGGGAATGAAGATCCACCGCCCCGAATGCGGCGGAGCGGTTTCGACCGCCGAAAAGAACCGCGCCTGCTCTGCAAGGAGCATTGCCGAACTTGAATCGTTCGGGTTTACGCGCTGCGGCACCTGCAAGCCCGAAGAATAAGAGGTATTGTTTATGAAAGTGATCATAGACCGTTTTGAAGAGGATTTCGCCGTTGTCGAGATCAACGGCGATACCGCGCTGATCGATAAAAAACTGCTGCCCGGCGCCGCCGAGGGCGATTTTGTAGTTATAACCGTCGACAAAGAATCCGCCGAACTCCGCAGCAAAGAGGTAAAAAGCCTTTTCGAAAGGCTTAAAAAGAAATGAGCGGCACGGTAAACGGATTCGGATGGCTTAACAGCGCCGAAGACCTTATAAAAACTGTCGAAGAACTGGGGTTCCTGCCGTTTTTTAAAAACCCGGTCGAGGGGTTTTCGATCGCCGAGCATACCCCGCCGGAGAAATGGTTTGTCGAGGGGGTCGAAGGCCCGTGGGAATGGAAAGGCCCCGCCGCGCGCAGCGGGCGTTGCGCTTACGGGAAGTTTTTCAGAGGCAAATCGGGCTATGTAAGCCGGGAACTGCTGCCGCATTTTGTGAATTACCGCCGCGACGGATACGATTACGACGCGCGTTTCGACGACGGATTGATGACTTCCGGCGATAAGAGCCTGCTCGATATAGTCTATTCCGAAAAATCTCTGCTGTCGACTGAGCTTCGGGAAATGAGCGGCTACGGCAAAAACGGGCAAAAAGGATTCGACCGGGTGATCACCGGATTGCAGATGCAGACCTACGTCCTCGCGGCTGATTTCGAATACGCCGTGAATAAAAACGGCAGGGAATACGGGTGGGGGATCGCAAGATATTCGTCGCCTGAATCGTTATTTGGGGCAGAGCTTATCCGCTCGTGTTATAAATACCGCCCCGAAGAATCGTTTGCGTTTATTCTCGATCGGCTGAAAAAGTCGCTCCCGGGAGTAGAGGAAAAAAAGATAATAAAGCTGATCTCGATATAAAAAAGTCGCGGTCCGTCCGCGAAAAGTCATCTTTCAGGAGGCGGTTATGAAAGAATATATACTCGCGCTCGACGAAGGCACCACCAGCGCCCGCGCGATCCTGTTCGACAAAAACGCGCGCGTGGTTTGCACGGCTCAGCACGAATTCACCCAGATCTATCCTCAGCCGGGATGGGTGGAACACGATCCGATGGAGATCTACGCCAACCAGTATTCGGCAATGACGGAATGCATTGCGAAAAGCGGGATCTCGCCCGACGGGATCGCGGCGATCGGGATCACCAACCAGCGCGAAACGGCGGTGGTGTGGGACAAAGTCACCGGGAGACCGGTTTGCAACGCGATAGTCTGGCAGTGCAGAAGGACCTCGGGCATATGCGAGGATCTTGTGAAAAACGGCTATACCGAAAAAATAAAAAGAATAACCGGCTTGCGCCCCGACGCATATTTCAGCGGCACAAAGATAAAGTGGATACTTGACAATATCCCTTCCGCGCGTGAGCGCGCCGAAAAAGGCGATCTGCTGTTCGGCACCATCGACACCTGGCTTCTGTGGAAGCTGACCGACGGAAAACTGCATATTACCGACAGGACAAACGCCTCGCGCACGATGCTTTACAATCTCGCACAGGGGGATTGGGACGAAGAGATGCTGGAAATGCTCTCTATCCCGCGTTCGATGCTCCCCGAGGTAAGAAGCAGCAGCGAGGTTTACGGCAATGTGAATATAATGGGCGCGTCGATACCCGTTTCCGGTATGGCGGGCGACCAGCAGGCGGCTTTGTTCGGCCAGCTTTGTTTTAAAGCCGGGGACGTAAAGACCACTTACGGCACCGGGTGCTTTCTGTTGGCTCATACCGGCGGCGAACCGGTTTTCAGCCGTCACGGTCTGCTTACCACAGCCGCCGCCACCGAAAAAGGCAAACCGTTTGAATATGCGCTTGAAGGCAGCGTATTCGTGGGCGGCGCGGTAGTGCAATGGCTGAGAGACGAACTTCACCTTATCCACGAAGCGCGCGACAGCGAATATTTCGCCACCAAGGTAAGCGACAGCGCCGGAGTTTATGTAGTACCCGCGTTTGCCGGGCTCGGCGCGCCTTATTGGAATATGCACGCGCGCGGAACCATAACCGGGCTTACGCGCGGCGTCCGGCGCGAACATATCATCCGCGCTTCGCTTGAATCGGTCGCTTACCAGACCGAGGACGTGCTTGAAGCCATGGCGAACGACAGCGGCAGAAGGATCCAAAGGCTCAACGTCGACGGCGGTGCTTCCGCCAACGACTTTTTAATGCAGTTCCAGGCGGATATTTCCGCAACCGATGTCTTCCGGGCCGACCTTCGCGAGGCGACCGCCGCGGGAGCCGCGTTCCTTGCCGGGCTGGCGGTCGGGTTCTTCGAGAGCCGCGAATCGATCGCCGCGCTTTCCAGACCGGGAGTTACTTTTTCCCCGACTATGTGCGGCGAAGAGCGAAAAAAACTGCTTAAAGGCTGGCGGACGGCGGTAAGATCCGCTATGACCGAAGATTGATTTTTTGCAGGGGGGGTTTTTTAAATGAACATTCAGGTTATCGAAAAAGAAGTTTTGTCTTCCGACGGCGAACACGCTCTGAAAGGCAAAGTTTATATCCCCGAGGGGAGTCCCGCGGGGCTGTTCCACGTCGTTCACGGCATGTGCGAATATATCGGCAGATACGACGGGTTTATGCGTGAGCTGGCAAACGAGGGTTTTATCGTTTTCGGATACGATCATCTCGGTCACGGTGAGACCGCACGTGAGGGCGAGCTTGGGTTTATCGCGCACAAAGACGGCTGGAAGCGCCTTGTCGATGACGTTTATGTGTTCGGGAAAGCGATCAGGGCGGAATACGGCGAAGATCTGCCGTTTGTGCTTATGGGGCACAGTATGGGTTCCTTCATCGTGCGGATAGCCGCCGCCGAATACGGTATGTTCGACAAGCTTATCGTTATGGGCACCGGCGGACCGAACCCCGCCGCGGGTATAGGGCTTGCCGTTATAAAAGCAATTAAAGCGTTAAAGGGTGAAAAACATATTTCGAAAACCGTTTATTCGCTCGCTTTCGGAAGCTATAATAAAAAATTCGCCTCCGAAAATGACGTTTTCAGTTGGTTGAGCAAAGACAGATCGGTTCGCGAACGTTATGCCGCCGATAAATTCTGCAATTACAAATTCACTTCTTCGGCGATGGGCGATCTTGTTACGCTGAACAAACTCAGCAACACAAAAGAGATCAATTCCAAACTCGTCTGCAAAAAGCCGATCCTGCTCGTCTCCGGCGGTGACGACCCCGTCGGCGAAAACGGCGCCGGCGTAAAAAAGGTCTGCGCGGAGCTGAAATCGCTCGGTGCGGACGTCGAAATGAAGATTTATGATAACTGCCGTCACGAGATATTGAACGACACCTGCCGCGACGAGGTTATAAAAGACATAATCGATTTTGTCAAACAAAAATAAGGAGATTCATATGCAGAACAACGTTTATCAGGGGATTAATACTCAAAACCCGCAGGAAAACGTTATCGCCGGCGCGGTCGGGGCGTTTTTGTTCTCGCTCGCCGGGGGAGTGGTTTGGTTCCTGCTTTGGCAGATCGGCATCCTTGCCGGAATAAGCGGCGTTATCGGAGTGGTCTGCGCAATAAAAGGCTATAAGGTGTTCGGAAAAGCCGAAAGCAAAAAAGGCGTTATAATCTCGGCCGTCATCGCGGCGATCGTGATCGTTATCGCCTGGTATGCCTGCCTGTCGCTCGATGTTATGCACGCCTACGAGCAATGGTACGCCGACGGCGAGGTCGATTATCTGCCTTCCTATTTCGAATGCGTCGGTCACGCCCTTCAGGACGGCGAGATCCTTCGCGGATATCTTATCGACCTGCTTATCGGGCTTGCGTTCTGTGCTTTCGGCAGCTTCGGTTCGATTCGCTCGGCGTTCAGACGGGTCGATCAGAACAACTATAACGCCGCGGCAAACAGCGTTGCCGGGACCGATTTCGGCGCTTCGTATCAGAATCCCGATCATATGAATTCGTCTGCTCCGGACGGTTTTCGGCCTTCTTGCGGTTCTGAAGAACAGGAAGGCGATCACTTTGGCGAAGGATCCGACGAAACATCCGGTGAAGACCGTCCCGATGCAAACGGGCAAGAGTGAGCGGTATGCTTGAACGGGTTAAAAGGTTCGATATGAAAAAGGCGCCGATGCGGATGCATCTGCGCCCTTTGACCTGGATAATATCGTTTTTTGTAACAAAAAAACATAAAAACAGGCTTGTAAAAGTTAATATGGACGGGATAAAACCGCCCTATCTGCTGCTGTGCAATCACAACGCGTTTATGGATTTTTCGGTCGCGGTAAAGGCGTTCCGGCCTCACCGTGCGAATTTTGTCGTGGCGATCGACGGATTCATCGGGCGCGAATGGCTTTTGCGCTTTATCGGCTGTATGTGCAAGCGCAAGTTCACCAACGACAACACGCTTATCTGGCAGCTTCGCACAGTCGTAAAACGCGGCGATATCGCCGTGCTTTACCCCGAGGCGCGTTATTCGTTATGCGGAACGAACGCCGTCCTGCCCGACGATTTCGGCAAACTTGCAAAGTTTCTCGGCGTCCCGGTCGTAACGCTTATCTGCCACGGGCATCACGTCAATTCGCCTTTCTGGAATCTTCCCGACCACGGAGTAAAAGGCACCGAGGCGGTAATGACCTGCCTTTATACCGAAGAACAGCTGAAAACCGCCGATTACCGCGAGGTCACCGAAACCATCGAAAAAGCGATGCGATACGACGATTTCGCATGGCAGAAAGAAAACGGGATAAGGATAACCTATCCCGGCAGAGCGAACGGCCTGCATAAAGTGCTTTATCAATGCCCGGTGTGCGGCAAAGAGTATTCAATGGATTCAAGCGGCACAAAACTGTTCTGCCGCGCCTGCAAAGCCGAATGGACAATGAACGAACTCGGCGAGCTCGGACGCGACGGCGGCGCCGTGTTCACGCATATACCCGACTGGTACGAGTGGGAACGCTCCAACGTAAGAAAAGAGATCGAATCCGGTGAATATGATTTTTCCTGTGACGTTCACGTCAGCGCGCTTCCGAACGCAAGGGGATACATAAACATCGGAAAAGCGCGGCTTAGGCACGACCTCGGCGGATTCACCCTTTCCGGCAATTACGACGGCGAGGATTACAGCTTTTTCTGGCCCGCCGGGGAACAGTATTCGGTCCATATAGAATACGAGTATCTGGGCAAATACGGCGACTGTATCGACCTTAACAAGATCAACGACACGTTTTATATCTATCCCGAGGGGAACGATTTTTCGGTCACCAAGATATCGCTCGCGACCGAGGAAATGTATAAATTCCTTAAACAAAAATGAATTCCGGCAAAGACCGAAAAAAGAGGGACGCTTGCTGTTCGGCAAGCGTCCCTCAGAGCGCAGACAAAGCGGCTATTTACGCACTGATACGGCACGAGCGGAGTCAAATGCTCAATTAAGACA